>NZ_JASKLY010000009.1:0-321333 GCF_030125545.1 Arthrobacter sp. zg-Y1219
GCCCCCCCCCCCCCCGCCCCGCCCCCCCCCCCCCCCCCCCCCCCCCCGCCCCCCCGCCCGGGGCGGCCCCCCCCCCCCCCGCTGCGTTAAGCGGCGTCCCTGAATCGGGGTCCTTCGGCATCAGCATATGGTCGGCGTCAGCTGGGTCCTTGGGCGTCGCCCCTAGCGTCGTCGCCAAGATCCGGCACCACGGGCTCGTCAGCGCCCTGGTCTTCCTGCATGGCCCCCTCCAGTCCCCGGGAGCTGGCGAAGGCCGCCCCCTGGAGGTAGGCCTTGGCGGTTTCCGTGTACGGGTAGGACTCCAGCAAGCGCCAGAATGCGGCTGAATGTGAAGCTTCGATCAGGTGTGCCAGCTCGTGCAGCAGCACATAGTCAACAACCCAGGCGGGCATGCCCTGCAGCTTGTCGGAAAGCCGGATGGTTCCGCGGGCCGGCGTGGCCGATCCCCAGCGTGAATTCTGGTTGGTCACCCACCGTACCGACACCGGCTGCGCCGCTCCGTGCAGGTAGCGCCGGGACAGCTCGGCAGCCCGACCGGCCAGCTCCCCCGCTTGGGCCTGCGGATTGGACGGCGGCGCCGGTGCCGCGCGCTGCTCCAGCCGGGTGACCATCCGCCGGACCCATTCCGCTTCTTGGGTCTTCGTGAAGTGGCCCGGTATCGAAATCACGGCCTTTCCGTCGCGGAAGGCGGCGTTCACCGTCCGGCGGCGTTTGGCTGAGCGGCGGACTTCGATCGGAATTCCCGTACTGGTCACCGAGGGCACGGGGGAAGGCATAGGGGAAGGCAGAGCGGACGGCACGGGGGAAGGCACGGGGGAAGGCACGGGGGAAGGCAGAGGGGAAGGCAGAGTGCCGGGCCCCGGTTCCTGACGGTGTTTCGAGCGGCGCGCGTCTCCTATAGGCATGCCTTAACCCTAGGCGAGCCGCCGGGGTGCCCCGGCCCCTGTGGATAACCTGCCAACCCGGATGGCGCGCGTGCCAAGATGGCCTCACAGGCCATCCCCGCCTGCTGCCGGACCGGCTATCCACTGCAGGAGGTCCCATGCGGATCAATCCCGGGCTTCACGTCTTGGCGCTCTCGTCTTCGGCCCGGCAGTACGGTCTGGGACCGGACGCCCTGGTCCTGCGCGGTCTGCGGGACAGCGACCTCGCCTTTCTGGCCGACCTCCGCGACGGGCTGCCCGACGGCACGGAATCGGCAGCAGCACGCAGTCATTCAGTGCCCTCTCAACGGGCCCGGGCCCTGACCCAGGCGCTGTCCGCCATCCTGCTGCCCTTCCCCGACACCGCCGGTTCCGGCGACCCCGCAGTTCCGGCACTGCGCCTGGAACGGCTGGCCGCCGACAGCAGCCGGCTCTCGGCCGCGTACCGCGTGAACGGCTCAATGATCGTCCGGCGGCGATCCCGGGCTGCGGTGGAAATCAACGGGCTCGGCCGGATCGGCTCACTGCTGGCCCGGACCCTGGCCGGAGCGGGGGTGGGGACGCTGATGCTCGCCGATCCGGGCGCCGTCCTCCCCGCCGACGTCGGGCCGGGCTATCCGTTGACGGATCAGGGCATGCTGCGGGCGCAGGCAGTGAAGCGGCACATCTACCGCCTGGATCCCACGATCCAGGTCCTCACCGCCAACACCCTGAATCCCGGACCGCGGCCGGCGCACCTGGACCTGTCAGTCTGGGTGGGCACCCCGCCCATTGCCGGGCGGACTGCAGGTGTTCCGGCGATGGAACATCCGCATCTCGCGGTCACCGTCCAGGAAACCGGCGTCGACGTCGGTCCCCTGGTTGTTCCCGGGCTGACCCCGTGTCTGGAGTGCCTGGACCGGCAGCTGGCCGACGGCGACAGCACCTGGTATTCCGCGGCAGATGCCCTCGGGCGGCAGCAGATCGACGCCGCGCCGGCCGGGGAGGAAACCGCCGGGGCCGTTGCCGCCGCCGGTGCCGCCGCCGGGCAGGTGCTCGCGTTCCTGGACGGCGTGGTCCAGCCGGCCACGTGGTCCGCGGTGGTGGTGCTGCGCGCAGCCGACGGCTATCCCGGACTGAAAAGGCTGTCCTTCCATCCGGACTGCGGATGCCGTCTGCAGCAAAGAGACTCCCCCGCGCAGGCATCCTGACGGTTCTGCTGTCCGCCGCTTCGGCGGACAGCACCGGAGGGCTGACCGCCGGCTAGTTATCCGCCAGGACCCGCAGGACGGCTTCACCGTAGCGTTCCAGTTTGGAGGGACCAACACCGGGGAGGGTGGCCAGCCGGTTCAGGGACGGCGGGCGGTCCTCGGCGATAGCCACCAGCGTGGAATCAGTGAAAACGACAAAGGCCGGCACTCCGGCTTCGGAAGCTGTGGTCCGGCGCCATTCGCGCAGGGCGTCAAAGGTGCTTTCCTCATAGGTCACCGGGCATTCCCCGCAGCGTCCCACCTTGCGTTCGGCACCGGTGGTGAGCAGCGTTCCGCAGATCCGGCACTTGGCGGGGCCGCTGGCCTTGCGCCGCGACGCGGGTTTGGGAGCCACTGCCCGCTGCGCGTCGCGGGCCGTCTGCGGGCGGAGGCCGTCCAGGAACCGGGACGGCTTGCGGTTGGCGCGCCCGCCGGGCGTCCGCGCCGTGGACCAGGACAGGTGCAGGTGCTCCCGGGCGCGGGTGATGCCCACGTAGAGCAGCCGCCGTTCCTCATCCACCGCTTCGGGGGTGTCGGCAAAGGAAATCGGCATCAGGCCCTCGCTCAGGCCGACGAGGAACACTGCGTCCCACTCCAGGCCCTTGGCCGAGTGCAGCGAGGCCAGGGTGACGCCCTGCACGGTGGGGGCATGCTGGGAGGCAGCGCGCTCGTCGAGCTCGGAAACGAAATCCATGAGCGTGAAGATTGCATCGGGGTCCTGGGTGCGGCTGGCGTGCAGCTCGTCGGCCAGGGATACCAGGGCCGCCAGTGACTCCCACTTCTCCCGGACGGCGCCGCCGCCGGCGGGCGCCTCCGGGCTGTAGCCCAGGGACACCAGGATGTCCCGCACCAGCTGCGGCACCGGGTCGTTGCCCACGGCCCGGGACGCCGCGCGCAGCTGCGCGATGGCATCACGCACCTCGCGCCGGGCAAAGAACCGCTCGCCGCCGCGCAGCTGGTAGCCGATTCCGGCAGAGGTCAGGGCCTGCTCGTAGGCCTGTGACTGCCCGTTGGTGCGGAACAGGATGGCGATCTCGGCGGGCTGCACGCCCTCCTTGATCAGTGCCTTGATGCGCTCGGCCACGGAGGCGGCCTCGGCGTCGTCGTCGGCGCATTCGGTAAAGGTCGGTTCGGGGCCGGCCGGACGCTGGGCAATCAGTTCCAGCGGTTTGGGCCAGGGAGGGGCGAACCGGGAACGCTCGCTCTCGGCCGTGCGGGCGGCCAGGATCCGGTTCGCCAGGCCCACCACCTGGGGCGTGGAGCGGTAGTCCCGGACCAGCTTCACGATGGGAGCCTCCGGAAAGCGAGAGGGGAAGCCCAAAAGGTGCTTGGAGGTGGCGCCGGTGAAGGAGTAGATGGTCTGGCTGGAGTCGCCCACCACGCACAGCTCGTCGCGGCCGCCCAGCCACAGGTCCAGCAGCCGCTGCTGGAGCGGGGACACATCCTGGTACTCGTCCACCACAAAGTGCCGGTACTGGTCGCGCACCGTCGCGGCCACGCGGGGATCTTCCTGGAGGATCCCCACGGTGATCAGCAGCACGTCCTCGAAGTCGATGACGTTGCGGTCCACCTTGACGTCTTCGTAGGCCTGGAAGATGCGGGAAATCGTGATGAGGTCGAACCCGGCGGGGGCATCCCGGTCCTTGGCCGCCGACACGTAGCTCTCCGGGGTGAGCATGGAAACCTTGGCCCACTCGATTTCGGCCGCGACGTCGCGGATGGCGGCGCGGTCGGTGGAGAGCCGCAGCCGGCGGGCGGCTTCGGCGATGAACTGGGCCTTGTGGCTGAGCAGGTCCGGCATCTGGCCGCCGACCGTCTGGGGCCAAAAGTACTGCAACTGCTTCAGCGCTGCGGCGTGGAAGGTCTTGGCCTGCACGCCGCCGGCGCCCAGGTCGCGCAGCCGGGTGCGCATCTCGGCGGCGGCCCGGGCGGTGAAGGTCACCGCCAGCACGCGCTGCGGCTTGTACACGCCGGTGTGCACGCCGTAGGCCATGCGGTGCGTGATGGCCCGGGTCTTGCCGGTGCCCGCGCCGGCCAGGACGCACAGCGGCCCGGTCAGGGAGGTGGCCACTTCCCGCTGTTCGTCATCGAGTCCGGCAAGAATCCGTGCTTCAGCGGAGTTCTCGCTCATGCCCGGGCCTCGGTCTGCGGTTCGGCGATCGGGCCTCCGTACCAGCGCTCGATCAGGTTCCGGGCGATGGAGATGCCGCCGGCAATCGTGATCTCACCGCTGGCCACGGCGTTCCCCAGCTCTTCCCGGGTGAACCAGCGCACGTCGGAGATTTCGACGCCGTCGGACACCGCTGCCGCGGCGTCTTCGGTCCGGGCGGTGAAGCCCAGCATCAGGGAGCACGGGAACGGCCAGGGCTGCGAGCCCAGGTACTGCGGCGAGTGGACAACCAGTCCGGATTCCTCGGCGACCTCGCGGATCACCGCGCCCTCCAGGGATTCGCCGGGCTCGACGAAACCGGCCAGCGTGGAGTAGCGGTTGCCCTTCCAGGCCGCTGCCGAACCGAGCAGGAGCCGGTCCTCGGGGTCGGTGATGGCCACGATGATGGCCGGATCGGTGCGCGGAAAGTGCTGGCTGTTGTCCTCGGTGCACCGGCGGACCCAGCCGCCCTGCTCAGGAAGGGTGGGAGCGCCGCAGCGCGGGCAGTGGGTGTGGGTGGCATGCCAGTTGGAGACGGCAGCGGCTTCCACGAAGAGTGCGGTATCGAGCTCGCCGAGCAGGACGGCGACGTCGCGCAGCGAAGCCCAGCGGGCGCCGTCGTTCTCCAGCGCGGGATCCTCCCGGGCCAGCGTGACCAGAACGACGTCGGTGCCGGCCGGCTCCTGTGCGTCGGCCAGGGTGCGGCCCAAGTAGATGGGGACCTCCCCGAAGCCGCTCTCCGCGACCCGGGCAAGCACCATCTCGGTGTCGTTGATCAGTGCCTTCCCGCCAGCCATGTACATGACGCGGGTGGCGGGGTTGGCGCGGATCTGTTCGAACAGGTCCGCTGCCACGCGGCGGTCCGAACCGCGGTCCACTGCGGTGCGGGCCAGCGGCAAAATTCCAAGAGGGGGTACAACTGCTAGCGGTGCTGGGCTGCTCATGTCTCTACCGTACTGACTTGCACCCCCCAACCTGTAGTTGGAGCCCGGCTACCTGCACGGCGTGAGTTATTGCTCACGCATCCCGCGACTCGCCGCCAGCCTATGGTTATTCGTGCCACATCTACCTCTACCGTTGAACATGTGAAACGCACCCCCATGGAATTGGCCGCAATGGCCAGCGCCGCCGTCCCCGGGCTGGCCCCCACCGGCGTTGCCGGCTCCCCCGACGATGCCGCGGACTTCGACGCCGCGGTACTGGTTGACGAAGCAGGAAAGCAGTGGCGGGTTCGTTCACCCAAGCACGTTGATGCCAGCATGAGGCTGGAAAACGAACTCCTTGTGCTCCGCGCCTTCGTGCCCGCGGTCCGCGCCGAGCTTCCGTTCGCCCTCCCCCACGTGGCGGGAACCGTTCGGCAGGGTGACCTGTGCACCTTCGTCTATTCCCACCTGCCCGGGACCACCCGGGACATCGACTCCTTGGTTGCCGAAGGCGGAGCCCTGCCCACGGAAGTGGGACGCTCCATGGCCGCCATCCACAGCCTTCCGCAGAACCTGGTGAACGACGCGGACCTGCCCAGCTACTCCGCAAATGAATTCCGGCAGCGCAAGCTCAACGAGTTGGACCAGGCCGCCACCACGGGCAAGATCCCCCCGGTGCTGCTGCGGCGGTGGGAGCATGCCCTGGAGGACGTGACCCTGTGGCGGTTCAATCCCTCAGTGGTGCACGGTGACCTGCATGAGGACAACCTGCTGGTCTCCAACGGGCGCATCACTGCGGTCACCGGCTGGACGGACCTCCGCATCGGCGATCCGGCAGACGACTTCGCGTGGCTGATCGCCGCGAACGACCCCACCTTCACCGACGCGGTGCACGCGGCCTACACCGCCGCACGCCCGGAGACTCCTGACCCGCATCTGATCCGCCGTGCGGCGCTGTCCGCCGAATTCGCCCTGGCGCAGTGGCTGGTGCGCGGCGTTGCTGCGGAAAACTCGGTGATGATCTCCGAGGCCGAGGAAATGCTGGCCACGCTGGAAGCTGACATCGTGGAACAGGACGCTGTGGCAAGGGTCGAGGAAGCGGAAGCTGCGGCAGCGGCCAAGGCTGCCGCTGTTTCCGCGGAGCGGGCCGCCGCCGAAGCCGCCGCGTCCGCCGAGCAAGCCTCTGCCGCCTCGGTCCCTCTGGCTGCGGCGCTGCCTGTCCCGTCCAAGGGTCCCGCCGTCAGCCCCGGGTCAACCCGGGTCAGCGTGACGCCCATTTCACCGGACTCCGGTGCTGCGGCCGCCGTCTCTCCTGCCGTATCCCCTGCCGCCTCTCCGGAGCCGGCAGGCACGTCAGCCGTAGCCGGCGCCGAGCCGCAGGCCGACGTCGAGCCGGAGACCGGTGCCACGCCGAAGGGGGCTGCGGATCCCGTCGGCCAGAGCTCCGGCGTCGCCGTTGCCGGGGGCCCCACCGACCCCGTCTCCCGGGTTACTGTCCTGCCGGCCGGTTCCCCGCCCGCAGCGAAGCCGGGCCCCGGTCCGGTGCCCAACCCCGGTCCGCGGGCAACCGGAATGCCTGACTCGGGCAAAGCCGGTCAGCCCGGCACAGCTGGAAAAGCCGGCAAGGCCGGCAAGGCCGGCCGGAATGCCGTGTCAAAGCAGCGCGGAAAAGCCAAGTAACGCACCGGCAGACGAGCCGCCTCAGGCTCCAGCATGCCCGGTCCGCGCCGGAAAGCAGTCCACAGCGGAACACCAGTCGGGGTGCGCACTGGTTCCCACTCTTTGTTGCCTGATGGGGCGGATGTGACCCCGCGAGGGCTCACCCGCCACAGAGACTGGGAACACGTGCAGGAGGGCCTTTGGTCAGACGGCTCGGGCTGCCGCAGGATCCCGTCACGTTCACGGGGCGGCCGTACCGGCGGTCACGGCAAGGCCGGCGCCCGGTACGACGGCGGGCCCGTCCGTGCCCGTCGGTTCCCCGCAAGCCCGCCCGTGTCCGCTGCGGAAACCTGCAAAAATTCTTTCGCTTTCCCCTTTTCGGCGGACACGCACCGGTTCTATGGTTAGCTACATCACCAACTAACCAATGGACCGCCATCGGCTGCCACTGCGATTCCGGCCCGTGAACCGAGGCCACCATGAACTGCAGGCCCAATCCATGAGCGCGTTTGATGACGCCCGCCCCATCTTCTGGCAGGTTGCCGAACGCGTTGAAGGGGACATCCTGGACGGTGTGCTGGCCGAAGAGAGCCAGGTGCCCTCGACCAATGAGATCGCCGCTTTCTACCGGATTAATCCGGCAACTGCTGCCAAGGGCATCAACCTGCTGGTTGACGAAGGCCTGCTGTACAAGCGGCGCGGCATCGGGATGTTCGTGGCCCCGGGAGCCCGCACTGTCGTGCTCGACAAGCGCCGTGAACAGTTCTACCGGCAGTATGTCCAACCCGTCGCCGACGAAGCACGAAAACTGGGAATCGGCGTCGCGGAACTCACCGAACACATTCACCGCAGTGCCGTCGAACACGAAGGGACCCCGGCACCATGAACGTCATAGAGACCCGCGGCCTCACCCGCCGCTACCGGGACCAGCTGGCCCTGGACGACGTGACCCTGAATCTTCAGGCCAACCGGATTTACGGCCTTCTGGGCCGTAACGGCGCAGGCAAGACCACGCTGATGTCCATCCTCACCGCACAGGCATTCGCCAGCTCCGGAGACGTGCGGGTCTTCGGCTCCGACCCGTTCGAAAACGAGCAGGTCCTGTCACGGCTCTGCTTCGTCCGGGAATCGCAGAAGTATCCGGACGACTTCACGATCCGCAACGCGTTGGACGCGGCGGCACTGTTCTTTCCCCACTGGGACAAGGACCTGGCACAGACTCTGCTGGAGGACTTCCAACTGCCCAGTCCGCGCAAACAGCGGATTAAGAAACTCTCCCGCGGCCAGCTCTCAGCGGTCGGAGTGATCATCGGCCTGGCCTCCCGGGCCGAGCTGACCTTTTTTGACGAACCGTACCTGGGCCTGGATGCCGTGGCGCGGCAATTGTTTTACGACCGGCTGCTGACAGATTTCGCCGACCATCCCCGGACCGTCATTCTGTCCTCACACCTGATTGATGAAGTGGCAAACCTGCTGGAACACGTCATCGTCATCGATCACGGACGCATCGTCATGGACGACGAGGTGGAGGCCGTCACCGGCTCTGCCTTCGCCGTCGCCGGCCAGGCCGCGGCGGTGGAACAGTTTGTGGACAACAGGACGGTGCTTCACCGGGACGGACTGGGCGCCCTGTCCTCGGTCACGGTCGATGCCCCGTTGTCCGACGACGACCGCGAGCGTGCCCGGGAGCTGGGCCTGGAACTGGCACCGGTGTCCCTGCAGCAATTGATTATCCGGCGGACCCTGAAGGCCAACGAAGCCTACGGGCCACCGTCCGAGCAGAATGACAAGAATCTGGAGGTACTGCAATGAACCGGGCCCTAGCAGTGGCGCGCATGCAGCTGCTCAACAAATGGATCTACCTCGGCGTCCCCGCCATCATTCTGGTTGTGTCCACGTTGGTCGCGTTGGCCATCCTGGCGCTCATCCCGGACACCGGATCATCTCGGATGTCCTTCGCCGGACAGGCGGTCATGTGGTATTTCCTCAGCATCGGGGTGCAGGCACTAATACTGACCTTCCCGTTCTCGCAGGCCATGAGCGTCAGCCGACGCTCCTTCTACCTGGGAACCCTTGGCCTCTTTGCGGTGATGGCGCTTGGACTGGGTGTGCTCTACTGGCTGCTCGGCCTGGTGGAGGAAGCCACCGGCGGTTGGGGCATTAACGCCCACGTCTTCGCCCTGCCGTGGATTGCAGAATCCGCCTGGCACACGCAGATCCTGCTGTACTTTGCGCTGTCGACCCTCCTGTTCATGTTCGGTTTCTGGTTCGCCACCGTCTATAAGCGCTGGCGCATGACGGGCCTGATGGCGGCGGTCATCGGCCTCGCCCTGGTCCTGCTGGGGGCCGTCGCGGCGGCGACCTGGACCCAATCCTGGGCAGAGGTGGGAGCCTGGTTCGTCCGGCTCACGCCGCTCGCACTGACCGGCTGGCTCCTTCTCGGGGGCGTGGTCCTGGCCGCCGGGTCCTACGGCACCCTGCGCCGGGCCATCCCCTAGCACCGGTCGACCTACGCCCGCCGGACTTGGGAAAGGTGCCGCCGGAAAGGTGCCCCCGGAAAGGTGCCGCCGCCCCGCACGGGGACGGCGGCACCGTTCTGACCGGGGCTCATCCGGGCTCGTCTGAGCCTTCTACCTCGTCTGAGCCTTCTGTGAGGAAGAGTTGGCCGCCCGGATGATCTCTTCGAGGTCCTCCTCGCCGAGGAGATTGAACGGACGGATCAGTTTGTCCGACGCCACGTAGTAGAACGCGGCGTTGACCTTCTCCAACGGCACCCGCTTCAGCCGCGCCCAGGCCAGCCGGTATACCGCCAGCTGCACCGCTCGGACCGCCAGCTTGTCCTTGGAGGGCGGTGCGCCCGTCTTCCAGTCGATCAGGTCCCAGGTGCCGTCGGCGTCCTGGAAGACGGCGTCGATGCGGCCGCGCACCACCACCGCGTCCACCCGGGTTTCCACTGGCACCTCGATGAAGGCCGGAGTGCGCTGGGCCCACGGCGAAGACTCGAATGTGGCGATCATGTCTTCCAGCTGGTAGGCCTCGTCCACGTAGGCATCGGCTGCCCCGGGGTGCTCGTCGATGTCCAGCATGCCGCTGGAACCGAAGAATTCCTCCACCCAGGCATGGAAGGCGGTGCCCTTGCGCGCCGCCATTCCCGGTTCCCGCGGCACGGGGCGCCGCAGCTGCCGGGTGACCTCGTCAGGGTCGTCCTTCAGGTCCACCAGCAGCGAGGCAGAGATGTGCGCGGGCAATTCAACCTCCACCACCTCGTTCGGCGGCCGGTGCCGGGCCAGGACAAGCTCCACTTCACGCGCCCACCGGGTGGGTTCAAACACGCTCGGGGAGGACTCATGGACCTCTTCCTCCGGCAGTCCCTCCCCGGCCAGGATGTCGATCTCCGACTGGCCGACCCGCCCGGCCTGGCGCGCCGCCGCGTCCATCACCGCTGCCGCTGCAGCCTGCATCCGTGCGCGCCGGTTCCCCAAGGGGTCAATCGGCCATTTCTGCCGCTGCACATCGGCGTTGGCCGGGTTGGAATCGCCTTCCTCGCCGGGCTGGACCCAGGAGAGGAGGGTGAAGCCCGGAGCGCCGGCCGCACCGAGCTCGTAAAGATCCTGGAGATAACGCGAGACTGCCGTCGGCTTCGACCGCCCGCCGCCCCAGACACTGGACGTGCAGATCAGCACGAACTTGGCGCGGGTAAAGGCCACATAGGCGAGGCGGCGTTCCTCGCGCTCCGCATGCCCGCGCGCGTCCTCGCTGAAGAGCTTTTCGCTGTCCACCCAGCCCTTCTGGTCCTCCTGCTCCCAATCCCACTGCGGCAGGTCGGGTGCGTCTCCGCGCAGCGGCCAGGGAATGGACCCCTCGCCGCTGCTCCAGCGCGAATCCCGGTCATTGGGGAATTGCCCCTCGTTCAGGCCGGGCACCACCACGACGTCCCATTCCAGCCCCTTGGAGGCGTGGACGGTCAGCAGCTGAACAGCTTCCCGGCTGGCCTCCAGCTGCGTGACGGGCAGTCCGTTTTCCTCGTCGTTGGCCGCCTCCAGCCAGGCCAGGAAGGCCGTGAGGTCCACGCGTTCGGAAGATGAGCTGAAGGTTGCGGCGGCATCGATGAAGGCATCGAGGTTGCGGCGGGACTCGTGGATGGAGACGCCGGGTTTCGCGGCCACCTCGATGTCCAGCAGGATGCGCCGCTCGACTTCGCCGATGAGCGTTGTGAGGTCCTCCCCCACGTAGCTGCGCAGGTCCCGCAGCTCGTCACGCAACAGCTTCAGCCGACGCAGTCCTTCCGCCGAAAGCGACCGCCCGGCGCTGGAGACCCACTCCGGACGCGGCAGCGAGTCGACGGCTTCGACCAGCGACCCGGCCTCGGCCATGTCCGCCTCCACAACGGTGTCGGCGCCGTCCGGCTGCTCGTCCGGCCGGTGAACGTCCGCGGCGTCGGCGACGGACATCGCGTGCTCGCGGACCCGGACCAGGTGCCGGGACCAGTCCGCCAGCGCCATCAGGTCCGCCGGACCAATCCGCCAGCGTGCCCCGGCCAGAATCCGCAGCATGGAGTCGGACCGGCCCGGGTCGCCGAGCACCCGGAGCACCGCCAGCACATCCACCACTTCCGGGGTGGACAGCAGCCCGCCCAGCCCGACAATCTGCACCGGGATGCCCCGCGCTTCCAGCGCTTCCCGGATGGGACCGAACTGTTTGCGGCCGCGGCACAGGACCGCCACAGTGGGATGCAGCGGCTGGCCGGCGTCGTCCTTTTCAAACCAGCGGTTCCGATGCGCCAGCACCTGGTCGGCGACGGCGTCGGCCTCGCCGAGGATGGCTTCGGCCTCGTCCGCGGCGGGAACTGAAACGTCAGCCAGGTAGCGCCCGAGGTAGACCTCTCCCACCGGCGCTTTGGGCTTTGCCTGCAGCTCGGGAACATGCGGCAGGCGCTGCTTGGACAGCCAGGGGGCAACGGTGTTCAAGGGCGCTGACACGGCGTTGGCCGTGGCCAGGATGGCCGTGGAGTTGCGCCAGGCGACGGAGAGGTTGGCGACGGGCGCCAAGGCGCGTGAGCCGTCCGGGAGGAACAGCGGAAATTGGTCCCGGAAGGTGCCCAGCTGGCCGGCCGAGGCGCCGCGGAAGCCGTAGATCGACTGGTGCGGATCACCGACCGCGGTCACGGCGCGGCCGTCTCCGAACAGCTGGGAGAAGAGCACCATCTGGGCGTGCGAGGTGTCCTGGAACTCGTCCAGCAGCACCACCTTGTACTTGGCCCGCTCCATCTCCACCGCCTCGGGGATGGTGGCGGCGATCGTGGCTGCCATTTCCACCAGGTCGCCGAAGTCCAGCTGCCGGCGTTCGAACTTTGCGCGCCGGTACGCTTCAACCAGCTCGGTGACGGAAATCCGGGTGCGCAGCCGGTCCATGAGTTTCTGCACGGCGGCTGTGGCTGCCTTGGGCTTGCCCGCCAGGTACGGCAGCCGGCTGACGGCCTCGAGGTGAGCGGTCAGGTGTTCGCGGACTTCCGCGGGGCTCGTGAGGTGTTCTGCGCATTCCCCGGCCATTTGCAGGACCCCGTTGACCAGGGTCGACTTCGCTGCGGTGAAGTGCTCAAAGTCGCCCGCATACGCCTCAACCACTTCTGTGGCGAGCTGCCAGGACTGCGCGCCGCCCAGCATGACGGAATCGCGCTCCACGCCCAGGCGCAGCCCGTAGTCGTTGACGATGCCGTTGGCGTAGGAGTGGTACGTGGAAACGGCGGGATCCAGCCGGGCATCCTCAGCCTCGTCGGTTTCGAGTCCCGGCGGGATGAGGCCGGGATCCGCGGTGCCGCTGGCCAGGACCCGGTACAGCAGGTCAAGGCGCTGCCGAATCCGGCTGTCGAGTTCCCCGGCAGCCTTGCGGGTAAAGGTCACGCCGAGGATCTGTTCCGGGCGCACCAGTTGGTTGGCCACCAGCCACACCACCCGGTCAGCCATGGTTTTGGTTTTGCCGGAACCGGCGCCGGCGATGACCAGCAGCGGCTCCAGGGGCGCCTCGATGATGCCAATCTGATCAGGCGTCGGATACTGCACGGGATTCGCCGGGTCGGTGTGCAGCATTTCGGCCAGCTCCCGGGCGGAGTAGCGCGGAGCCGGGGGAATCTCGGGCGGAAGCGTCTCGGTCAGGGAGGCACTCATTCGGTGACCTGCTTTCCTTCGGGGCACAGCGGGCAGATTTCGGGCAGCCGGCAGCCGTGGCCGCCGAAGCTGCCCCGGGTGGGATCGTGCACCGTCTCGAATGTGGAGTCGGACATCAGCGCCGCGGCTTCGCGGACCATGTCCCGGGCGCGGGTGTCTTCCGGATCCAGCGGCGGCTGCTGCTGCACGGCCACCGATTTGCTGGTGGTGCCCAGCTGGACCAGGGCGGCGCCTCCGGGCCGGGACGGCTCCGGAGCGCTGGAGTCGGCGTTTCCGGGCGCCGGCATTTCGCGGTTCACCGCCCCCTCCCGGACGGCTTCCTGGTAGGCGGCCAGCTGTGGATGGTTTTCCAGGTCGGCCCCCTTGGGAGCGGACTTGCCGGTCTTGAGGTCAACGATGAACAGCCGACCCTCGCCGTCGATCTCCAGCCGGTCGATCTGCCCGCGCAGCAGGGCGGTCCGTTCCTGCCCGCGGATCTCGACCGGCACCTCGGCGGCGAAGTCCCGCTCCACATCCACCAGGGACCGCCCTTCCTGGCGCATGCTGATGACATACGCGGCGAGCTTGCGCACCATGGTCTCGGCCCGCCGGAAATCCAGCTTGCCTTCCCAGTTGTCCTTCATCCCCAGGGTGGGCCAGCGCCGCTGGAGTTCCTGGACGTATTCGCTGCCTGAAGCGTCAGGCAGGTCCTGGGCGATCTGATGCACCAAGGTGCCCAGCGACCGGGCGAAGTCGGTGGCCTGTTCACCGCCCGCGGCGGACACGAACCAGCTCAACGGTGACTTCAGCACGGCGTCGACCTTGGACGGCGACACCGGAATGGAGGTTTCCTCGGGGATGACGGGAGCGTCGGTGGACAGGTCGCAGAGGCCCCACCACTCGGACGGCGCGGCGCCGGGCACCCGGACCGGGTGGTTGAGCATGGTGCCCAGATGATGCACCGCCTCGCCGGCCAGCTCCGGCTTGTCCTCGGCCTGCTGGGTGTAGGCACGCAGTTCCGCCACGAGGGAGCGCAGCGTCAGCGGACGCAGGACCTCGGTGCGTTCCCGTTTCACCGCTTGGGGCGGGAGCGGTTCCACCAAATCCAGGAACGCCGACGGCTGCTCATCGTCGGAGGACACAGCCGTGCAGATCAGCAGCTCGCGGGCACGTGAGACGGCGGTGGAGAAGCTGCGGAGTTCATCGTGCCGGATGGCGTGCATCAACGTTTGCGGGCTGCGGTGCTTGGCGAAGCCGTCGCCGTGCTCGATCGCGGCGACGAGGTCCCCGCTGCCCAGCAGCTCACCGCGCAGGCGCAGGTTGGGCCAGACGCCGTCCTGCACTCCGGCAACAATCACCATCGGCCATTCCCGGCCGGCCGCACTGGCGGGAGTGAGCAGTTCCACGGCGTCCCGGCGCTGGGCACGTGCGGCGAGGGTGTCCATGGGCAGCTCGGAACTGGTGAGGTACTCCAGGAACTGCGCGGGCGTGGAACCGGGCAGCTGGTCCACATAGCGTTCAGCGGTCTGGAACAGGGCCATGATCGCATCCAGGTCCCGGTCGGCGCGGGCACCGGCGGGGCCGCCGGAGAGGGCGGTGTCCGCCCACTTCTTGGACCACCCGGAGGCGGACCAGAGGGCCCACAGAACGGTTTCAGCGGTGGCTCCGGGCTGTTCCGCGGCGGTGCGTCCGGCCCGCAGCATGGCTGCAGTGCGCTGCGCCGATCGTGCTTCCCAGGACAGCCCGGCGAGCGCCAGGCCACTGGGCGAGAGCGGATCGAGCAGTGCCTCGACCAGCAGGGCGTCGCTGGTGCGTCCGCCTCCTCCGCGCATTTCCTCCCGGCGCAGCGACTGGCGCAGGCGGCGCAGTTCGATCGAGCTCGCGCCGCCGATCCGCGAGGTGAGCAGCGAGACCGCGGTCTCGGGCGTCAGCAGGTCCGGATCCAGGACGATGGCGAAGGCTTCCAGCAGCGGCCGAACTGCTGCTTCATCCCGCACCGCTTTTTCCGCGACGGGAACCTTCACATCAATGCCCTGCCCGCTGAGGTAGCGCTGGATGCGGGCCAGCTGGCCGCCGGTGCGCACGATCACGGCGATGTCTTCCAGGCTTCGTCCGTCCAGGAGCTGGGCCTCAAGGATGCGCTGGGCAATGTAGCGCAGTTCATGCATGGAGGAATCGACAACGTGCGCCTCGGCACGGCCGGCAGGTGCAGCTTCCCCCGCGGCTGTCCCTTCGCCGCTGGGATCTTCGCCGCCTGGATCTTCGCCGCCCGTCTCCTGCTCCGCAGCGGCAGGCAGGACCGCCGCCCGGTAACGGGGAAGCTGCCCGACCACGGAGATCCGGGAAGCGGTCCGCAGCCACGCGGAAGCAACCGACCCGGTGAGCCGGTGCGGTCCGGACAGGACGAAGGTCTGCAGGCCTTCCCCCAGCGAGTCGCCGAGCTTGCCCAGCAGATCCGGCCGGGCGCCGCGGAAACCCTGGACCACGGTGTCCGGGCAGGCAGTCACCAGTGTGTCCCGGCCACCTGCCAGCAGTCCCAGCAGGGCGTGGATGGCAGGGTTGGCCTCCTGCAGGTCATCGACGAGGATCAGCTGCTGGCGGGCCTGTTCCGCCGCCAGGAACTCGGGGTCCGATTCCAGGATCTGCAGCGCCGTGGTGATGATGCCGGAGGGGTCGAAGGCCTCCGGCATGCGGATGTCCAGGACGTCTCGGTACTCCGCGTAGAGCGCCCCGGCGGCAACCCAGTCCGGGCGGCGGTGCCGCCGCCCCAGGTCGGCCACTTCTTCGGCGGAGATGCCGTATTCGATGATGCGGTCGAAAAGCTGCCTGATCTCCTGCCGGAACCCCCGGGTGGGAAGCGCGAGATCAAGGGAATCGGGCCAGGGCAGGGCGGGCACGCCCTGCTGGCCGTGTCCTTCCAGGAGCTCCTTGATGATGACGTCCTGCTCGGCGCCGGAGAGCAGCTTCGGTGCGCGGGTGATGTACGGCAGCCGTCCTTCGGCCTTGGCCCGCCGGATCAGGTCGAAGGCGTATGAGGCCCAGGTGCGTGCCGGCGAGGTGCTGAGTGTGCCCTGCAACCTGGCGGAGAGCGAATCGCGCAGGGCTGCCGCTGCCAGGCGGGTGGGCGCAAGCAGCAGCAGGCCGGCCGGATCCAGGCCGCGGCTGATCCGCGCGGCTGCCGCCTCCACCAGGACCGTGGATTTGCCGGTGCCGGGAGCACCCAGGACCAGGACCGGGCCGCTGCCGGCGGGCAGGTCGACAATGGCCTGCTGGTCCGGGCTCAGCTGCGGTGCTTTGGCGGTTCCGGCCGACGGCCCAACCAGTTGCAGTTTTACGCTCATGCCTCTACTTCATCACGTCCCGCTGACATTCCCGTTCCGTGCCCGGCGAGCCCGGTCCGGACGCCCTCGATCACTGTCCAGTCCTTTTCCGTGGGGAACCACCGTGCCGCTGCGATCCGCACGCGGTAGCCCCCGCCGTCGTCGTCGGGCGTCCCCGACAGCGGTGTGCCCTCGCTGCGGTACTGTTCCAGGGCCCGGAGTTCGTGAGAGCGCGGCGGCTCGCCGCCCGCGCGGATCACCCGCCACCAGGGCAGGCCGGATCCGTTGCGGGACAGGACGGCGCCCACCTGCCGGGGACCGCCTGAGTCCAGGATCTCAGCAACATCCCCGTACGAGAGGACCCGCCCTGCCGGGATCAGCGCAGTGACGGAACGGACCGCCTCGACATACTCATTCCGCATGTCCACCAGCCTAGTCCGCACGGCGCGGACCCCTGAATCTTCGATTGTCGGTGCCCGCCGGTACGTTTATTTCATGAACAGCTGGCATGAACTCCCCCACGCGGCCTTTGATCTTGAGACCACCGGCCGCGATCCGCACACCGCACGCATCGTCACCGCCTCCATCATTCTCGTCAATGGACAGGGGGAGATTCTGCAGCACCACGAGTGGCTCGCCGCAGTCGAGGAGGACATCCCCGCCGAAGCCGCCGCCATCCACGGCGTCAGCACCGAGCGTGCCCGGGCCGAAGGCCGCCCCGCGCCTGAGGTGACCGCTGAAATCGCCGGCGTGCTCGGAGGCATGTTTGCCGCCGGCATCCCGGTCCTGGCCTTCAACGCCTGCTACGACTTCACCGTCCTGAACCGGGAATGCGAACGCTTCAACCTGACCGCGCCGGCACCCGCTCCGGTGATCGACCCCTACATCCTGGACAAGCAGGTGGACCGGTACCGCCGCGGCAAGCGCACTCTCACCGCCCTGACCGAGCACTACGGTGTCGGGTTCGAGAACGCCCACACCTCTGCGGCGGATGTCATGGCCACGCTGGGCGTTGCCCGCGCCATGGCCGGACGCTATCCCGCGCTGCACGGCGACGCCGGAGCGCTGCACCAGGCGCAGATCGGCTGGGCCGGCGCACAGGCCGCCAGCTTCCAGGACTATCTGAGGCGCAAGGACCCGGCAGCCGTGGTGGACGGCTCCTGGCCCGCCCGCGCCTGACTTCCGCGCCCGGGCAGGACGGGTCATCCACGCAGCCGGAAGGCAATACCGTGAGTCACAGGACGCAACATAAAGGAAGCCTGCTTCATACATCGGCATGAATCATGTCCTGAGCCCTCTGCATGAGATACTTGCACCTGTGTTAGGCGCTGATGGCGCCCCAGGCGTGCCCTGGAGACCCCCGTGGCAGGGGCGCTCCTGCGGACCCGGCGCCTCGTGCCACGGGATTGGCAGACACCTCCCCAGGCCCGGCCCCGGACGTGCCCCATCACATCCGCCGCGGGCAACCGGCCACTGGCCGGCCCCCTACGTAGACCACGAGGATCAATGATCACAGTTACCGACCTGCGCAAGGTATACCGCCAGGGCGACCGCGACGTCACCGCGCTCGACGGCGTCAGCCTGAGCGTGCCCAAGGGATCCATTCACGGGATCATCGGGCACTCCGGCGCCGGCAAGTCAACGCTGGTGCGTTGCCTCACGCTGCTGGACCGGCCGACGTCGGGCTCGGTAACCATCGACGGCCGGGAACTGACAGCGGTGAAGGACTCCGAGATCCGCACCGCGCGGCGCCGCATCGGCATGGTGTTCCAGCACGCAAACCTGATGGACTCCCGCACCGCGGCAGCGAATATTGCCCACCCCCTCGAACTGGCCGGCGCCAAGAAACAGGTCATCCAGGACAAGGTTTCCGACCTGCTGCGCCTGGTCGGCCTGGAAAGCTTCGGCGGCGCCTATCCGGCGCAGCTGTCCGGTGGCCAAAAGCAGCGTGTGGGCATTGCCCGCGCCCTGGCGTCGGACCCGGACATCCTGCTCTGCGACGAGCCCACCTCCGCACTGGATCCGGCCACCACCGACGACATCCTCGACCTCATCGCTGATTTGTCGCACCGCCTGGGGCTGACGGTGCTGATCATCACGCACGAAATGAACGTCGTGAAGCGCATCTGCGACTCCGTCTCCCTGCTTGAAGCCGGACGCGTGGCGGAGCACGGCGCCCTGAACGAGGTCGCCTCGAACCTGGGCGGCCGGCTGGCGAAGCAGCTCATCCCGCTGCCGGCCACCCCCATCCTTCCCGGGGACCCGACCGGTCCGGTCCTGGAGCTCCTGCTCACCGGCGGCAACGCCACCGAGCCGGTGCTCTCCGCCCTGACCCGGCGCTTCGACACCGACGTCAACGTCCTGGCCGGTTCCGTGGAGACCCTCGCGGGCCGCCGCTTCGGCCGGCTGCGCATCCAGCTCGATGTCCACACTGACATGAGAGCCGTTACCGACTATCTCGCCGACCAGGGCGTTGCCGTGGAGGTGGCCGCATGAACTTCCTTACTGAACTCCTGAACAACCCCGGAATCACCAAGGCACTGCCCGAATCCATTCTGGAAACGCTGCAGATGGTCGCCATTTCCGGGTTGGTGACACTGCTGATCGGCCTGCCGCTGGGCATTTTCCTGCACACCAGCGCACCCGGCGGCCTGCGTCCGCTGCCGGTGACCAACAGGATCGTCAGCGGAGTGATCGTGAACATCACCCGCTCGATTCCGTTCGCCATCCTGATGGTGACGCTGATTCCGCTGGCCCGAATCATCACCGGCACCTCGATCGGACCGATCGCCGCCTGCGTGGCGCTGAGCATCGGCACCATTCCGTTCTTTGCCCGCCTGGTGGAAACCGCGCTCCGCGACGTCTCCGGCGGCAAGATCGACGCCGCACTGGTGATGGGTTCCACCAAAATGCAGATTGTCACCAAGGTCCTGCTGCCCGAAGCCATGCCCGGGCTGGTAGCCGCCCTGACCACCACCATGGTGACCCTGGTCGGCTACTCGGCCATGGCCGGCATCGTCGGCGGCGGCGGTTTGGGCCGGCTGGCCTACAACTACGGCGTCCAGCGCTTCGACAGCGGCGTCATGGTGGTCACCATCATTGTGATCGTGGCGATTGTCCAGATCATCCAGATCACCGGCGACATCGTTGCCCGCCGGGTGGACCACCGCTCGGCCGGCGGCTCCGGCAAACGCCGCCGCCGTCCGCAGGCAGCCGCCGCGGCCGCGTCTGTCGGCGCCTCCGCCCGGTCCGGCCAGCCGTCGGACGAGCTCGCCGCCGCCGAAGCCTCCCCCGAGGCCGCCGCCGAAGGCGGCCGCGGCAACTCCGGCACCCGGACGTCCCGCTGACGCCCGACGCCCGTCCGGCAATCCCGTTGCCACCTCCGCTTTCCGGGCCGCCGCCCCGCTCTCCGCGGGCGGCGCCCGCGAATCTGCAGCCAGTAGCCGCTAGCTGCTCCCTGTCCGGGCCGGAAGTCTCCCGACCCGGGTCACTTGAAAGGAACGCATCCGATGCGTAAATCTCTGACCCTTGTTGCCACCGGTGTGGCCGCGGCCCTGGCGCTGTCGGCCTGTGGAAGCTCGGAAGAAGCTTCCACCTCCGTCGATTCCCTGGACCCGGCCAACCCGGCGACCCTGACGGTGGGCGCCAGCCCGCTGCCCCACGCCCAGATCCTCCAGTACGTTGACGACAACCTGGCTGCCGACGCGGGCCTGGACCTGGAAATCAAGGAATTCGACGACTACGTCACTCCGAACATCGCCCTGGATGACGGCTCGCTGGACGCCAACTACTACCAGCACCTGCCGTACTTCGAGTCCCAGGTCGAGTCGCAGGGCTACGACTTTGAACACGGCGCCGGCGTCCACGTGGAGCCGTACGCAGTGTTCTCGGAAAAGCACGAGGACATCTCGGCCGTCGGCGACGGCGCCCGCATCGCCATCACCAATGACCCGTCCAACCAGGCCCGCGCGCTGACGCTCCTGGAAGAGGCCGGCCTGCTGGAGAACATCGAGGACGACGCCTCGGTGCTCGCCCTGACCGACGAGCAGAACCCCAAGGGCCTGGACTTTGTCGAGAACCAGCCGGAACTGCTGGTCAACGACCTGAGCGATCCCACCGTTGACCTGGCAATCCTCAACGGCAACTACATCCTGGCCGCCGGCCTGAGCACCGATGATGCTCTGCTGGTGGAATCCGTCGAGGACAACCCGTACGCCAACTTCGTGGCCTGGAAGACCGGCAACAAGGACGCCCGCATCGACAAGCTCGAAGAGCTGCTGCACTCCCCCGAGGTCAAGACCTTCATCGAGGAAACCTGGCCCAACGGTGACGTCACCGCCGCCTTCTAAGGCTGCCCGGTAGTCCACCACCCCGCTGAAAAAGAAAAGCCCCGCACCGGTTCTGACCGGTGCGGGGCTTTTCTGATCCGTTTGGATCCCGGGCGCGGGACCTACGGCTGGGCGTCGGCGGCAGCCTTCGCGGCCGCCGGCAGCGCTGCGTAAATGCGTTCCATCGCGGCGTCGTCGTGCGCGCCGGAGAGGAACCAGGCCTCGAAGACCGACGGCGGCAGGTAAACGCCGGCATCCAGCATCGAGTGGAAGAACGGCTTGTAGCGGAAGGCCTGCTGGGCCTGGGCCTGCTCGTAGTTGTGCACGCCGGTGGCCGAGGTGCCGAAGGCGACGCTGAACAGGTTGCCGGCCCGCTGGATGCTGTGGTCCACGCCGGCCGCGTCCAGAGCCGCGGACACCGCTGCTGAGAGCTCGGCGGAGCGGGCGTCCACGGTGGCGTAGACCTCGGCGGTGGCGGCGCGCAGCGTGGCAACGCCGGCCGCCATGGCGATCGGATTGCCGGACAGGGTTCCGGCCTGGTAGACCGGTCCCAGCGGTGCCAGGTAGTCCATGACATCGGCACGGCCGCCCAGGGCGGCGACGGGCATGCCGCCGCCAATGACCTTGCCGAAGGTGAACAGATCCGGCGCCCAGGGCTCGGCTGCGTCGGCGGCGCCGCCCGTGAGCCCCCAGTAGCCGGCAGGTCCGGTGCGGAATCCGGTCAGCACTTCATCCAGGATCAGCAGCGCCCCGTGTTCGGCGGTGATCCGGGAAAGCGCCGCATTAAAGCCGGGCTCCGGTGTCACCACGCCCATGTTCGCGGGGGCGGCTTCGGTGATGACGGCGGCGATGTTCGCACCGTGCTCGGCGAAGGCAGCCTCCACGGCCGCGACGTCGTTGTACGGCAGCACCAGCGTTTCGGCGGCTGTCGCTTCGGTGACGCCGGCGGATCCGGGCAGGGCCAGCGTGGCCAGGCCCGAGCCGGCGGCGGCCAGCAGACCGTCAAGATGGCCGTGGTAGCACCCGGCGAACTTGATGATCAGGTTGCGGCCGGTGAAGCCCCTGGCCAGCCGAACGGCGGTCATGGTGGCTTCGGTGCCGGTGGAGACCATGCGCAGACGCTTCACGGCCGGCACCCGGTCCATCACCAGCTGGGCCAGCTCGGCCTCAGCCGGGGTGGAGGCTCCGAAGGACAGCCCGTTGTCGACGGCGGCGTGCACGGCAGCCAGCACGTCCGGATGGGAATGCCCCACCAGGGCCGGCCCCCAGGAGCAGACCAGGTCCACGTACTCGCGGCCCTCGGAATCGGTGATGTAGGGTCCCTTGGCCGAGACCATGAACCGGGGTGTGCCGCCGACGGACCCGAAGGCCCGCACCGGCGAGTTCACGCCGCCGGGCATCAGGGCCCGGGCACGGTCGAAGAGCTCCTGGGAGGAGGTGGCTGTTGCAGGTGAAGTCATTACTTGCTTTCCTTCAGCCAGGCCGCCAGTTCGGTGGCCCAGTAGGTGAGAATCATGTTCGCGCCGGCCCGCTTGATGCCAAGGACCGACTCTTCAATCGCGCGGCGGCGGTCAATCCAGCCGTTGGCGGCAGCGGCTTCAATCATCGCGTACTCGCCGGAGATCTGGTAAGCACCCACGGGCACCGGTGACATGGCGGCCACATCGGCCAGCACGTCGAGGTAGCTCATGGCCGGCTTGACCATCACCATGTCGGCGCCCTCTTCAAGGTCCAGTTCCACTTCCACCAGGGCCTCACGGCGGTTGGCGGCGTCCATCTGGTAGGTGCGCCGGTCCCCCTTCAACTGGGAGTCCACGGCTTCGCGG
The DNA here is from genome assembly GCF_030125545.1 of Arthrobacter sp. zg-Y1219. Taxonomy (NCBI): domain Bacteria; kingdom Bacillati; phylum Actinomycetota; class Actinomycetes; order Micrococcales; family Micrococcaceae; genus Arthrobacter; species Arthrobacter sp. zg-Y1219. Next base: position 22,501 of record NZ_JASKLY010000009.1, read on the forward strand.
AACGGCCCGTAGAAGGCGGAGGCGTACTTGGCGGCGTAAGCGAACAGCGACACATCGGTGTGACCGGCCTCGTCCAGGGCGCGCCGAATCACGGCGATCTGGCCGTCCATCATGCCGGACGGGCCCAGCACATGGGCCCCGGCCCGGGCCTGCTCCACGGCCATGCGGCCGTAGATTTCCAGCGTGGCGTCGTTGTCGACCCGGCCCTGTGCATCCAGGACGCCGCAGTGCCCGTGGTCGGTGAACTCATCCAGGCAGACGTCGCTCATGATGACGAGCTCGTCGCCCACCTCCTCGCGGACGGCGGCAATGCCGCGGTTCAGGATGCCGTTCGGATCAGTTCCGGCGCTGCCGACGGCGTCCCGCTCGGCCGGGATGCCGAAGAGCATGATGCCGCCGACGCCCAGGTCCACCGCTTCCGCGGCCGCCTTCTTCAGGCTGTCCAGCGTGTGCTGCACGACGCCGGGCATCGAGGCCAGCGGATTGGGCTCGGTCAGGCCCTCGCGGACGAAGGCCGGAAGGATCAGCTCGGCGGGATCCAGCCGGAACTCTGCGGTCAGCCGCCGCATGGCGGGGGTGGTGCGCAGCCGGCGCGGACGGTGCTGGGGGAAGCTCATGGTGTTCTGCCTTCCGGGTTTCTGGGAAATTCAGGTTGAGGGGCTCTTAGCAACAGCAACGGCAAGGGCCTGTGCTATTCCCGCCGGCGTGGGCTGCTGCGCCACAGCCTGCGGGCTCACGCCCAGCTCGGTCATCCGGGCGGCGGTGCTGTCCCCGATGGCGACAAGCAGCGTGCCCGGCGGAACCGGCGCGCACTGCCGCAGAAAGCGGGTGGCAATGCTGGGCGAGGTCAGGACGACGGCGCGCGGACCGGCCGGCGCCCCGGCCAGGAATTCCTGCGGGGTGAGCAGGCGGCTTCCGCCGGCCGCGCCGTCGTCGGCTGCCGGGGTGAAGCGCACGCCCGCCGCCGGGTAGTCGACAGTGCAGTAAGCGGTGACCGTGCGGACGTCCCAGCCGAGCCCGGTCAGGGCGTTGGACAGTGCCGGATCGGCCAGGTCGGCCTGGGGCAGGAGGATCCGCAGGGCACCGCCCTCGGGATCGGACGCTGAGGGGTGGGGCCAGGATTCTGCCAGCCCGCGGGCGGACTGGTCACCGTCGGGCATCAGGTCAACGTCCAGCCCGATGTCTTCGAGGGCCTGCCGTGTGCCTGCTCCCACGGCAGCGACGCAGGTTCCGGACGGGATGGCGGTGGGCACCGGCACCCCGAGCGCGGCGCAGCGCCGGACCATGGCCCGGACCGTTGTCACGCTGGTGAAGACCACCCACGCAAAACGTCCGGACCGCAGTGCCTTGAGCGCCCGGTCCAGCTCGGTGGTGTCCTCGGGGAACTGGAAATCGATCAGCGGCATCAGGTCCACGGCCGCGCCCCGCTCGGCGAGTTCGGCGGCCATGGCGGCCGCCCGGTCCGGAGTGCGCGGGAGGACCACTGTCAGTCCCGCGAGCTCCGGCCGGGGTTTCCTGGCTGCCACGTCAGCAGCTCCGGGAACGGCGCATCAACTGACCGCGAGGTCCGTCAGGGACGCCGCGCCGGCGGCGAGCAGGTCTTCGGCGAGGCGGATGCCCAGGGAGCGGGCACCGTCTTCGTCCAGCACCGCGGTTGCGGCCGAACGCCGCATAACCCGCGTTCCGTCGTCGCTGCACACCACGGCTTCCAGCTGCAGCCGCGTCTCGGTCAGCGTGGCCAGGGCGCCGATCGGTGCGGTGCAGCCGGCCTCCAGCCGGTTCAGCAGCGCCCGTTCGGCGGTCACTGTCAGCCGGGCGGCATTGTTGTCGTAGGCCGCAAGAGCACGGCTCAGCGGACCGTCGGCGGCGTCGGAGCTCCGGCACTCCACGGCGAGGGCGCCCTGGCCCGGAGCCGGCAGCATCACCGAGGGGTCCAGGAATTCCGAGACCATCTCCAGCCGGCCCAGGCGCGCCAGTCCCGCAGCCGCCAGGACGACGGCGTCGAGGTCGCCGGGGGCGCCCTCCACGAGGCCGGCGACCCGGCCCAGCCGGGTGTCGACGTTGCCGCGGATATCAACCACTTCCAGGTCCGGACGCGCGGCGCGCAGCTGCGCGGCCCGGCGCGGGGATCCGGTGCCCACACGGGCGCCCTGCGGAAGCTGGGCCAGGATCAGGCCGTCCCGGGCGCAGAGCGCGTCACGAACGTCCACCCGGGTGGGAATCGCGCCGATGGCAAGGCCCTCGGCCGCCCCGGTGGGCAGGTCCTTAAGCGAGTGCACGGCAACGTCGCAGTCCCCGCGCAGCAGCGCGTCACGCAGCGCGGCGACGAAAACGCCGGTGCCGCCGATCTGCGAGAGAGCGGCGCGGTTGATGTCCCCCTCAGTCCGGATCCGGACCAGTTCGACGTCGAAGCCGCCCAGGTCGGACAGTGCATTGGCCACGGTCGTGGTCTGGGTGACGGCCAGGGCGCTGCCCCGGGTCCCGATCAGAACGGGCGACTGCGCCACTACTGGACACCCACTGTGGAGTCGGCGCCGGCGATCGTCGGCTTCTCTCCGCGCAGGTTGGCGCAGCAGCCGGGGCGGCAGACGTCGTACCAGGGACCGAGTTTCGTCACGGCCGGGCGGTCGGCGATGTTGTGCTCCGCCGTGCGCTCGGACAGGAGGTCCACGAGGCCGGAAACGAACGTCTCATGGATGCCGGGGGTGGGTGTGCGGTGCGCCGCCAGGCCCAGGTCCCGGCAGGACTGCATGGCTTCGGTGTCGAGGTCCCAGAGGACTTCCATGTGGTCGCTGACAAAGCCCAGCGGAACAATCACGGCACCGCGGACGCCCTTGGCCGGCAGTTCGGCGATGGCATCGTTGATGTCCGGTTCCAGCCAAGGGGTGTGCGGGGATCCGGAGCGGGACTGGTACACCAGCTGCCAGTCCAGGCCCGCCGCTTCGGGGATGCGGTCGATGATCGCGCGGGCGTTGGCAAGGTGCTGCGCCACGTAGGCGCTGCCTTCCTCGAACTCGCGGTCGCGCGGCCCGGAAGCTTCGGCGTCGGCGGTGGGGATGGAGTGGGTGGAGAAGAGGATTTCAATCTTCCCGCCGTCCTCCCCGCGTTCGGCCAGCTGGCCGCGGACGTTGGCGATGGACTCGCGGACGCCTTCAACGAACGGCTCCACAAACCCGGGGTGGTCGAAGTACTGGCGGACCTTGTCCACCTGCAGCTTCTTGTCCAGGCCGGTGGCCAGCAGGTTCATGCCCAGGTCTTCGCGGTACTGGCGGCAGCTCGAGTAGGAGGAGTACACGCTGGTGGTGACCATCAGCAGGCGCCGGTAGCCGGTGTCGTAGGCCTCCTGCAGCACGTCCTTGATGTACGGCGCCCAGTTGCGGTTGCCCCACAGCACCGGGGTGTCGATGCCGCGGCGCTTCAGCTCGGCTTCGAGCGCCGCTTTCAGCGCGCGGTTCTGCTCGTTGATGGGGCTGATGCCGCCGTTGGCGCGGTAGTGCGTGGCCACCTCTTCGAGACGCTCGTCGGGGATGCCGCGGCCGCGGGTGACGTTGCGCAGGAAGGGGATGACGTCTTCCTGTCCTTCGGGGCCGCCGAAGGAGGCCAACAGGATGGCGTCGTAGTGCTTCGGCGCCATCCGGCCGTTGTCGTCAACGCCGTCAAACGGGTCGAAGGCCGCGGGCTCGTTGCCGGCCTCGTTGGTGGGGGAAGTCATTATTTCAGCACCTCGGCAACTTCGGCGGCGGCGATGCGCCGGCCGGTGTAGAAGGGAATTTCTTCGCGGACGTGATTGCGGGCCTCGGTGGAGCGCAGGTGGCGCATCATATCCACCAGGTCGGTCAGGTTCGGGGCCTCGAGGCCCAGGATCCACTCCCAGTCACCCAGGGCGAAGGAGGCCACGGTGTTGGCCAGGACCTGGGGGAATTCACGGCCGAGCATGCCGTGGTCGCGCAGCATCTTGCCGCGTTCCTCGGCCGGCAGCAGGTACCACTCGTAGGAGCGGACAAACGGGTAGACGCAGATCCAGGTTTCGGGAGCGATGCCCCGGGCGTAGGAGGGCCAGTGGTTCTTGGAGAACTCGGCATCCCGGTGCACGCCCATGGCCGACCAGACGATTTCAGTGCCGGCGAACAGGCCCGAGCGGCGGATCTCGCGGACGGCGGACTGCAGGTCTTCGGCGCGGCCGCCGTGCAGCCACACCATGATGTCGGCGTCGGCGCGCATGGCCGACACGTCGTACAGCCCGCGCAGGGTGACCTGCCGGCCGGCGAGCTCCTGCGTGAGGGCCTCGAAGGCCCTGGTGTTTTCTTCGGTGTCGGCAGCGTCAGCGCCGGCTCCGCCCGCCGCAGACCGCTTGAAAACGGTCCAGAGGGTAAAGAACTGTTCTTCGTTAACGGCTGTTTCTTCGGTGCTCTGACCCATGGGCTCACTCATGATTAACAGTCTGCCCTTCCGGGCAGGCTTAGACGAAATACTCCACTTCTACTTGGTGTAGAAGTGGCTAATGTCACAACTGGTCCAGCTGCTCCACCAGACCGGACATCCGGGTGCGGGTGTCGGCGGTGACGGCGGCCAGTCCGGTGCCGGCCAGCCATGCTCCGACAACTTCCAGCCCGGGAACCGCGTCGACGGCGGCACGGACCGAGGCGACCCGGTCCCGGTGCCCGACGGCGGCGGAGGGAAGTGCCCCCACCCACCGGACCACATCCCAGCCGACGACGTCGTCAACGCCCAGTGGAACCTGGAGCAGCACCGAGGCGTCGGCCAGCGCCTGAGCGAAGAGATCGTCGTCGTCCCGTTCCACCGGGCTGGGCCGGGCTGACGCCGCGTCTGCCGCGCTGAGCGCCCGCCCGTAGGACAGCCGCAGCACATGGGTGCCCGGTCCGGTGGAGTCCGCAAGCCACTGCCACTTGGCCGTGGCATGGGTCAGGGCTTTCGCATCCACGCCCTGAACGTCTTCGGCCACGAGGACACCGGTGCCGCGGGGATGGGCGTCAAGGTCCGGCTGGTCGATGACCAGGGTCACGAGTGCGACGCCGGGGCCCGGGCCCGGGCGGGCGGCGGCGAGTTCCGGCACGGTGCCGGCGAGCAGGTCCACGGCGGCGGGACCGTCGGTTGCCACCACGAGCGCGTCCGCGGACAGGGTGCGTCCGGCAGCGGAAACGGTCCATCCGGCGCCGTCGCGTGCCACCGAGTCCACGGCCACACCGGTATCCACCTTGACGCCCCGGGCCGCGAGATCCTCCTCCAGAGCGCGGCTGAGCCTGCCCATGCCGCCGGCAAGGCCGGCAACAGCGGAGCCGGCGGGCGCCGAGGCGCGCAGGGACCCCACAGCCGCAGCCAGCGACCCGTGCTTGGCCAAGGCCGCGCGCAGCCCGGGAGCTACGGAGTCCACGTCCAGGACGTCCGGATCCGACGAATAAACGCCGCCCACAACGGGTGCCACCAGCCGGCGCAGCACTGCATCACCCATCCGGGCGCGGACCACCTCGCCGAGGCTGACGCTTTCCCTGCGGGCCAGGGCACCGACGGGCAGGATCTTGTCCAAGGCCGCCCGGGCGGCGCCGGCCCGCCCGATGGCCCGGACGATTTCAGGTGCCCGGGGATCGGCGGGGATGCCGAGCAGGCCGCTCTGCGGCATCCGCTGGGCGGCGGCAGCGACGTCCTCGCCGGCGAGCTGCAGCCAGGCACCGTCCCGGTTGGGGCTTACGACGGCGTCGCCCAGGCCCAGTTCCCCGATCAGCTCGGGAACGGCCGGCGAACGGGTGGCGAAGGATTCCGCTCCGCTGTCCAGGGTCAGGCCGGCGACGGAGTGGGTGCCCACGCAGCCGCCCACGGCAGCGCCGGCTTCCAGCAGCGTCACGGCAAGGCCGCCGCGGGCCAGGTCGCGGGCTGCAATCAGGCCGGAAATTCCGCCGCCAACCACCACGGCGCTCCGAGCCGGGACGGGGAGTTCCGCTGCTTCAGTCTCGGGGTTGGATTTCCGGGAAACCGGGAAATGGGGAAGAACCGGACGGTGCGGCATGGTTACGGCTCCACCGAGTGGATCAGCTCGACAATACGGGTCAGGACGTCCGGATCGGTGTCCGGCGGGACGCCGTGGCCCAGGTTGACGACGTGGCCGGGGGCTCCGGCTCCGGCCGCCAGCACTTCGCGGACGTGTGCCTCCAGCACGGGCCAGGGGGCTTCCAGCAGTGCGGGGTCGATATTGCCCTGCAGCGGCGTGGTTCCGCCCAGCCGGCGGTTGGCCTCATCCAGCGGCAGCCGGTAGTCCACGCCGACCACGTCGACGCCGACGTCGCGCATGGCACCGAGCAGCTCGGAGGTGCCGGTGCCGAAGTGCACCAGCGGAGCGCCCAGATCCCGGACGTGGTCCAGCGCCCGCGCCGAGGCCGGCGCGACGTGGCGGGTGTAATCGGCCAGGCCCAGGGATCCGGCCCAGGAGTCGAACAGCTGCCCGGCGCTGGCGCCGGCCTCCAGCTGGGCACGCAGGAACATGCCCGAAGCATCAGCTGCCCAGGAGGTCAGGGCCTGCCAGGTGTCCGGATCCGCATGCATCATGGTCCGGGGGCCCAGATGGTCGCGGGACGGCTTGCCCTCCACCATGTAGGCGGCCAGCGTAAACGGGGCTCCGGCAAAGCCGATCAGGGGCGTTGTGCCGAGTTCGGCCACGGTGAGGCGGACAGCTTCACGGATCGGCTCCAGGGCCTCCTCGGTCAGCGTCGGCAGCGCAGCGACATCGGCCGCCGTGCGCACCGGTGAACCCAGGACCGGCCCGACGCCGGGAACAATGTCGACGTCGACGCCTGCCAGCTTGAGCGGGATGACAATATCCGAGAAGAAAATCCCCGCATCAACGTCATGCCGACGAACCGGCTGCAGGGTAATTTCCGAGGCCATGGCCGGATCCAGGCAGGAATCCAGCATTGCGGTCCCTTCCCGCAGTTTGCGGTATTCCGGAAGCGACCTGCCGGCCTGACGCATAAACCAGACCGGTCGGCGGGACGGAATTCCCCCGCGGTACGCAGTAATCAGAGGGGAATCGGCCGTGCGGCCATCCATGAGCGGATGAGAGGCGCTAAGAGTCATACCCTGATTCTCTCCAAAATCCGGCCCGAACGATAACCAGCCGCTCCGGCGGTGCCCGCGCAGACCCCCGAGGTGACGGGAAACACCTCGAAAAGGGCCCAGGTTAGGGGCGCCTATTGAGGGTACGGCGGCAGCGGTGGCTAGTATTGACTCACTGTGGTTCTACTTTCCCTTATTGCGACGCACTCCGATGTTGATCTGGAGACTGTTGCCCGCCTAAGCGCCGGCGCGTCCCAGGTCTCTACTTCCCTGCTCGAAACCGGGTCGGCGGTGTCAGGCTCAGTTGTCCTGGCAACCTGCAACCGGTTCGAGGTCTATTGCGAGGCCAAGTCGGAGGCGGACATTGAAGCTGCCCGCTCCGCCGTCGTCGCAGAAATCAGCCGCCACTCGGGACTGAACAAGGACCTCGTTTCGCGCTCCTTCACCACGAACACCGGCGAATCGGTTGCCAAGCACCTGTTCGCCGTCGGCGCAGGCCTGGACTCCGCCGTCGTGGGCGAACGCGAAATTGCCGGCCAGGTCCGGCGGGCACTGATCGAAGCCCAGGAAAAAGGCACCGCCAGCGGCGGCCTGACCCGGCTTTTCCAGACCGCATCCCGCACCGCCAAGGATGTCGGCGCCCTGACTGCCCTGGGCAAACGGGGGCTGTCCATTGTGTCGGTCGCCCTGGAACTGGCCACCGACCTTTCCGTGGACATCGACTGGCGGAACAAGTCAGTGGTCGTGTTCGGCACCGGCGCCTACGCCGGCGCCACCATGGCACTGCTCAAGGAACGCGGGTGCACCGAGATCAGCGTTTACTCCTCCTCCGAGCGCGCCGAGTCCTTCACGGCTTCCCGCGGCGGCACTCCGCTGACACGGGATTCCCTTCCCGCAGCCCTGGCCGCTGCCGACGTCGTGATCGGCTGCAGCGGCAGCGACAGCCAGGTCAGCGCCAAGGACATCCGCCGCGTGCGGGCCCACAGCAACAAGCCGCTGATCATCATCGACCTGGCCCTGACACATGATTTCGAGCCCGCCGTGCGCGAAGTGGACGGCGTGGACCTGATCACCCTGGAATCGGTGCGCCTTGCCGCGCCGGCCGAGCAGGCCGAATCACTGAAGCAGGCCAGCGGCATCGTGGCCGACGCCGCCAAGCAGTTTTCCGAGCTCCAGCTGAGCCGGCAAATGGATTCGGCGATCGTGGCGCTGCGCCGGCACACGCTGAATGTCCTGGACTCGGAACTGGAAAAGGTCCGCGCCCAGCACGGCTGCACCGGTGCTGCTGAGGAAGTGGAATTCGCCATGCGCCGCATGGTCAAGCAGCTGCTACACGTGCCCACGGTCCGCGCCCGCGAGTTGGCTGCCAGCGGCCAGCAGGACGACTACATCAAGGGACTCGAAGCCCTCTTCGGCATCACCCCGGACCAGCCGGTCACGCGCCGGCCCGCCGCCCCCGCGCACGGCAGCCTGCCGGCCGGGCACGCCGGAATTGCCTCGATCGACGACTCGGACACGGCGGAATCCGCCTAGCCGGATCTCAGCGCCGGCTTCTCAGTTCTCCGGCATTTCAGTACACCGGCTTGGCCGGTTCGATTTCCCGCACCCACTCCAGGATTCCGCCGGACACATTAAATACGTCGGTGTAGCCCTGCCCCAGGAGGAAGGCCGCCACTTCGGCCGACCGCACCCCTGATTTGCAGTGAACGTACAGCTCCCGCCCGCGCTCCGGAAGGTTCTCCCCCGAGAGGATTCCTGCCCGCGGCATCAGCAGCGCTCCGTCGATGCTCACGATCGCGTGCTCGCCGGGCTCCCGGACATCCAGCAGGTCGAAGTCCCGGGCACCGGCCAGCCGCGCGGCAAGCAGCCGCTGCAGGTCATGGACTCCCACAGCAGGCACCTGGGCACCGCTCCCCCGGCCGGCGCCGCTTCCTTCCGGCAGGCCGCAGAAAGCCTCATAGTCGATCAGCTCGGTGACCGGCACTGCCGCCGGGTCCTTCCGCACCCGGATCTCCCGCCAGACCATGTCCAGGGCATTGAGCACCAGGACCCGTCCCAGCAGCGTCACCCCGGTGCCGGTGATCAGCTTCACGGCCTCATTGACCATCACCGCGCCGATCTGCGCGCACAACACACCCAGCACCCCGCCCTCGGCGCAGGAAGGTACCGAACCCGGCGGCGGAGCCTCGGGGTAAAGGTCCCGGTACGTCGGGCCGTGCTTTCCCCAAAAAACACTCACCTGGCCGTCAAAGCGCAGGATGGAACCCCAGACATAGGGTTTGCCCAGGATCTCGGCGGCATCGTTCACCAAGTAGCGGGTCGCGAAGTTGTCGGTGCCGTCCAGGATCAGGTCGTAGCCGGCAAAGATGTCCACCGCGTTGGAGGCGTCCAGCCGCACCGGATGCAGCCGGACCTCGACGAGGGGGTTGAGTTCCAGGACGCTGCGGCGGGCCGACTCCGCCTTGGAGCTGCCGACGTCGGAGACCCCGTGGATCACTTGGCGCTGCAGGTTGGAGGCCTCCACCGTGTCGTCGTCCAGGATGCCCAGGGTTCCCACCCCTGCGGCCGCCAGATACAGCAGCGCCGGCGATCCCAGCCCGCCGGCGCCGATCACCAGGACCCGGGCATTCTTCAGGCGCTGCTGCGCCTGCATGCCGAATTCAGGCAGAATCAAATGCCTGGAATATCGAAGGGTTTCCTCGCCCGTAAGCCCTGCCGCAGGCTCGACCAGCGGCGGCAGTGCGGTCTGAAGCTCAGTCATGGCTCCCAATCTAGTACCCAATCGCGCCGCGGAACCTTTCGCGCTTATTACCCGCGGGTAAACTGAAGTCCGTTCTCCGGGCGCTTCGGCCCGGTGTTGTTGAGAGGTCCAAACACGTGAGCAACCAGCAAACCGGCAAAGCAACCCGGCTCCCCCGGGAGGAACGCCGCCGCCAGCTGCTGAGCGCCGCGCAGGAGGTCTTTGTCAGCAACGGCTTCCACGGAGCCGCCATGGATGACATCGCCGAAGCGGCCCGTGTCAGCAAACCCGTGCTCTACCAGCATTTTCCCGGCAAGCGCGAGCTGTATCTGGCGCTGTTGGAGAACCATCTGGGAACACTGACGGAGTTCCTTACGTCGGCGCTGAACTCCACCACTGACAACAAGCTGCGCGTCCGGGAAACGATGCGGGCATACTTCCGCTTTGTGGCGCAGGACAGCCAGGGCCACCGGCTGGTGTTCGAATCCGACCTGACGAACGATGCGGAGGTCAGCGCCCGGATCGAGGAGTTTAATGCCCGCTTCGCCAGCAGTATTGCCGGCGTGATCGCTGAGGACACCAAGCTTTCCCCCGTGGAAGCCACCCTGCTGGGCCGGGCGCTTGCCGGAATGGCGCAGGTCAGCGCCCGCTATTGGCTGGAGACTAACGGAGACCTGGACATCGATGCGGCCTCCGAACTCATTTACCGTTTAGCTTGGCGCGGAATCAGCCGGTTCCCCAAGGAGATCTAGAGTAGATTTCGAACCGGATACGTTCATTAATACAGGAGGCACCACGGTGGAAGTAAAAATCGGTATTCAGAATGTTGGGCGCGAAATTGTCTTTGAGTCGAGCCAGAACGCCGACGCCGTTGCCGATGTGGTGGCAGAGGCCCTGACCGCGCAGAAGGAACTGCGCCTGAAGGACGACAAGGGCCGTCTCATCATGGTTCCGGCCGGTGTGATCGGCTATGTGGAAATTGGTGCCGAAGAGGTTCGGCGCGTCGGCTTCGGCGCCCTGTAGCCTCCGAACCGGAAGACAGGAAGATGACCAGCCTGATCGTCACCGCCCTAGCCTCATTGGCGGTCGGTTTCGTCGTATTGGGCGCTGACCGGCGCCGGTCCCGCTACGGCATCTTCCTGCTCCCGGGGCTGGCCCTGGTTGCCGGCATGCTGTCCTGGATCCTTCTGCAACTGGCCGGCGCCGGTTCGGATCCTGACCTGCACTGGCTCGTCTGGGTTCTTCCTCCGGTAATCGGCGCCGTCGGTGCCGTTGGCACGGCGCTTGTCCTGGGCCCGGCGCGCGAGGCGCGGGATACGGCGGAACTGGAGCGGGTGCTGCGGTCCTAGCCCCGGAACTGCCCCGGTCCGACGCGTGAGGCCAGCAGGGATCTCAGTTCGCACGGTCAGGCAGTGAGCCCGAGCCTGCTCATGCGGCGCGAGTGGTTGCGCGTGAGGGCGGCAAAGAGGTTCTTGACCTCATCCTCGTAAAGGCCCTGATCCGTGTCCTGCAGCAGTCCGCCCAGAACAGCACGCTCCAGGACCACGCGCTGCGCCTGGGTCAGGGCTTCGCCCACCAGCCGGCGGCCCCACAGGGCCAGGCGCGAGGACAGCCGGGGATCATCCGCCAGCGCCTGCTGAAGCCGCGCCTCAAGGACCGCCCCCGTTGGTTCTGCTTCCTGCAGCCCAAGCACCAGATCCGCCGTCGCCGGGTCCAGGCGCGCAGCCACCGATTGATAGAAGTCATCGGAAATGGCGTCCGTGACGTAGAACTTCATCAGCGACTCAAACCAGTCAGCGGGACGGGTCCGGTCATGGAAGGCGTCCACCGACGGCTGGAACGGCCGCATCGCCGCCTCGGGATCCAGACCCAGCGACTGAAGGTGGCCCGTCACCCGTTCATAGTGTTCATACTCGCGCACGGCGAGCCGGCCCAGGACCGTGCGGTCATGCAGGGTTGGGGAAAACCGGGCGTCGGAGGACATGCGCTCGAACGCTGACAGCTCCCCGTAGGCCATGACGCCGAAGAGGTCCGACAGGAAGCGTCGGTACAGCTCCGCGGGGTCAAGCGAAGGGTCCGGAATCTCCGGGCCGGAAGTGGCAACTGGCTCGGGGCGTGTCCGGTTAGTCATGGATCCCAGCGTACCGCCGGTGCCCCGCCGGGACCGCACCGGCGGGCGCAGGCCACAGCGGACCCCTCCGACCTGCCGCCTGCCTTCCAGCTGCCTTTTCACCGAAAGAACAGGCTGCCGCCCGGCCGCACGCCGCACCCGCTGCCAATGCGCGGTCACCGGCGACCACCGGGTAGACTTGGAGGGTAGTAAAAGGATGCCCGGTCGTCTGATAGACCTTAGCCAGACCCGCAATACCTACGCGATCTTGATATTTTTGGCCGCCTCCCGTGCCCGATGCACCGCGGCGGACCTGCAGTTGTTAGCCCGCGATCGGCTTCCGCTGGACGCATCATGCGCGTGCCACCCGCTCCGGTATGGGCTTTGACAGCCACTCGTCGAGCATGGCGCCGCGATGCCTAACTGAACGGTATTTAATTGAACACTGAACTTACCCAGGTGGACGACAACCGCCACCTCACCGCGGACGACAGCAACGAAGCTCTGACCGTCGCCGAGACCCTTGCCACTTCACAGGCGGCAGCTGAAATTCCGGACCTGACCTTCGCCGATTTCGGTGTCCGCTCCGACATCGTGGAGTCGCTGGCCGAGGCCGGGATTACCCATCCCTTCCCGATCCAGTCCATGACGCTTCCGGTGGCTCTGGGCGGCCACGACATCATTGGCCAGGCCAAGACCGGTACCGGCAAGACACTTGGCTTCGGCATTCCCGCCATCCAGCGCGTCATCGCCCCGGACGACGAAGCGTACGCCTCCCTCGCCGTGCCCGGCGCACCGCAGGCCCTGATCGTCGTCCCGACCCGCGAGCTCGCCGTCCAGGTGGCCGGCGACCTCTCCACCGCAGCGAAGCGCCGCGGCGCCCGCATCGTCACGATTTACGGCGGACGTGCGTACGAACCGCAGATCGAGTCCCTGGCCGCCGGCGTGGAGATCGTCGTCGGAACCCCCGGACGCCTGATCGACCTGTACAACAAAAAGCACCTGTCGCTGAAGAACGTCCGCATCGTCGTCCTCGACGAAGCCGATGAAATGCTGGACCTGGGCTTCCTGCCCGACGTCGAGACCCTGATGGCGGCCACCCCCGCCGTCCGCCAGACGCTGCTGTTCTCGGCCACCATGCCCGGCGCCGTCGTCGCCATGGCGCGCCGCTACATGACCAAGCCCACGCACATCCGCGCCGCCGATCCCGACGACGAGGGCCTGACTAAGAAGGACATCCGCCAGGTTGTCTACCGCGCCCACAACCTCGACAAGAGCGAAGTGGTATCCCGCATCCTGCAGTCCAAGGGCCGCGGCCGCACCATCATCTTCACCAAGACCAAGCGCACGGCCGCCAAGCTGTCCGAGGAACTGGCGGACCGCGGCTTCGCCGTAGCCGCCATGCACGGCGACCTGGGCCAGGGCGCCCGCGAACAGGCCATGCGTGCCTTCCGCAACGAGAAGGTGGACGTTCTCGTCGCCACCGACGTCGCGGCCCGCGGCATCGACGTCGACGACGTCACCCACGTCATCAACTACCAGTGCCCCGAAGACGAGAAGACCTACCTGCACCGTGTTGGCCGCACCGGCCGCGCCGGCAACAAGGGGACGGCAGTGACCTTCGTGGACTGGGACGACGTCCCCCGCTGGGGACTGATCAACAAGGCCCTGGGCCTGGACCAGGCGGAGCCGGTGGAAACCTACTCCTCCTCGCCCCACCTCTACACCGACCTGGACATCCCCGAGGGCACCAAGGGCCGGCTGCCGCGCAACAAGCGCACCCTGGCCGGCATCGGCGCCGAAAAGATCGAGGACCTGGGCGAAACCGGAAAGAAGAACGCCGCGGCCCCCGCCCGCGACGGTTCCCGCGGCAGCGACCGCTCCCGCGGCGGCACGCGCGGTGACCGCCCCCGCGGCAGCGACCGCACACGCAGCAGCGACCGGCCGCGGTCGGAGAAGCGCGACAGCCCGCGCCGCTCCGACGATTCCGCAGCCGCGCCCGCCCAGAAGGCCGAGGCGCCGGCAGCGGTTGCCGCGGACGGCGCTGCCGGCCGTCCCCGCCGGACCCGCACCCGCCGCCGCAACGGCGAAGTGGTGGGCGACGCCGCACCCGCCGCCGAATAGCCGGGCAGCGCCACAGCCCATGAGCACACCCCTTTGGTCGCCGGACGGCAGGTCGCTGGTGGTGCACGCGGACAACGCCGTGTTCCTGCCCACCCTGCCCGACGGCGCCTTCACCATGATCTACGTGGATCCTCCGTTCAACACCGGCCGGTCACAGCGGCGGCAGCAGACCACCATGGTCCGCAGCGCCGACGGCAGCGGCGACCGCGTCGGGTTCAAGGGCCGCAGCTACAGCACGGTCAAGGGCCTGCTCTCCAGTTACGACGACGCGTTCGAGGATTACTGGGCGTTCCTGGAACCGCGCCTGGCTGAAGCCTGGCGGCTGCTGGCCGACGACGGAACCCTGTATGTACACCTGGACTACCGGGAGGTGCACTACGCGAAGGTCATGCTCGATGCCCTTTTCGGCAGGGACTGCTTCCTCAACGAGATCATCTGGGCCTACGACTACGGCGGACGGGCGAAGAACCGCTGGCCCGCCAAGCACGACAACATCCTGGTGTATGTGAAGAACCCTGCCGCGTACCACTTCGACAACGCTGAGGTGGACCGTGAGCCGTACATGGCCCCGGGGCTGGTCACCCCCGAGAAGGTGGCGCTGGGCAAGCTGCCGACGGATGTCTGGTGGCACACCATTGTGTCGCCCACCGGCAAGGAAAAAACCGGCTATCCCACGCAGAAGCCCGAGGGACTGCTGCGCCGCACGGTGGCAGCCAGCAGCCGCGAGGGCGACTGGGTTCTGGACTTCTTCGCCGGTTCCGGAACGCTCGGCGCCGTCGCTGCGAAGCTGAACCGCAGGTTTGTTTGCGTGGATGCCAACCCGCAGGCCATCGAGGTGATGGCCAAACGGCTGGGGCATGCCGCGGATCTGGTGCCGAGCGAGGCGGTGGCTGCCGCGGCAGCTGCGGCTGCCGCGGCAGATGCGACAGCCGCCGCTGTCACTGCCGGCGCGGTGACGGCAGAGGCCGTCAGTTAGCCTCCCGTTGCCGTGGACAAAAAGTCCTAGGGCGAGATCACTGGGGATCCGGTGGCCAGCGCCGTGATTTGCTCCAGTACGTCCGGTGCCGTGGTGAACTCTCCCAGCAGATTGGGCTTGCCCGTTCCGTGGTAATCGCTGGAGCCGGTGACCAGCAGGGAGTTCTTTGCCGCCAGCTGCCGCAGCCAGGCGCGGCCCTCCACCGGGTTGTCCCGGTGGTCGGCCTCGACGCCAAGCAATCCGGCGTCGATCATGTCGGCGAAGGTCTGCTCACCGACCACCCGCCCCCGGGAGGATGCCACCGGATGGGCGAACACCGGCACGCCCCCGGCCTCCCGAATCAGTTCGACGGCGCGGGCCGGGTCCGGGGCGTAGTGCGCCACAAAGTAGCGCGATCGGGCGGTGAGGATGCCGGAGAACGCCGCGGAGCGGTTCGGCACCACGCCTGCGGCAACAAGGGCGTCGGCAATGTGCGGCCGCCCGATGGTCGCCCCCGGCGCCACATGCTCCTGGACCAGCTCCCAGTTGATGGGAAAGTCTTCAGCCAGCCGCTGCACCATCAACTCCGCCCGCGACACCCGGGCCGAGCGTGACCGGGCGATCTCTGCCAGCAGCCCCGGGTGCGCGGGATCGTGCAGATAGGACAGAACGTGGACGCTGATGCCTTCGCGGCTGCGGCAGGACACCTCCATGCCGGGCACCAGGGTCAGGCCCATGCTGCGGGCCGCCTCCCCGGCTTCCGCCCAGCCGGCGGTCGAGTCATGGTCGGTCAGGGCAACGACGTCCAGTCCGGCTTCCTTGGCGGACTTCATGACGGCCGCCGGCGGCTGGGTTCCGTCGGAGACTGTTGAGTGCGTATGCAGGTCGATTCTCACCTCATCAATCTACTTGGTTCCGCCTCACCCGTTGCTCCTGCGGCACGGCAGCGCAGCCCGGGATGTTTGGCCGCCCCGGCTGCTCAGTGAGACCATGGAAGAGTGACTACTGATGCGAATCCACTGACCACCGCCGATGCGTCCGGACTCGAGGAGCTGTCCGAAGGGCAGCCCCTGGATGACCGCGTAAACAACCGTTCGCAGAAGCCCTCCAACGAAGCCTACAAGGCCTTCATGGCCACCGGCTGGGCCGATGACGACGCCGCACTTCCGGCCCGTGCAGAAGTCGCCGCGCACGCGGCTCAGCGCCGCCGTGCACTCTCGGAGCGCTTCCCGGGCGAACGCCTGGTGATCCCCGCCGGCCCGCTGAAGGTCCGTTCCAACGACACCGATTACCGCTTCCGGCCGCACTCCGGCTTTGCGCACATGACGGGACTGGGGCTGGATCAGGAACCGGATGCCATTCTCGTACTGGATCCCGTGGAGCCGGGCACCGGCGACGACGGCGGCAACCACACCGCGGTCCTGTACTTCCGTCCGCTGGCCGGCACCGACAGCGAGGAGTTCTACTCCAACGCCCGCTACGGCGCGTTCTGGATCGGCTCCCGCCTGGGACTGGAGCAGGTCAGCGCCCTGCTGGACCTGCCGACCCGCCACCTGGACGAAGCCGAAACCGCCATCACCTCCAACGTCGGCGACCCGAAGTTCGGCGGCATCTCCGTCCGCCTGCTGCGCAAGGTCGACGAAATGGTCGACGCCCTGGTGGACACCGTCCGCTACAACACCGCCATGGATCCGGAAAACGTGGACCTCAGCGCACTCGATGCCCTCGACGGCGAACTGACCGAGGCGCTGTCCGAACTTCGCCTGATCAAGGACGAATGGGAAGTGGAGCAGATGAAGGCCGCCGTGGCAGCCACTGTCAACGGCTTCACCGAGGTGATCAAGGCGCTGCCCCGTGCCATCTCCCATCCGCGCGGCGAACGCGTCGTTGAGGGTGCGTTCTTCGCCCGTGCACGCGAAGAGGGCAACGACCTCGGCTACGACACCATCGCCGCCGCCGGCAACAACGCCACGGTCCTGCACTGGATCCGCAACAACGGCACGGTAAACGCCGGCGAACTCCTGCTCTTGGACGCCGGGGTGGAAGCCGACAGCCTCTACACCGCAGACATCACCCGCACGGTTCCGGTCAACGGCAGCTACTCCCCCGTGCAGCGCAAGATCTACCAGGCCGTCCTGGACGCAGCGGACGCAGGCTTCGCCGCCGCCAAGCCCGGCGCCAAGTTCCGCGACGTCCATGCCGCAGCTGTCCGGGTGCTGGCCGAGCGGCTCGACAGCTGGGGCCTGCTTCCGGTTCCGCTCGAGGAAGCACTCTCCAGCGAAGGCCAGCAGCACCGCCGCTGGATGCCGCACGGCACCAGCCACCACCTTGGCATGGACGTCCACGACTGCGCGCAGGCACGCAAGGAACTGTATCTGGACGGCATCATCACCGAGGGCATGGTCTTCACCATTGAGCCCGGCTTGTACTTCAAGAACGAGGACCTGACCGTCCCCGAGGAATACCGGGGCATCGGCGTTCGGATCGAGGACGACATCCTGATCACGGCCGACGGTCCCGTCAACCTCAGCGCTGCCCTGCCGCGCAATCCCGAGGACGTCGAAAACTGGATGGCTGGCCTGTACGCCGCTGAATAGCGCCGGCCCGCCGGAATGACCCGAGCCGCCTGAATAAACCAGGTTGCCGGGAACCAGCAGAGGCTCCGCACCCCTTGGGTGCGGAGCCTCTGCCGTTGGCGGTTCGCCGGTGGGAGGCGTTGGTTGCGGTGCTGCTGTTGCCGTGTAGCCGGTTGCTAGCGGTTGCTTCCGGTGCTGCTGTTCCCGTTTTCTGCGCCGTCGGTGCTGTTCCCGTTTTCTGCACCGTTGCTGCTGTTCTGCCCGTCGGCGCTGTTCTGCTGCGGCTCGGCCGAATCCGCCGAATCCGCCGGTGCCTCCGGTGCCGGCGGAAGCCGCACCCCGTACTGCGGTCGGCCGTCGGGAAGATCCGGGAACTGGCCGCGGGGCACGGTTCCGGTGGAGTCCGGTGCTGCAGATGCGCCGTGGGTGCCGCTGGCCCCCTGCTGTCCGGCGTCGGGCTGGCCCGCCGGGGCCTGCGGCTGGCCGGTCGCCGCGCCGTAGGGATTGGCCCAGCTTGCCGGACGGTCCGGAGCTGCGCCCTGGCCGCCCTGGTGCGGCGGCGTGCCCTGGTAAGGGGGTCGGTTCTGCGGAGGCTGGGGATGGCCGTGCTGCCCGATCATCGGCAGCTGCTGCAGCAGCCGACGGGCGTCATTGGCGGCCTGCGGGGCAACAATCACGTCATAGCTGGTGGCGACGACCTGGCTGATGGACGTGAAATCCCGCCGGCCGCGCTGCATGGCGTAGGCCAGCACCCCGAACAGCAGCCAGAAGGCCGCGCCCAGCGCCATGGAGGGAATCAACGACAAGTAGGATTCCCCGCCGGCAAACAGCATCAGGGCCAGTCCCACAAACAGGCCAAACCAGGCGCCGGTCGCGGCCGAGGACAGCGCCACCTTCGGGTAGGACAGACTGCCGGTCACCCGCTCCACTGACTTCAGCTCATTGCCGATGATCGAGACCATCTGGACGGGAAACTTGCTGTCTGCCAGATAGTCCACCGCTTTCTGGGCGTCCAGGTAGGCCGTGTAGCGGCCCACCGTTTCTCCCTGGGGCAGGCTGCGGCCTTCATCGCGTGGCGGCTTTGAACCGAAAAGGTTAGACATCCTCCCATTCTGTCCCACTTGGCGCTCCGGCGGAGGGTGTATCGCTTGAAGTGAACGGCGCCCCGCGTCCCTTCCCAACTGCCGGCGCGTTCGCTGCCGGGTCCTGCGGCCGGAGCCGAACCCAAATACGGCGGAAGCGCCGGGCACCCCGTAGCCTTGGAATGTGAGCAAAAATCCTACCCGCGTCTTCATTGCACGCCTGCTCGGCCTCGACGTCTTCGACCCCCTGGGTGACCGTCTGGGCCGGCTGCGTGACGCCGTCGTGCTCGACCGCGGCCCCGGCCGGCCGCCGCAGGCCGTTGGCATTGTGGTGGAAGTTCCCGGAAAAAAGCGGGTGTTCGTTCCCATCACCCGCATCACTTCCATGGACCCGGGGCAGATCATCTGCACCGGCCTCGTGAATCTCCGCCGTTTTGAGCAGCGCGGAGCGGAGATGCTGGTGGTGGCCGAGCTCTTCGACCGCAAGGTCGTGCTGCGTGATGGCAGCGGCGAGGCAACCATCGAAGACATTGCCATTGAGCAGAACCGCGCCGGCGACTGGCACGTGTCCAACCTGTTCGTCCGGCGGGGCGGTTCGCAGCCGCGGCTGCGCTCCCTGCGCCGGCGCGGCGAGCCAATCATCATCGATTGGACGGACATCTATCACTGGGACATCAGCGGGCCGCAGGCCGCCACCCAGTTCGTTGCGCAGAATGATGACATGAAGGCCGCGGACTTCGCCGAGGCGCTGCATGAGATGAGCGGCAAGCGCCGCATCGAAGTGGCCAGCGAGCTGCAGGATGAACGCCTGGCCGATGTCCTGCAGGAACTGCCGGACGATGACCAGGTGCAGATCCTTCAGTCACTGGACGTGGAGCGTGCCGCCGACGTCCTCGAGGAGATGGATCCCGACGACGCCGCTGACCTCCTCAATGAGCTGCCCGAGGAGCAGAAGGAAGAGCTGCTGCAGCTCATGGAGCCCGAAGACGCCCGTGACGTGCGGCGCCTGATGCAGTATGAGGAGGACACCGCCGGCTCGCTGATGACGCCGGTACCGGTGATCCTGCCGCCGGAGGCGACAGTGGCCGAAGCGCTGGCGCATGTGCGCCGTGAGGAACTGACTCCCGCCCTGGCGTCCTCGATCTATGTGTGCCGGCCGCCGCTGGAGACGCCCACCGGGCGGTATCTCGGCGTCGTGTACATCCAGCAGCTGCTGCGTGCGGCTCCTCCGGAAGCGCTGGGGAATATCCTTGATACAGACCTGGAGCCGGTCCGGGACCACGCGAGCATCAGCGAAGTGTCCCGGATGCTCGCCACCTACAATCTCAACTCGCTGCCCGTCGTGAACGACGGCGGCCGCCTGGTGGGGGCGGTGACGGTGGACGATGTCCTGGACCACTTGCTCCCCGATGACTGGCGCTCCGACGACGCCCCGACTGATGCAAAGCAGGGAAGGACACATGGCTGAAAGAGTGAAGTCCCAAACCAACGGCCTGGATACCCCCCGGACCGCCCGCACCCGCTGGCTGCCCCGGCTCTCTCCGAATCCGGACGCCTTCGGCAGCGCCACTGAGAACTTTGCCCGGTTCATGGGGACGCCCGCGTTCCTGGTGTACATGACGGTTTTTTGTGCGCTCTGGCTGATCTGGAACACCTGGGGGCCGGAACCGCTGCGGTTCGACAATGTCGCGCTGGGCTTTACGCTGCTGACCCTCATGCTGTCCCTTCAGGCCTCCTACGCCGCCCCGCTGCTGTTGCTGGCGCAGAACCGCCAGGATGACCGCGACCGGGTCTCGGTCCGCCAGGACCGCGAACGCGCTGAACGCAACCTGATGGACACCGAGTACCTGACCCGGGAGATCGCTGAACTGCGGATCACCCTGCGCGAGGTTGCCACCCGCGATTACGTGCGCTCCGAACTCCGCAGCCTCCTTGAGGAACTGCTGGAGGCCAACGAGGCACCCGATGAGAGCCACGCACGCCGCGGAAACCGGCGGCGCACCGATGCGGCCGGTTCCACCGACAGCATGCCCAAGCTCAATCCCGGCGGAAGGGAAAACTAAGGCGTGGCAGCAGCGCAGCTAACGGCGGACCGCGCCCTCGCGGCCCTGGACTCGGTCCTGGACCCCGAACTCCGGCGTCCCATTACGGAACTGGGGATGGTCAGCAAAGTTTCAGTGGACGACGACGGCGTCGCCTCCGTTGGCATCCTGCTGACCATCGCCGGGTGCCCGCTTCACGAGACCATTACCGCCGACGTCGAACGCGTCCTCGCAGGGGTGGAGGGCATCACCGGGATCCGCGTTGATCTGGGCGTCATGAGTGCCGAGCAGCGGGCGGCCCTGAAGGAACAGCTGCGCGGACCCGGCGGGGCCAAAGACATTCCGTTCAACCGGCCCGGCTCCCTGACCCGGGTCTATGCGGTGGCCAGCGGCAAGGGCGGCGTGGGCAAGTCCAGCGTCACGGTGAACCTCGCCGCCGCCATGGCCGCCTCCGGTCTCCGCGTGGGGATCGTGGACGCCGACGTCCACGGGTTCTCCATTCCGGGGCTGCTCGGCATTGCCCAGCCGCCCACGCGGGTGGACGAAATGATCCTGCCGCCCGTGGCGTACGGCATCAAGACAATTTCCATCGGCATGTTCGTGGCCGGCAACGCTCCGGTCGCGTGGCGGGGGCCGATGCTGCACCGGGCGCTGGAGCAGTTCCTGACGGACGTGTACTTCGGCGACCTCGACGTGCTGTTCCTCGACCTTCCCCCGGGCACCGGAGACATTGCCATTTCCGTGGCCCAGCTGCTGCCGCAGTCGGAAATCCTCGTGATCACCACTCCCCAGGCAGCCGCCGCCGACGTCGCCGAACGCGCCGGGTCCGTCGCATCCCAAACCGGGCAGAGCGTGGCCGGAGTTATCGAAAACATGTCCTGGCTGCAGCTGCCCACCGGCGAACGGATGGAACTCTTCGGTTCAGGCGGCGGGGAGATCGTGGCCAAGCGGCTCAGCGATGCACTGGGCAAGGAGATTCCACTGCTGGGCAGCATCCCGCTGGACGTTGATCTGCGCACCGGCGGTGATGCCGGAGCACCCGTGGTGCTCTCGGAAGCCGCCGCCGCGGAGGGGTCGGCAGGCGCGGAGCTGCGGCGCATCGCCGCTTCGCTCGCTCGTCGGCCGCGGGGGCTCTCCGGCCTGAAGCTGGACGTCACGCCGCGCTGAGCGGCGGCTTCGGGTCTTAGGTCGCTTCAGTATCGAAGGGTGCCCGTTCTCCGGTCTTCAACCGCATCAGCGGCGTGACGGCGGGAGGCGAGGAGGGTGCGGCCGCGCGTTCGACTCCCGGCCGGGTGTTACCCCGGGGTGCCGCCGGCTCGGGGCGCGCGCTGACGGGTTTGACGGCATCCTCGAAATCGTCGATCAGGGCTTCCTTGATGATCCGCCGCGGATCGTACTGCCGCGGATCAAGCTTGCGCCAATCCACTTCGTCAATTTCAGGTCCCACCTCTTCACGGAGCTGGTCCCGCGCTCCGGTGGCCATGCGCCGCAGTTCACGGACAAGCCGGGCCAGCTGGGAGGCGTATTCCGGCAGGCGTTCCGGGCCAAGCACCACCACGGCGAGGAGGGCCAGCACTAGCAGCTCATAGCCGTTGATTCCGATCACCTGTGAAGACTACCTTTCCCGCACCGTTGCAGGCCACTCGCCGGCCGGACCGGCAGCCGAACGAAGATCCCGCTCAAGACTAGGCCCCCGCGCCGGTCATCGCGGAAAGCCCGCGCTGGATCCGTTCCCAGACGCCCTGAGCTGTATCGGGGGTGTGCAGGACCAGCCTGGAGGACTCGCTGAGGGAGATCTCACTGACGGCCTGATCCAGGACGTCGCCGGACGGAGCCGCGGAAACGGTGTAGGTTACCCGCCGCGAGGCCACCACTGCTTGGTGGGGACGCTGCGGATGGAACCAGACGTCGGGACGGCCCGGTCCGGATTCCTGCTCCTGGAGGATGAAGCCCTCGTCAAGGACCGAATGCCCGCTGATTCCGTCGATCGCCGGCCCCCGGGCACCGCTGTCGGATCGGGCTTCGTGGATGGTTACAGTGCTCCCCTGCCCTTCCAGCGTCATGACGACGGCGGGCTGTCCGGCGATGCGGGCCGAATGTGCCGCCACCAGCGACATTCCCTCGGCCTGCAGTTCGGGGCAGGCCCAGCCGCGGGTCCGCAGTGCGTCGATCTGCTCACGGGTCAGTTGGTTCGCCTCGCCGCCGGTGACCTCACTCCACCCGGAGGCCAGGCCGGGCGCCGAGGCATTCAGGGAAGGATCCGGGGCTAATCCGCCCAGCAGGTACGCCGTGGAGAGGACCAACCCGACAGCCGCGATTGCGCCGGCGGCAAACATCAGGCCGAGGTGCCGGGTCCCGCCTCCGTGGTGCCCCGCCCCGGCGGCGTAACCGTTCTCCACTCCGGGAGCGCCCATCTGCGGGGTTTGTTCGATTCGCCCGCGAAGCTCCGGGCCGGGTTCCGGGATCTGCGCCGAGCGCATGCGGCTCCGGCGGCGGCGTTCCCGTGCGGCTTCGGCCCGGCACTGGTCGCACCGCGAGAGGTGCGTCTCTACGGCCGCAGTGGTAGCGGGGCCGGCCGTGTTGTCCAGATACTCCTGCAGAAGGCGTTTGGGATGGCGCATGGGTCAGTTGGCGCCCGCCACGCGTGGAAGGGCAAGCCGGGATCCGGTCCTCCGCTGCTGCGGGTCGCGGTGCGCCAGCTTCTCCTTCAGCATGGTCCGTCCCCGGTGAATGCGGGAGCGGACCGTTCCAAGTTTGACGCCTAGCGCGCGGGCTACCTCGTCGTAGGAAAGCCCCTCCAGATCGCACAGCACCACGGCGGCGCGGAAGTCCGGGGGAAGTTCGTCCAGGGCGCGGACAATATCCACATCCAGGTTGTTGAATTCGAAGCTGCGCTCCGGACCGGGGCCGTTGCTGGGCAGTCGGCTCTCGGCTTCATCGCTCATGCCGTCAAAGCGGATCCGGCTCTTGCGGCGGGCCTGGTCGAGAAACAGGTTTGTGGTGATGCGGTGGAGCCAGCCGTCCAGGGTGCCGGGCTGGAAGTTCGCCAGTGAGCGGAAGACACGGACAAACACTTCTTGGGTGAGGTCCTCGGCGTCGTGCCGATTTCCAGTGAGCCGGTAGGCCAGGCGGTAGACTTTCGCTGAATGCGCCGTGACCACTTCCTCCCAGGTGGGCCTAACCCACTCGGAGTCAGCCGATCCGTCGGCTGCCATTGAGGGCGTCGTCGTCATGGTCTTCCCTCCTTCCGCTGATCTTTGCGTCCGCGCCGGGGCCGAACGGACCCCCGGGTTATCCTTGCTGCATAATCCGCTTCTGTTTCCTGCATAATTATGTTGACCCATCAGTCTGGGAATTCTCTGTTAGCACGCCCGGTGCGAGCACACAAGGGCGGTCCCGTCGCTTCTTTGTTCGCCGCATCGCCCTGCGAAAGCCAGGCGGACAGCTGCGGGGGCCTAAGCTTGACTGAGCACGCTTCCCTCCAATGAAAGTGACACCAATGAGCGCCGACAAGCAGACCAACTGGTCCTACACGGAGGGGCTGCCCTTCGAGGATGAAGTGCTGCTGCGCGCGCGGGAACGTTCCTACGAGCTGGGAGTCACTCCCGTCTCCACCGGCGTCGGAGCGGCGCTCACGGTCCTGGCGGCCGCTTCCAAGGCCCAGACAGTGGTGGAGGTGGGAACCGGTGCCGGTGTTTCCGGTGTCTGCCTGCTGCGCGGATTGGGCCCGCAGTCGGTCCTGACCACCATTGACTCTGACGTGGACCACCTGCGGGCGGCACGGGAGGCCTACCGGGAAGCGGGGGTGGCGGGAAACCGGACACGCACCATTTCGGGGCGGGCTGCCGAAGTCCTCCCCCGCCTGACCGACGGAGCCTATGACATGGTGTTCATCGACGCTGACAAGCCGTCGTTCCCGGTCTACGTGGCGCAGGCCGTGCGCCTCCTGAAACGCGGAGGCCTGCTGGTGGTCAACGACGCCCTGGACCACGGCAAGGTCTCGGACCCGGCCATCCGCGAGGCGACCACCAACACCATGCGCAAGGTCGGCAAGGCCATCCGGGAAAACGAGTCCCTCGTTTCCTCGCTCCTGCCGACCGGCGACGGGCTGCTGCTTGCGGTGAAGACCGCCTAGGAGCGGCGTTCCCCGCCCACCGGCGCGTCCCGAAGATAGGAAATCAGCAGCCGCGTTCCGAAGCCGGTGGCGCCCTTGGCGATTTCATGACTGTCCGAACCGGCACGCATGGGCCCGGCGATGTCGACGTGCGCCCACGGCACACCGTCGACGAACTTCTCCAAAAACAGGGCAGCCACGATGGCCCCGGCCCCGAATTTGAGGGCAGGCGGCGCGACATGCGCAAGGTCTGCGGTGTGCGAATCCAGGGCGTAGTCGTACTCGTGCACCAGCGGCAGCTGCCAGACCCGGTCGCCGGAGTCGCCGCCGGCCTTTTCCAGCGCGTTGAGCAGCTGCGGCGTATTGGAGAACAGGGCTCCGTACTGCTGGCCCAGCCCCAGGGCCGCGGCTCCGGTCAGTGTTGCCACGTCCACAAGGGCATCCGGGGCCAGCTCGGCAGCGGCGTACGCGAGGGCATCGGCGAGGACCATCCGGCCCTCAGCATCTGTGTTGCCGATTTCCACGGTGGTTCCGTTGTACGTGGTCACCACGTCGCCCGGGCGGTAGGCCGATCCGCCGATGGCGTTTTCGGCCAGCGCCAGCACCGCGGTTACCCGGTGCGGAATCCTGAGCGCGGCAGCGGCCTCGACGGCGGCCAGGACCACGGCGGCCCCGGCCATGTCCATCTTCATGGTCATCATGGCATCACGGGGCTTGAGCGAAATTCCGCCGGAATCGAAGGTGATGCCCTTTCCGGCCAACACGATATGTTCTCCGCCGCCGGACGCCGGCCGGTAGGAAATCTGCACCAGCCGGGGCGGATGGGCGGAGCCGGAGCCCACGGCGAGCAGACCGCCGAATCCCTTCCGCCGGAGCTCGGCCTCGTCCAGCACCGCAATCTCCAGTCCGGCGCGGGCCGCCACGGCACGGCTTTGTGCTGCCATCCACTCCGGGGTAGCGGTGTCGGGCGGGAGGTTCGTCAGGTCCCGCGCGAGCCAGACGGCGCGGGCAGTAATTTCGGCGACGCGGAGGGCCTCCCGGTCCAGCCCCGTCAGTTGCATTTCACGGGCCATCGCAGGGCCGGCAGGCGTCTTGCCGTGTTTGGGTGCCCGGTATCCGCCCAGGAGGAAACCCTCCACAAAGGCCTGCTGCGCGGCAGGGGCCAGGCCGTCCACCACTGAGGCGCGGATCCGGGCAGCTCCCCGGGTTGCCCGGGCCAGGGCGGCGCCGGCGCGGCGCATGCTCCGGACGGATTCGTCCCCGACACCGAGGAAAATTAGTTTTGCGGGGAGCAGCTCTGCTTTGGCGGAGGGCGGTTCCACCAGCAGCGTTTCACCGGCTTTTCCGGTGACTCCCGCGGTGGCCGCACGGGCGGCCACGTCCACTTCGTACCAGAGCGCAGTCTCGACGGCGCCCCGGCGCGGTTGCGGGGTGGGATGCAGTGCTTCGTCCGTGTCCTCCCGGACTGTCGTCGTCGGAGCGGCCGCCATGGCCACTGCCAGGACGTCAACTCCTTCATCAGGCGCCGGCTGCAGCCCGGTGCCGGCGGTGGGGGCGCCGGTCCGTGCGAGCAGCTGCTCCACCGCGGACACGGCGGTCATCGCCGTGTCCTGCTGGTCAGGCCTGTTGGCTTCCCCGGATTCCGGGGTTGCCTTTGATCCTTTGGGAGGTCGCTGCATCGGTTCGATTCCTAGCTCGTCGTCGCGCCCAGCAGGCAATCCTTCAGTTTGCCCGCTTCCTCGGCGTTCAGCTCCACAACGAGGCGCCCACCGCCGTCGATCGGCACCCGCAGGATGAGGCTTCGCCCCTCCTTGGTGACCTCCATTGGTCCGTCCCCAGTACGCGGTTTCATGGCAGCCATGTTCCAGTTCCCCTTTCACAGTGCGCTGCGGGCGATCCCCCAGTCGCATGTAATCCTCTGTCGCACGGCCTCATAACCAGCTCCGGCGGCAATTGTCCTTCATTATTCCGCACAAACAGGCCGCAAACGAAATTTCTTGTGTTCCCCGCCACAGGGTCAGGGTGGATAATCCCCTCCGCCGGGCAGCGGGGTCCACCGCCAAAGCCAGGCAACCCAGACAATCTGCAGGATCAGAAACGCTGCGGCCACGGCCCAGCGGTAGGCGCGCGAGCTGCTGAGGCAGGCCAGGGCCAAGCCCAGGGGAAACAGCGGCAGCAGCAGCCGGAACGTGCTGGTCAGGGGGTTCAGGAAGACAAACAGGTACATCAGGTACGCCGCGCACCAGACCTGCAGTTCCACGCCGAGCCGGCGTACGGCGCTGGAATTGAGGCAGAGCACGGTGAAGAGAACCAGAACGATCAGCGCCACCGGTCCCAGCACCGGCCCGAAAAGCCGTTCCGCCTCGACCAGCCAGGGTTTGAACGGCAGCAGGGAATCTCCCCGCCACGCGGTCTCGGTATCCGTGTACGCGCGCAGTTCCCCGGTGACCGCCCAGGCGATCGCCGGCCAGGCCAGCGCCCCGACGCCGGAGGCGATGCCGAGGACCACCATCCGCCAGGCCTCGGACCAGGGAAAGGGCTCCTTGCCGCGTCGCATCCAGCGGCGGAGGAACAGGATGCCCAGCATCAGGGCAAAGGCCACGCCCACCGGGCGGGACAGGCACATGACCAGGACAACCGGCACCGCGGCCAAGTAGCGGCGGGTTAGCAGCAGGTAGAGCGCAGCCGCCAGCAGCAGCAGATTCAGTGATTCGGCATAGGGCACCTGGAGGACCGGCGACACCGGGCAGACCGCCACAAACACCACGCCCCAGAGCGCAGTGCCGGCGGACGCCCGAAGGGCGAACAGCCGGTACACCATCAGGGCGGCACCGAAACCGGCCGCGGTGGCGACCAGCGGCGCGAGCACTTCCCAGCCCAGTCCGGTCAGGGCTGCGAGCGCCCGGACCAGCCCCGGGAAGAGGGCATAGAACGCCCATTCGTTCTCCTGCGCGCGTCCGGTCGCGTCGCGCGGGATCTCCCCCGGGTAGCCGCCGTCGAAGATATTCCGGTACCACTCGCTGTCCCAGGCTCCGATGAACTGCAGGTACGACGGCGTGCCCTCCCAGCCCCAGGGATTCAGCCCCTGCTGGGCGGCCACGGCCATGAAGACCGCGAAGGTGAACACGCGGGCCACGGCCCAAACCGCCAGGACCTTCGCGTACCAGGGCCAGCGGGCAAAGGCCGCCCCAGCCGCAGCCGCGGTCTGGGCCACGACGCGGTTGGGGCCCGACGCCGGCGGACGTTCCTCTCCCGTGGCGGTCCTACCCCTCACTGCGCACCCAGCAGCTCTCCAGGTGGTCATTGACGTATCCGGTGGCCTGCAGCATGGCGTACGCGGTGGTGGGGCCGACAAAGCGGAAGCCGCGCTGCTTCAGCGCCTTGGCCAGGGCCGTGGATTCCGCGGTGATCGCGGGAACATCGGCGATGGTCCGCGGCGCAGGGCGGCCCGGGTCCGGTCGGTGCTTCTGCAGCAACAGCTCCAGGCTCTCGCCGTCGGGCAGCTCCAACAGTGCCCGGGCGTTGGCGATGACGGCGTTGATCTTCGCCCGGTTGCGGACAATTCCGGCGTCGGCCATCAGCCGTTCCCGATCGGCGTCGGTGAAACGGGCCACGGCAGCGGGGTCAAAGCCGGAGAACGCTGCCCGGAAGGCCTGGCGCTTGCGCAGGATCGTGATCCAGCTCAGGCCTGATTGGAAGGCTTCCAGGCTGAGGCGTTCAAACAGGGCAGCCTCGCCGGTGGCCGGCCGGCCCCATTCCTCGTCGTGGTACCGCTGGTAGTCGGGGCTGGCCACGGCCCAGGGGCAGCGCAGCAGTCCGTCGGTGCCGGCGACGGTGCTCATGAAAGCGCCCCCGGCTCCTCCGGGCGCGCACCGCCGGGCCGGCCCCGGACAGCGGCAAGCGCGGCATCCCGCTCGGCCAGCGCCGACGCCAGCCGCACCAGCACGGCATCAACCTGGTCCATCCGGTAACCCCGCAGCGCCACCGAAAACCGCAGCCGCTCAATGTCCGACGGCTGCACCTGCTCGGGCAGCAGGACCGGGGGCATCCTGGGGTCCGGCTCGGCCAGCCCGTCGGCACGGGTCACTGCTGGCAGGCGGGAGGGCGGATGCCGCGTTGCCAGGAGGGCGACGGCCCCGGCGGCAAGAACGGCCACGAAGACCAGGAATATTGTCACAGGACCATCGTGCCAGATGAGGCGCGGCCCTCCGCCCGGCTACGGCGAGACGTGGCCGGCACTGTCGGCGATCATCAGCGCCACGGCCTCCGCCGGATCGTCCACCACATGGATCAGTTCCAGGTCTTTCGCCGAGATCATTCCCTCCTGAAGCAGCGTGCTCCGGACCCAGTCCAGGAGCGGGCTCCAGAAGTCGGTGCCGATGAGCACGATCGGGAAGGACGTCACCTTCTGGGTCTGGACCAGGGTCATGGCTTCGAAGAGTTCATCCAAGGTGCCGAAGCCGCCCGGCAGGACGATGAACCCCTGGGCGTACTTGACGAACATGGTCTTGCGCACGAAGAAGTACCGGAAGTTGATCCCCAGGTCCACCCAGTCGTTCAGGCCGGTCTCAAAGGGAAGTTCGATGCCCAGCCCGACCGACAGTCCGTCAGCTTCAACGGCGCCCTTGTTCGCCGCTTCCATGGAGCCCGGTCCGCCGCCGGTGATCACCGCGAGCCCCTCTTCCGCGAGCAGCCTGCCGACCTCCTCGCCGAGCTTGTAGTACGCCGATCCGGGCACGCTGCGGGAGGAGCCGAACACGCTGACCGCCGGCCCCAGCTCCGAGAGGGTGCCGAAACCCTCCACGAATTCGCTTTGGATGCGCAGCACCCGCCACGGGTCGGTGTGGGTGAAGTGGGTCTGATCCTGGGTATCAAGCAGGTAGCGGTCTGACTGCGGTGCGCCGGCCTGCGCCCGGCGCAGTTCCACCGGGCCCCGCTTGCGCGGGCTGCTGGTACGGGCACGGGACGTGTTGTCGCTGAATTCCATGGTTACAAGGGTAGCCACAAGTGCTGCGCAGGCTCATGCACGCCGCAGGGCCGCCGTCGGCCGGGTTTGATTGCTCTTGCGTCACGATTTCGGCGAATGTGTGCACTGCGACACATTTCGGACACAATCATTGACTATCTTCTACTTATGACCCGTGACACATCCGATGGCGCTATGCCTGAATCCGGACCGCCTGAATCTGGCCTGCCTGAATCCGGACCGCCTGAATCCGGACCGCCTGATCCCGCCGCCCCTCTTGTTTCACTCAAGAACGTCAACAAGCACTTTGGCGACCTGCATGTCCTGCAGAACATCAACCTTGACGTGGCCCGCGGTGAAGTGGTGGTGGTGATCGGCCCGTCGGGTTCCGGAAAGTCGACGCTCTGCCGCGCCATCAACCGGCTGGAGACCATCGACGACGGTGAAATCGCCATCGACGGCAAGGTCCTCCCCGCCGAGGGAAAGGCGCTGGCCAAGCTGCGCGCCGACGTCGGCATGGTCTTCCAGTCCTTCAACCTCTTCGCCCACAAAACCATCCTCGACAACGTGTCCCTGGGTCCGATCAAGGTCAAGGGAATGAAGTCCGCCGAGGCGAAGAAGCTCTCGATGGACCTGCTGGAGCGGGTGGGCGTCGCGAACCAGGCGAACAAGCTTCCCGCCCAGCTCTCCGGCGGACAGCAGCAGCGCGTGGCCATTGCCCGGGCGCTGGCCATGAAACCGAAGGTCATGCTGTTCGACGAGCCCACATCGGCGCTGGACCCCGAAATGATCAACGAAGTCCTGGACACCATGGTGGGCCTGGCCAAGGAAGGCATGACCATGATCGTGGTGACCCACGAAATGGGCTTTGCCCGCAAGGCCGCCGACCGCGTGGTGTTCATGGCCGACGGACAGATCGTCGAGGAAGCCACGCCGGAGGAATTCTTCACCCGGCCCAAGAGCGACCGCGCCAAGGACTTCCTGGGGAAGATCCTGGCCCACTAGATCCGCCTTTTCCACAGATTCGCCGCTTGACCAGATTCACCGTTAGGCCAGATTCACCGATTCATCGATTCACCAGTTGGGGGCAACCCCTTGCAGCAAGGCCAACCCCGTCCGGGAAGCCGCCAAACAAGGAGAAATCATGCGCAAGACCCGTTACGCCGCAGTGGCATTCGCCGCTGCCGCAGCACTGACCATGTCCGCCTGCGGAGGCGACTCCGGCAATGAAGCCGGCGGCGACGAGACAGCTTCCGGAGAAAAGATCACCATCGGCATCAAGTTTGACCAGCCCGGCGTTGGCTTCATGGAAGGCGGCGAGCCCTCCGGCTTCGACGTTGACGTCGCCAAGTATGTTGCCGAGGAACTGGGCTACGGCGAAGACCAGATTGAGTGGAAGGAAACCCCGACCGCGCAGCGTGAAAACGTGCTGGAGAACGGCGAAGTGGACATGATCTTGGCGTCCTACTCCATCAACGACACCCGCAAGGAGCGCGTGGCTTTCGCCGGGCCGTACTTCATTGCCGGCCAGGACCTGCTGGTCAACGCCGACAACAGCGACATCAACGGCCCCGAGGACCTCAACGGCAAGACGCTGTGCTCAGTCACCGGTTCCACCTCCGCCCAGAAGATCAAGGACACCCTCGCGTCCGACGTGAAGCTGCTGGAGCAGGGCAGCTACGCCAACTGCGTCACCGCCATGCAGGGCGGCCAGATCGACGTCGTCACCACCGATGACATCATCCTCGCCGGCCTGGCCTCCACCGATGCGAACGCCGGCAAGTTCAAGGTGGTCGGCAACCCGTTCACCGAAGAGCAGTACGGGGTGGGCATCTCCAAGGAAAGCACCGAGTGCGAGGCGATCAACACGGCCATTCGCTCCATGATCGAAGACGGTTCCTGGGAAGAGGCCATCAAGGCCAACACCGAGGGCGCCGACTACACCTACAACGCTGAGCTGAACCCGCCGGAGCCCGCCGCCTGCGCCTAGGCACGCCAACCGGCGGTGAAACCGCCGGCGTAAACCTCGGTGCATGCGAAGGAATCAATGTCCTTCGCATGCACCGGTTTCTTTCTCTCACAGAAGAGGTACATCATGGGTGGTTTTTTCGCCCTCTTCGAGGATTACGACGTCGTCGCAGCGTTCTGGGTGAACATCCAGCTCGCGTTCTGGGCGGGCATCGCTTCGCTGGTGCTCGGCACCATCCTCGCCGTCATGCGGATCTCGCCCATCGCCAGCCTGCGCTGGTTCGGCACCGCCTACGTCAACATTTTCCGCAACACCCCGCTGACCATCATCATGGTGTTCTCGGTGCTGGGGCTGTGGGGCCAGCTTCAGGTCAACTTCAGCACTGACTTCAACCTTAACTTTTTCCTGCTGGCGGTCCTGTCGCTGAGCATCTACCACGCCGCGTTTGTCTGTGAGGCGATCCGCAGCGGCGTCAACACTGTCCCCCTGGGACAGGCGGAAGCGGCCCGGTCCATCGGCCTGTCCTTCCTGCCCGCTGCCTGGCTGATCATCCTCCCCCAGGCTTTCCGCGGCGCCGTCGCTCCGCTGGGCAACGTGCTGATCGCCCTGGTCAAGAACACGACTGTGGCGGCCGCCGCGAGCGTGGCCGAGGCCTCGGGCCTGATGAAGACCATGATCGAGTTCCGGCCCGACGTCATGACCCAGATCTTCCTCACCTTCGCCATCGGCTTCGTCATCATCGTCATTCCCATCGGCCTGCTCACCACCTGGGCCTCGAAGAAGCTGGCGGTGGCGCGATGAGTACCCAAGCTGTCCTGTTCGACGTTCCCGGCCCCAAGGCCAAACGCCGGATCCTGGTTTTCAATATCCTCGGCGCGCTTCTCGTGCTGGGAATCCTGGCCGTGGCCGTCAACGGGCTGGCGGAAAAGGACCAGTTCGAGGCGGCCAAGTGGACGCCGTTGCTGGAATGGGAAACCTGGCGCTTCACGCTGCTGCCCGGACTGCTCGCAACACTGAGGGCCGCCGGCGTCGCAGTCGTCACCTCCATCGCCTTTGGCCTGCTCTTCGGCTTCGGCCGGCTCTCCGGGCTGGCCCCGCTGCGCTGGGTGTGCAACGTCGTCGTGGAGTTCTTCCGCGCGGTGCCGGTGCTGCTGATGATGATTTTCCTCTACCAATTCTTCGCCAAGTCCACGCCAATGGAAGCCTCGCAGTCTCCGTTCTGGGCCGTGGTGGTGGCACTGACGCTCTACAACGGGTCGGTGATCGCCGAGCTGGTGCGCTCCGGTGTCTTTGGGCTGCCCAAGGGCCAGCGCGAGGCGGGGCTGGCGATCGGGCTCACCCCCGCGCAGTCGCTGCGCAGCATCGAGATTCCGCAGGCGCTGGTGGCCATGCTGCCCGCCCTGCTGGGCCAGTTTGTCGTCATCCTCAAGGACTCGGCGCTCGGCTACATCATCGGCTACACGGACCTGCTGGCCAATGCCCAGCGCTTCGGCGCCGGTGCCGGCAACATGCTGCCGGCGCTGCTGGTCACGGCCCTCATCTTCATCCTGATCAACATGCTCCTGACGTTCACCGCGCAGCGGCTCTCCCGCCTGCTCGGTGCCCGCGCCGGCAAGCTGCTGGAACGTGAAGACGCCATCGATCCCGAAGGTGTGGAAGCGCCGGTCAGGTAGGCCAAAGCCTGCAGCCCGCCCGCGCAAAGGGAGAGGCCCCGGACATCTGTCCGGGGCCTCTCCCTTTGGGACCTGAAGAACGGTCAGCTGAGCCAGGTGCGCAGCGCCGCCAGGCAGGCCCGCACCGCGTCGGCATGCACGTGCTCATTGTCGGTGTGGGCCAGCAGCGCGTCACCGGGGCCGAAGTTCACGGCCGGAATGCCCAGTTCGCTGAACCTGGCGACGTCGGTCCAGCCGTACTTGGGTTTGGGCTCCGCGCCGACGGCGGCCACAAAGCTGGCTGCGGCCGGCTGGTCCAGGCCCGGCCGGGCACCCGACGCGGCATCAGTGCGGACCAGGTCAAAGCCGGCGAGCAGGGACCGCACATAGGCATCAGCCTCCTCGATGGTCTTGTTCGGAGCAAACCGGTAGTTGATTTCCACGGTTGCGGCATCCGGAATGACGTTTCCGGCGGTGCCGCCCCAAATCTTCACGGCGTTCAGCGATTCCCGGTAGTCCAGGCCCTCCACCGAGACGGTGGCCGGTTCGTGGTCGCGCAGCCGGGTCAGGATTTCCGCCGCCGCATGAATGGCGTTCTCGCCCATCCAGGCGCGGGCAGAGTGGGCGGCCCGGCCGGCTGTGGAGGCATGGAAGCGCATGGTGCCGTTGCAGCCGCCTTCGACGGTGCCGTTGGTCGGCTCCAGCAGCACTGCGAAGTCCGCCGTCAGCCAGTCCGGATAGCTGCGCTGCAGCCGGCCCAGTCCGCTCAAGGAGGCTTCCACTTCCTCGTGGTCATAAAACACATAGGTCACGTCACGGTTCGGGGCGGTGAGTTCTGCGGCCAGGGCAAGCTGCACCGCCACGCCGCCCTTCATGTCGGTGGCGCCGCGGCCGTACAGCACGTTCCCGTCCCAGGACGAGGGCACCGTGCCGCGGGAGCCTTCGACCGTTGGCAGCGGCACGGTGTCCAAGTGGCCGGCCAGGAGCACCCGTTCGCCGCGTCCCAGCGAGGTCCGGGCAATGATGGAGTCCCCGTCGCGCACCGTTTCCAGGTGCGGCAGCGAGCGCAGGGCCGCCTCGACGGCGTCGGCCACGTTCTTTTCGTTGCCGGACACGCTTTCAATATCCATGAGATCGGCGGTCAGCAGGGCAACGTCTTGGGTCAGGTCCAGGGACCGGGATGGCGATACAGTCATGCTTCCACCCTACCGAGGACGCCCTGCCGGCGATGGGACGGCCCGCGGCCGGCCGATGCCCGTCGGTAGACTTGAACCCATGACTTCAACAGCTTCTGCCTCCCCCGCCCGCATTGCCTCCGGCCTGGGCCTGGCCACCATCACCGATGACGGCACCGTCCTGGATGTCTGGTATCCGCGGCCCGTCCTCGCGGCGCTGGAGACCGCGGCTGCCCGGGACTCTGCCTCCGACACCCTCTCCGCTGAACTCGACGCCGCGGCCGCGACGATGACCGACACCGACCGCGGCACCCGCGGCGAGGTACTGCGCACCGAGATCGACCTGGATGCCGCCCCCTCCTCCACTGCCGACGCGTACCTTCGCCTGCATGTGCTGTCCGCCCGGCTGGCGGCGCCGAACACTTTGAACGTGGACGGCATTTTCGCTCAGCTGCCCAACGTGGTGTGGACCAACTTCGGGCCGTGCGCCGTCGAGGGCTTCGAAGCCGTCCGCCTGCGCCTGCGCGCCCGCGGCCCGGTAACCGTCTTCGGCGTGGACAAGTTCCCCCGGATGACCGACTACGTGGTTCCGGCCGGGGTGCGGATCGCCGACGCCGGGCGGGTCCGGCTGGGCGCGCATCTGGCCGAAGGCACCACTGTCATGCATGAGGGCTTCGTGAACTTCAACGCCGGCACCCTGGGCGTCTCCATGGTGGAAGGCCGCATCTCCGCCGGAGTGGTGGTCGGCAACGGCACCGACGTCGGCGGCGGCGCCTCCATCATGGGCACCCTCTCCGGCGGCGGACGGGAGAAAATCACCCTCGGCGAGCGTGTCCTCCTCGGCGCCAACTCGGGCGTCGGCATCAGCATCGGCGACGAGTCCGTCGTGGAAGCCGGTCTCTACGTCACCGCCGGCACCCGCGTATCGGTGCTGCTCCCGGGCCAGGAACCGCAGATCGTGAAGGCAGTGGAGCTCTCCGGCGTTCCGAACCTGCTCTTCCGCCGCAATTCCACCACCGGCACCGTGGAAGCACTTGCCCGCAGCGGGGCGAGCGTGGAGCTCAACGCCGCCCTGCACGCCAACTAGCGCGCGGCGACAGCCATGCCTGCCTCCGGCGTCCGGCGCAGCAGCGGAGTCCTTCCGGTGCTGCTGCTGGTGGTGCTCTTCCTGGTCGCGGTCACTGTGTATGCAGTGAACGTGCTCAGTGAACCGCGGGATGAGCCGCCCGCCCCGGCGGCCTGCACGGCCACCGCGGACGGGGTGGCCTATCACCTGACGCCGGCCAGGGCCGAGACGGCTGCGCTCATTGCCGGCATCTCGGTGTACCGGGGCATGCCGGCGCGGGCCGCGTCCATCGGCGTGGCCACCGCCATCCAGGAGTCCGGGCTGCGCAACCTCGACTACGGGGACGACGCCGGTCCGGACTCCCGCGGGCTGTTCCAGCAGCGCCCGTCCCAGGGCTGGGGCAGCGAGGACCAGGTGATGGACCCGGTGTACGCCGTCAATGCGTTCTATGACGCCCTGGACAAGGTGCCGGGCTATCCGGACCTGCCGCTGACGGTGGCCGCGCAGACGGTCCAGCGCAGCGCCTTTCCCGACGCCTATGCCGACCACGAGGCCGAGGCGAAGGCCTTCGCCTCCGCCCTGACCGGGCACTCCCCCGCGGCCATGACGTGCACCCTGGATCCGCCGTCGGCCTCCGGAAGCCCGGACGCTGTGCTGGCCGCATTGACCGCCGTCTACGGTCCCGTGGAGGCCACCGTCGAAGGCTCGCGCATCACGGTGGCAGGGTCCGGAAGCTACGGCTGGTCGGTGGCGCAGTGGGCCGTCGCCGCCGCCGACTCCCTCTCGCTGGATTCGGTGGCCTTTGACGGGCTGCGCTGGACCCGCGCGACCGGCAGCTGGGATCCCTCTCCGGCATCGGAAAATGCCGTGGTCCTGACGGTCTTCCGGGGAGCGGAAGGGTCCTGACCCCGGGGTCGCCGCAGGATCCATTACTCTGAAGTCATGCGAATACTAGTTACCGGAGGCACGGGATACATCGGCTCCCACACGACACTGGCCCTGCTGGAAGCGGGCCACGACGTCGTCGTGCTGGACAATCTGGCCAATTCAAGCGAGGAATCCCTGAAGCGGGTCCAGGACCTGGCCGGGCGCCGCGCCGAGTTTGTCCGCGCTGACCTGCTCGATGAGGGCGCCGTCGAGGCCGTTTTCACCGACCACGCAATCGACGCCGTCATTCACTTCGCCGGGCTGAAGGCCGTGGGCGAATCCGTGGCGAAACCCCTGTACTACTACCACAACAACGTTGGCGGCACCCTGAACCTGCTGCGCATGATGGACAAGCACAACGTCCGGACCCTGGTCTTCAGCTCCTCGGCCACCGTCTACGGCGCCTCGGAAGAAGTGCCGCTGACCGAAAATATGCCGATGGACGCCGTCAATCCCTACGGCCGGACCAAGGAACAGATCGAAGACATCCTGGCCGATCTGGGCGCGGCGGACGAGCGCTGGAACATTGCGCTGCTGCGCTACTTCAACCCGGCCGGCGCGCACGAATCGGGCCGGATCGGCGAGGACCCCACCGGCGTCCCGAACAACCTGCTGCCCTTCGTGGCCCAGGTGGCCGTTGGCCGCCGCGAGAAGGTTATGGTCTTCGGCAACGATTACCCCACCCCCGACGGCACCGGCGTCCGCGATTACATCCACGTGGTGGACCTCGCCGCCGGCCACCTCGCCGCCCTGGACTACATCACGGTGAAGTCCGGCGTGCACCGCTGGAACCTCGGCACCGGAAACGGATCCTCGGTGCTGGAGGTGCTGGCCGCTTTCACCAAGGCCGCCGGCAAGGAGATCCCCTACGAAATCACCGCACGCCGCCCCGGCGACGCCGCTGTCAGCTACGCCGATCCCTCGGCGGCACTGGCGGACCTGGGCTGGTCGGCGAACCGCAGCCTGGAAGCCATGTGCGAGGACCACTGGCGCTGGCAGAAGAACAACCCCCAGGGCTACGCCGGCGCCTGAGAACGGACGGCTGCATATGCCGCAGCCGTGAATGACAAAGGGCCCCTGGAATCCGGATGGATTCCAGGGGCCCTTTTTGATGAACTCCCGGCGGTTCTAGCGCGTCGGGTAGCTGCGTTCGAGCGAACCCGTGTAGAGCTGACGGGGGCGGCCGATCTTCATCTGCGGATCCTGCATCATTTCGCGCCACTGGGCAATCCAGCCCGGAAGGCGTCCGATGGCGAAGAGCACCGTGAACATCTTCTCCGGGAAGCCCATGGCCTTGTAGATCAGGCCGGTGTAGAAGTCCACGTTCGGATACAGCTTGCGCTCAATGAAGTAGTCATCGTTCAGGGCGCGGTCTTCCAGGGACATCGCGATATCCAGCAGCTCGTCGTTTCCGCCGAGCGAGGCGAGGATTTCGTGGGCCGTCGACTTGATGATCTTGGCGCGCGGGTCGTAGTTCTTGTAAACGCGGTGTCCGAAGCCCATGAGCCGGACGCCGTCTTCCTTGTTCTTGACCTTTTCCATGAAGTCGGCGGGCTTCAGGCCCTCCGACTGGATCTGGCGCAGCATTTTCAGCACTGCCTCGTTGGCGCCGCCATGGGCAGGGCCGGAAAGCGCGTTGATGCCTGCTGAAACCGATGCAAACATGTTGGCGTTGGAGGAACCCACCAGGCGCACAGTGGAGGTGGAGCAGTTCTGCTCGTGATCGGCATGCAGGATCAGCAGCTGATCAAGTGCCTTGACCAGGACCGGGTCCATCTCATACGGTTCCGCGGCGGTGCCGAAGCTCAGGCGCATGAAGTTCTCGACGAGGTTCATGGAGTTGTCCGGGTAGAGCAACGCCTGGCCAATGGACTTCTTATGTGCGTAGGCAGCAATCACCGGCATCTTGGCCAGCAGGCGGATGGTGGAAAGTTCCACCTGCTCCTCGTCGAACGGGTCCAAGGAATCCTGGTACCAGGTTGACAGGGCCGTCACTGCCGAGGAAAGCACCGGCATCGGATGCGCGTCGCGCGGGAAGCCGCCAAAGAAGCCCTTGAGCTCCTCGTGCAGCAGCGTATGGCGGCGGATCCGCTGGTCGAAAGCATCCAGCTCGGTCGGGGTGGGAAGCTCCCCGTAGATCAGCAGGTAAGTGGTCTCCAGGAAGGTGGAGTGCTTGGCCAGCTGCTCAATCGGATAACCGCGGTACCGCAGAATGCCGGCGTCACCGTCGATGTAGGTGATGGCGGACTTGGTGGCCGCGGTGTTCATGAAGCCGGGGTCAAACGTGACCGTTCCGGTCTGCTTCAGCAGCTTGGATACATCCAGGCCGTCGTTGCCTTCCGACGCGGCTACGCGCGGAATCTCCAGACGGTCTTCGGTATTTTCCCCATAGTGCAGCTGTGCACTGGGACGCTCAATCATTAAGTCTCCTTCAGGAGTTTGAAGAAACCAGAGCTACGGGCCTCGTTTGGTTTCGGGGAGCGCCCATAGTGTCAATTCCGCTAAATCTACTAAGGCAAAACGCTACCCTTTGGGCGGCCTTTCCGACGAATCGAGAGCCGCGTCGTTGCCGAAGCGAAACATGCCGCTCCTCCGCCGGCGCCGGCCAGCGAGCCACTAGGGCGCGGCAGCACTCAGCCGGCCGGCAGCAGCCGCAACGCGCTCGTCGGAGCCGGTCAGCGCAATCCGGACAAAGCCCGCCCCCGCGTCTCCGTAGATGACGCCGGGTCCGGCCACGATGCCCAGCCGAGCCAGCCGCTCGATGGTGGTCCAGGTATCCTCGCCCGCCGTGGCCCACAGGTAGAGGCCGGCTTCGGAGTGCCGGATGTCCAGGCCAAAGGCCTGCAGCGCGGGGATCAGGAGCTCGCGTCGAGCGCGGTAGAGGTCCTTCTGATCCGCCACATGGACATCATCGGACAGCGCAGCGATCATCGCTGCCTGCACCGGCGCCGGAACGATCATTCCGGCGTGCTTTCGGCTGTTGACCAAATTGGCAAGAATGGCCGCGTCACCGGCGACAAAGGCCGCGCGGTAGCCGGCCACATTTGATTGCTTGCTCAGCGAATACACCGACAGCAGCAGTTCATGGCTGCCGCCGCTGACGGCCGGGTCGAGGATGCTCGGCACCGGCTGGCCGCCGCGCGAGGGATCCCATTCGTCCCAGCCCAGCTCCGCGTAGCATTCGTCCGAGGCGACCACGGCTCCGATGTTCCGGGCCGCATCCACGAGGGTCCGCAGCGACGCCGCGGAACGCACGATTCCGGTCGGGTTGCCCGGAGAGTTGACCCAGACCAGCCGCACCCGGGCGCGGACGTCGTCGTCGAGCTCTTCGAGGTTGTCCGCTGCCACCGGCGTGGCCCCGGCCAGCAGCGCGCCCATGTCGTAGGTGGGATACGCGACGGTGGGGCGGACGACGACGTCGCCCTCCCCCAGGCCCAGCAGCAGCGGCAGCCAGGCCACCAGCTCCTTGGAACCCACCGTGGGCATGATGTTCTGCGGATCAAGCCCGGGGACATTGCGGCGCCGGGCGTACCACGCGGCGATGGCCTCGCGGAGGGCCGGGGTGCCGTGCGTCGTGGGGTAGCCGGGGGCGTCAGCTGCCGCCGCCAGCGCCTCGCGGATAACCGCCGGAGTGGGATCCACGGGCGTGCCGATGGAGAGGTTCACCGCGCCGTCGGGATGTTCCGCCGCCAGCTTGGCATAGGGGGCCATCGCCTCCCACGGATACTCCGGCAGGTCCAGCCCGAAGGTGCGGGAAGGAACGGAACTCATGCCTCTTGGTTCTGCGGCGGCAGGACGGCGATGATCGGATGGTCCTTGTGCGTATTGCCGATCTTGGCGGCACCGCCCGGCGATCCGAGATCGTCGAAGAATTCAACGTTGGCCTTGTAGTATTCTGCCCACTCTTCGGGGGTGTCATCCTCGTAGTAAATGGCCTCTACGGGGCAGACCGGCTCACAGGCACCGCAGTCGACGCACTCGTCGGGGTGGATGTAGAGGGAGCGTTCACCTTCGTAGATGCAGTCCACCGGGCATTCCTCGATACATGCCTTGTCTTTGACATCCACGCATGGCTGCGCAATTACGTACGTCACGTCCCTTGCCTTCCTGAGTCTGCGGACCGTCCCGGACGGGGAAAATCCACGAAGTGTTGGTTCCACGGTAGTAGCCCGAACCATTATCTCCCAGCCGGAGCTGCCCGCGTACCATGTAACGGTGAACCTTCCGAGCCCTGCCGCCGTCCTTCAAGCCCTGCCCGCGGGTGCGCGGGTGGTCGTCCGCTACCGGATCGAGGGCGGCTTCACCGACGTGCTGGGCCATCTGGTGCAGGCGGGGCCCGACGGCGTGACGGTTGAGGGCCGCCGCGGAACGGTGACCGTGGCGTATGCCCTGGTGACCGCGGCGAAGGAAGTGCCGCCTCCGCCGCCGCCGCGCGCCCCGCGGCGCTGAACGGGGTGCCGCTGTGAGGCTGTGAGGCAGCGTCGTGCAGTCGGGTCTTCCGGTGCGGAGAAAGCAAAGACCCCGCCCCCGGAAGTCCGGGAGCGGGGTCAGCATGCAGCGTTATCAAGCCTTAGCGGAGGTCCGGCGATTGCGGCATTTGCTGATCCGCCGCCCGTTCCGCTTCGAAGCGGCGGGCCTTGGCCAGCACGCGTGCCGTCAGCAGCAGGGCGGCAATGGTGACCAGCGCCTGCCCGAACAGCCAGATGCGGCCGGCCAGGACGATGCCGGGCTGCTCATCAAGCACCGTGCCGGTAATGATCAGCGGTGTGTCCCAGATATCGAGCGTGAAGAGCCCCAGGACAACGTACGCGACCAATCCCG
Source organism: Arthrobacter sp. zg-Y1219 (assembly GCF_030125545.1). Classification (NCBI taxonomy): domain Bacteria; kingdom Bacillati; phylum Actinomycetota; class Actinomycetes; order Micrococcales; family Micrococcaceae; genus Arthrobacter; species Arthrobacter sp. zg-Y1219. The sequence goes on from NZ_JASKLY010000009.1 coordinate 63,885, forward strand.
CCGCCGCCGTCCACAGCGCGGCACCGGCCCAGACTCCGGCGAACACGGCCACCGCGCAGCTCAGGACCAGCGCTGCCACCGCGCCCAGCGGCACGGCAGCATCCCCAACATAGAGGATCTGGGCGTGCAGCCCGGTCCCCAGGACGGCAGCAAGCACTCCCCCGAGCACGGCCGCCGCCGGGCCCCGCCAAAGCGGGACCCGGCGGACGGGGCTCAATGCTGCGGTAATGATTTAGCCCTTGGCGCGTGCGCGGGTGACCTTGGCACGCTCGGAAGCGTTGAGGACCAGCTTGCGGATGCGGATGGACTCCGGGGTAACTTCCACGCACTCGTCTTCGCGGGCGAATTCGAGCGACTCTTCCAGAGTCAGCTTGCGCGGCGGGGTCAGGTTCTCGAAGGTGTCCGAGGAAGCAGCACGCATGTTGGTGAGCTGCTTTTCCTTGGTGATGTTCACGTCCATGTCATCGGCGCGGGAGTTCTCGCCGACGATCATGCCCTCGTAAACCTCGGAGGTGGGCTCCACGAAGAAGGAGCCGCGTTCCTGCAGCTTGATCATCGCGAACGGGGTGACGACGCCGGAGCGGTCAGCGATCAGCGAACCGTTGGTGCGGTACTCGATCGGGCCGACCCAGGGCTCGTAGCCCTCGGCGATGGAGGAGGAGATGCCGGCGCCGTGGGTTTCCGTGAGGAACTTGGTGCGGAAACCGATCAGGCCACGGGCGGGAACGATGAATTCCATGCGGACCCAGCCGGTGCCGTGGTTGGACATGTTGACCATGCGGCCCTTGCGGACAGCCATCAGCTGCGTCACGGCGCCGAGGTATTCCTCGGGTACGTCGATGGTCATGTGCTCCATCGGCTCGCACTTCTTGCCGTCGATCTGCTTGGTAACAACCTGGGGCTTGCCCACGGTCAGTTCGAAGCCTTCGCGGCGCATCTGCTCCACGAGGATGGCCAGCGCGAGCTCGCCGCGGCCCTGGACTTCCCAGGCATCCGGACGCTCGGTCGGAAGAACCTTCAGCGAAACGTTACCGATCAGTTCCTTGTCGAGGCGGTCCTTGACCTGGCGGGCGGTGACCTTCGCGCCCTTGACCCGGCCGGCCAGCGGCGAGGTGTTGATACCGATGGTCATGGAGATCGCCGGATCATCGACAGTGATCAGCGGCAGCGGCATCGGGTTGTCGATGTCGGTGAGGGTTTCACCGATGGTGATGTCCTCGATGCCGGCGACGGCAACGATTTCGCCGGGTCCGGCGGAATCGGTCGGAACACGGTCCAGGGCCTTGGTGGCCAGCAGTTCGGTGATCTTGACGGACTTCAGGGTGCCGTCGGCGCGGGCCCAGGCAACGGTCTGGCCCTTGTGCAGGGTGCCGTTGAAGATGCGCAGCAGGGCCAGGCGGCCCAGGAACGGCGAGGCGTCCAGGTTGGTCACGTGGGCCTGCAGGACGCCGTCCGGGTTGTAGGTCGGGGCCGGGATGTGGTCGACGATCGTCTGGAACAGCGGTTCCAGGTTGTCGTTGTCCGGAGCGGAGCCGTCAGCCGGCTGCTCCAGCGAGGCAGCGCCGACGCGGGCAGCGGCGTAGACAACGGGAACGTTCAGGATCAGGTCCAGGTCCAGGTCCGGAACCTCGTCCGCGAGGTCGGAGGCCAGGCCCAGGAGCAGGTCCATGGATTCGCTGACGACTTCTTCGATGCGGGAGTCGGGGCGGTCAGTCTTGTTGACCAGCAGGATGACAGGCAGCTTGGCGGCCAGCGCCTTGCGCAGCACGAAGCGGGTCTGCGGCAGCGGGCCCTCGGAAGCATCAACGAGGAGAACGACGCCGTCAACCATGGACAGGCCGCGCTCGACCTCGCCGCCGAAGTCGGCGTGGCCCGGGGTGTCGATGACGTTGATGGTGATGGTCTCACCCTTGGCGGCCGGGCCGTCGTAGAACACCGTGGTGTTCTTGGCCAGGATGGTGATGCCCTTTTCGCGCTCCAGGTCACCGGAGTCCATCACACGGTCTTCCACGTTTCCGTGGGCGGCAAACGAGTTCGTCTGCTTCAGCATGGCGTCGACGAGGGTCGTCTTACCGTGGTCAACGTGGGCCACAATCGCAACGTTGCGGAGGTCGCTTCGTACTGCGGTGTTTACAGCCGTGTTGGTTTCTGACATGCGTGAGGACTCAATTCATAGGAGATAAGTTCGAAGGTGGTGCACAGTAGCCCGGTGGTGTTTCCGGGTTGATCCGGCCGTTCTGTACGAATCCCGCTCTACACGTATGCTCCGTAAAGAATGTACCGAAGGCGCCGCCGTCAGCGGGCACGCTACCATTCTAATCCGAAGACCATAAGTTCCCTAATGGACCTCGTGGGGCAAGCCTATCCGCCCGGGCGCGGCACCTTGGCCAACACGAAAGGCGGCAGGCATCCCCGTCGGGGTTGCCTGCCGCCTTTTCCGGCGGGACCGTGACCGCGGCCGCTGTCGCTAGGCGACTTGCGGCGGCAGCATCAGGCCGGCGCCGGGGATGGCCGCCAGCAGGGCCTTGGTGTAGTCCTGCCGGGGGTTGCCGAACACGTCGTCGGTGGTTCCGGTCTCCACGATCCGGCCCTTCTGCATCACGCAGACCCGGTCCGCGATCTGCCGGACGACGGCAAGGTCGTGGGTGATGAACAGGTAGCTCAACCCCAGGTCGGACTGCAGGTCCGCCAGCAGGTTCAGGATCTGCGCCTGGACGAGGACGTCCAGGGCGGAGACGGCTTCGTCGCAGATCACGACCTCCGGGTCAAGCGCCAGTGCGCGCGCGATGGCGACGCGCTGGCGCTGTCCGCCGGAGAGCTCGTTCGGGTACCGCCGCATCATGGACGCCGGCAGGGAGACCTGGTCCAGCAGTGAGCGGACCTTCGCCTCCCGGCTCTTGGCATCGCCGATGTTGTGCACCCGCAGGGGCTCTTCGATGGTCCGGTAAATGTTGTACATCGGATCCAGGGATCCGTAGGGATCCTGGAAGATCGGCTGTACCCGGCGCCGGAAATCGAACATCTTCTTCCGGTTCAGGGTGGTGATGTCCACCCCGTCAAACAGGATGTCCCCCGCCGTCGCCTTTTCCAGTCCCAGGACCATGCGGGCCACCGTCGATTTGCCGGAGCCCGATTCCCCCACCACGGCGGTGGTGGTCCCGCGCGGAATCGAGAAGGACACGTCGTCGACGGCGGTGAAGTCCGTGGACTTCCCCAGCGCGCCGCGCAGGTTGAACACCTTGGTCAGGTGCTTCACCTCGATGACGTTGTCGGCCCGGGCCGCTTCGGTGCCGGCGCCTTCGGGGTTGGCGGCGAGGACCTCGGCGTTGTCAACACCCAGGGACCTGGCCGCCTCAATCCGCCGGGAGGCGAGCGAGGGCGCCGATTCTACGAGCTTGCGCGTATACGGGTGCTGCGGGTTGGTGAGGATTTCCAGGGCGGGCCCGGACTCCACCACCTGTCCCTTGTACATCACCACTACCTTGTGCGCGCGCTCCGCGGCCAGCCCCAGGTCGTGGGTGATAAGCAGGACGGCGGTGCCGAGCTCTTCGGTCATGCGGTCCAGGTGATCCAGGATCTGGCGCTGCACGGTGACGTCCAGGGCCGACGTCGGCTCGTCGGCGATGAGCAGCCGGGGCCGGCAGGACAGCCCAATGGCGATCAGCGCGCGCTGGCGCATGCCGCCGGAGAACTCGTGCGGATACTGGTTGGCCCGCGCCGCGGCGTCCGGCAGCCCGGCCTCCGTGAGGACCTGGGCGACATCCTTCGCGTCGTGCGGCAGGCCGTTGGCCCGCAGCGTCTCCTTGACCTGGAAACCGATCTTCCAGACCGGATTCAGGTTGGACATGGGGTCCTGGGGAACCATGCCGATCGAGGATCCGCGCAGCTCGATGATGCGCTTCTCGCTCGCGTGGGTGATGTCTTCACCGTCGAAGATGATGCTTCCGCCGCTGACTGACCCGTTGGCGGGCAGGAGGCCGATGGCGGCCAGCGCCGTCGTCGATTTGCCGGAGCCGGACTCCCCCACGATCGCCACGGTTTCCCCGGGCATGATCGTCAGGTGCGCGTTGCGCACCGCGGGCACGTCGCCGTTGTTGGTCTTGAACGTGATGGCCAGGTCCCGCAGTTCGAGCAGCGGCTTCGGCTGCCCGTCCCGGGCCGGGTTCGCGGACATGGTGTTCGTGGACATGGTCACATCCTTAGTCATCGCTTGCGCGACTTGGGGTCGAGCGCATCCCGCAGGGCATCGCCGAGCATGATGAAGGACAGCACGGTTAGGGACAGGGCCAGGCCGGGCCAGAACATGGCCATCGGATTGCTGCGCAGGGAGGACTTCGCGGAGAAAATGTCGTTGCCCCAGGACATGACGTCCGGCGGCAGGCCGATGCCCAGGAAGGACAGCGTCGATTCGGCCACGATGAAGGTGCCCAGCGAAATGGTCGCGATGACGATCACCGGTGCCACGGCATTGGGGATGACGTGCTTGACCAGCGCCGACATGCGGGAGACGCCCAGTGACCGGGCGGCCGTGACGAAGTCGGCGTTGCGGACTTCCAGGACGGCGCCGCGGGTAATGCGTGCCACCTGCGGCCAGCCGAAGGCCACGAGGATCGCGACGATGGTCCAGACGTTGCGGTTTTCGCGGAAGAACGGCAGCTGGACGACGACGATTGCGCCAAGGATCATCGGCAGCGCGAAGAAGATGTCGCCCAGACGGGCCAGGATGGCATCCACCCAGCCGCCGAAGAAGCCGGCGAGGGCACCAATGATGCCGCCGATGAGGACGACGCCGAGGGTTGCGAACAGCCCCACCATCAGCGAGGAGCGGGTACCGAACACCACGCGGGCAAGGACATCGCAGCCCTGCTGGGTAAAGCCGAGGGGATGTCCCGGGCTGGAACCGCCGTCGGAGTTGGCGAGCAGGCAGTTGTCGTTGGGCTGTTCGTTGGTGAACAAACCGGGGAACAGCGCCACCACGAGCACCATCAGGAGCAGCAGGGCGCTGAGGATGAACAGCGGCTGCTTGCGCAGGCTGCGCCAGGCTTCACTCCACAGGCTGCGCGGTGCGCCGTCGGCGGTGGAGCTGTCCACGGGCTGTACCGGAGTGTCTTCCAGCTCCGCCACGAAGTGCTCGATGGGGTAGGGGGAAACCTTGCCGCGAACGGCGGGGGTCAGTGCTTGGTCATTCTCAGGCATATCGAATCCTCGGGTCCAGCCACGCGTACAGCAGGTCTACCAACAGGTTGGCGAGGCAAAAAATCAGGATGAGCACGGTGACGATTGAGACGACCACCGGAGCCTCACCATTGAGCACGGCGCGGTACAGGGTGTTGCCGACGCCGTTGACGTTGAAGATTCCTTCGGTCACGATTGCGCCGCCCATCAGGGCGCCCAGGTCGGCGCCCAGGAAGGTGGCGACCGGAATCATCGAGTTGCGAAGGATGTGGACGGTGACCACGCGCGGCCGGCTCAGGCCCTTGGCCGTGGCGGTGCGGACGTAGTCGGCGTTCGCGTTTTCGATGACGCTGGTGCGGGTCAGGCGCAGCACGTAAGCGAAGGACACCAGGCCCAGGACAATGGCCGGCAGCAGCAGTTCACCGAATCCGGCGTCGCCGCTGACCGTTGGCTTGGTCCAGGCGAGGCTGACGCCGAACACGAACTGCATGAGGAAGCCGAGCACGAAGATCGGAACCGAGATGACCACCAGCGACACCACGAGGACGGTGGAGTCGAAGAACTTGCCCTTGCGCAGCCCGGCGAACAGGCCGAAGGCAATGCCGAAGACGGCTTCAAAGGCCAGCGCCATGACGGCGAGCTTTGCGGTGGTGGGGAACACCTCGGCGATGATGGTGGCGATTTCCCGGCCGGCGAAGTTGGTGCCGAGGTCGAAGGACAGGATCCCCTTCAGATACAGGAGGTACTGCATCCAGAACGGCTGGTCCAGGTTGTACTGGGCCCGCAGGGAGGCTTCGACCGCGGGGGTGCAGCCCTTTTCGCCGCAAATGGCGGCGGTCGCATCACCGGGAAGGCTGAACACCAGGAAATACAGAAGCAGTGTGGCACCAAGGAAAACGGGGATTAACTGCAGAAAACGCCTGAGCACATATCCGGCCATCAGATATCTTCCTGTGGCACGGGACGCGCACGCTGAGGGGGGTTGGTGAAACTCATTCTAAGGAGCACCTTTACATTGGAGCGGCCCGGGGCCCGGCTGCGGTGCAGCCGGGCCCCGAGCTGTGAGGAATTACTTGCCGGTGATGGCGTGGTACAGCGGCACGCCGTTCCAGCCGAACTCAACGTTGGTTACGTTGTTGCTCCAGCCGCCCTGGGCAACCTGGTACCAGAGCGGAATGGCGGGGAGATCTTCCAGGAGCATTTCCTGCGCCTGGTTCATGATCTTGTTGCCTTCTTCCACGGAGGTGGCGGCCAGACCCGTGTTCAGCAGAGCTTCAAACTCGGGGTTGTCGTAGCGGGCATCGTTGGAGCCGGCGCCTTCGCGGTAAATCGGGCCGAGGAAGTTGTACAGCGACGGATAGTCGGCCTGCCAGCCGGAGCGGATGGCGCCGGTGAGGACGCCGTCATCGGCTTCGGTGCGGGCTTCCTTGAAGGTGGAGTACGGCTTGCCGGTGACCTCGATGCCGAGGTTGTTCTTGATGCCGTTGACGACAGCCTCAACCCAGGTCTTGTGATCGCCCTTGTCGGCGTTGTACGCAATGGTCAGCGGCTCGGAGGCGTCGTAGGGTGAGAGCTTTTCTGCCTCTTCCCACAGTTCCTTGGCCTTTTCCGGGTTGAACTCCAGGTTTTCGCTGCCGGCCAGGTCGGCGTCGTAGCCGTCGAGCACGGGGGCGGTGAAGTCCTCGGCCGGGGTTCGGCCGTTGCTGAAGATCACCCGGGTGATCTCTTCCCGGTCAATGACCATGGACAGCGCCTGGCGGCGCAGCTTGCCGGCTTCGCCGCTCCAGTTCTCCAGGTAGTACGGGATGGCGATGGTCTGGTTGCCGGCGTACGGCGCTTCGATGGAGCGCTCCTCGCCGAGGTCGCCCTTGAAGTTCTTGACGTCAGACGTCGGGATGGTCTTCAAGACATCCAGGTTGTCCGAGATCAGGTCCTGGTACGCGGTGGTGTCGCTCTGGTAGATCTTGAACGTCACGCCGGCGTTCTGGGCCTTCTGCGGGCCGTCGTAGGACTCGTTGGGGACCAGTTCGATCTGCTGGTTGTGCTCCCAGGCGCCCTCGCCGTTGAACTTGTACGGGCCGTTGCCAACCGGGTTTTCCCCGTAGGCAACCGGATCGGCCAGAGCCGCCGGGATCATCGGGTAGAACGCGCTGTAGCCCAGGCGCAGCGGCCAGTCGGATTCGGGCTGGCTCAGGGCAACGGTGAAGGTGGTGTCGTCAACGACCTTCAGCCCGGTCATGGTTTCCACGGTGGAACCCTCGGCGCTGGCCTCGGCGTAGCCTTCGATGCTCTCGAAGAAGGTGCCCGACTGCTGGGCGTTCTTGGCTGCAGCACCGAAATTCCAAGCGTCGACGAAGGATGCAGCGGTGACGGGGTCGCCGTTGCTGAAGGTCTTGCCGGCCTTCAGCTTGATGGTGTAGTTCTGGGCGTCCTCGGTCTCAATGGACTCGGCCATTTCGTTCACCGGCTTGCCGTCGGCGTCATAGCTGATCAGTCCGGCGAAGAGCAGGTCGAGGACCGATCCGCCACCTACCTCGGTGGTGTTCGTGGGAATCAGGCCCTTGGCGGGCTCTGAGCCGTCGGCAATGATGACACGGCTGGTGTCGCCTTCCGCTGCGGCTTCACTCGAGCTGTCGCCGCTGCCACAGGCGGTGAGTGCCATGAGGGCAACGGCTGCAACGCTGAGTAGTTTGGGAGTGCGTGGGGAGCGCATTCCGCCTCCTTAGTTTCTAACTCCGGACGCATGGCGGCCGGCAGTGCGGCCCTCTAGCAGTGAGCCGACTCACAAGTTCGAAAGCAATTGCTTTCGGCCCATACCGTACTCACTTCGGAAGGCTGCAAATGACCGCCGCATGACCCGTGGGGGTGGTCACGGCGCAAAAAAGGGGCCCGCTGCGCAGGAAATACATAGAAACACATGCGCGTGTAACGATTTGGCATCGGTGCATCATGTTACGACGCAATGGTGTCTTTTAGGGCTGACCCGTGTCATAATCCGGCGTCCGTTGGGCCGAGGGCCAGGAAGGACGCGGTCAGCGGAGGATGTTCCATTCCCAGAAGTTCCACCACAGCCCGGTGGCGTTGGGCATGTATTCCACGTGCTCAATGGTGTCCGCAGAGGCCTGCAGCCCGGGCAGCTGGAAAAGCGGCAGGCCGTAGCGGGCGTCCCAGATGAGCCTGTCGATTTCAATTTGGAGCTCATCCCTGCGCTGAGTGTCGGTCTCCGTTGCCAGCTCGGCCATCAGCCCGTCCGCCTCGGGGCTGGAGAACCCGCTGTAGTTGGAGGCCGCGCCGGTGCGGAAGACCTGGGGCACCCCGGCCACACCCACGCCTGTGGCTGTCCAGCCGAAGATCGCGGCGTCGTAGGTGCCGGAGCCGAGCCTGCCCGCCCACTCACCGGCGGGCAGGCCGCCGTCGACCACTTCGAAGCCCGCCTCCGACGCTGCCTGCCGGATCAGCCGGAAAGCCTCGGCCCGGTAGGCGTTGTCGCGGTCGTACAGGATGCGGACGGCCGGAGTATCGCCGTCGAGCAGCTGCCTGGCCCGCTCGAGGTCCGCCTCCGCGAACTCCCGGGATCCGTTCGCGGCTGCCGCCTGCTCGTACGCGGCCTGGTCGGTGAGGAAGACTTCGGAGTCCAGGGGCCTGGCCCCGGGTTGCAGTTGCTGCACCGTGGCTTCAACGATCTCCTGCCGGGGAACCGTTTTCAGGAAGGCTTCACGGACCGAGCGGTCGGCGAACACGCCGCTGAAGTTCAGGTCCAAGTGGTCGTAGGCGAGCTGGTTGCCCTGGTGGAGGTCGACGTTTCCCAGGGCCTCCAGGTCCGGCAACGTCCTGCTGTCCGGCTGCGGGGCAATGATGTCCACCGAACCGTCCTGCAGGGCAGCCACCTGCTCGGCCGGGTCCGCCAGGAAACGGATGGTGATCTCGTCCAGGCTGGGCGCCGGGCCCCAGCGGTAATCCTCGTTCCGCGCCAGGGTCAGGGACTCCCCCGGATTAATGTCCTCCACGATGAAGGGTCCATTGGAGAGGTACAAAGCCGGATCCTCGGGGAGGGTCCGGGCGCTGAATGCCGTATTCCAGTAGTCGGCGGCGGCGCGGAGCTCCGGGTCCACCGGCGCGGGGTCCAGCGGGTTTCCGGCAGGGGTTTCCCGAATCAGTTCCGTGAGCGCCTTTTCATCGCCCAGCCCTGCCCCCTTGGCCACGATGTGGGCCGGAACTCCGATGCCGCCGCTGTCCGTCAGCGACCCGAAGGCCAGTTCCCAATCCGCATACGGCTGCGAATATGTCAGCGTGATGGATCGGTTGTCGTCTCCAATCTCGGGCACGTCAGTGAGGCTGAGTGCTTCGGTGGAACCGGCGTAGTCGAAATAGCGCGTTCCCGACAGGACGGCGCCGTCGACGGTGGTGAGTTCGTCGTCGAACCGCCCGGAGGCCGCGGCCCAGGCCAGCATCATGTCATCGGCGCCCACCGGTGCGCCGTCGGACCAGGCAACGCCTTCGTTAACCGTGTATTTGACCGTCAGCGGATCCTCGGAGACCCTCTCGTAGCTGCCGAAGTCCTCCAACGGAACAATGTCCAGGTTGTTGTCAATGTAGTTGAAGCCGGAGTGCGTGGCGTACGCCAGCTTGCGGTTGATGTCGGTGTTTCCCGCCGTGGACTGCGGATTGAAGGAATCGACGACGCCGGCCTCCGCCACCGCGATGACACCGCCGGGAGTGGGCGCGGACCCCGGCGTCTCCTCGGCGGTCCGCTGCTCGGCCGTGCAGGCGCCCAGAGCCAGGACGGTTGCGGCGCCGGCGGCGCACAGCTTGGTCAGGCGGTTCAAACGCATTCTGGCTCCCCGGGACTGTAATGGCGTCGATGGCACCTTGAGATAATTGCACACCGCACGGATACCGGGTGCAACGAGTCCCGGAAACGCGGACGGGCCGGCCGGCGGCGATAAAATGCTCGGGTATCGACAGCTTCAGGACCAAGCAGAGGAACCCATGAAAATCACCGTTATCGGCGGGTCCGGCGGCACCGGAGCCGCATTGGCTTCGCTGGCACACGAAGCAGGCCATGACGTCACTGTCATGTCCCGGAGCGGACGCGCGCCGTCCGGTGTCCGGGCCATCCGCGGTAATGCGGCGGAGCCCGCGGCGGTCTCCTCCGCCGTGGCCGGAGCCGACGCCGTCGTTGTTACGGTGGGCGGAGCCAAGGGGGTCCCCGATCAGCGCGCTGCAGTCACCGGAACCGTCATCAGCGCCATGCAGGAAGCAGGCGTCCGCAGGCTGATCGTGCAGTCCTCGCTGGGAGCCGGAGATTCGGGTTCGCAGCTGCCTGGTCCGCTGGGCATGATCACCCGGGTCGTGCTGGCCAAACCGCTGGCCGATCACAACAAGCAGGAGCTGGCTGTTCGAAATTCCGGCCTGGACTGGACGATCGTCCGGCCTACCGGCCTCACGGACAAGCAGCCGTCCGGCACTTGGCGTGCCCTCGAGACGGGCGCCGAGGGGAAACTCAAAGGGTCGATCCCCCGCCGCGATCTCGCGGCCTGTCTGTTCGAGCTTCTCGCTGACCGTTCCACCATCGGCAAAGCCCTCGGGGTGAGCAGCTAGCTGCAGGCGCGGGTGCCGCTATCGTGGGCACATGGCCAACATTGCCGGACTCGACCGCCTTCTGGCGGCACTGAACGCCGGGGAGACGATTCCCGGCGGATCGATCCATCACAAGGCTATGCATGCCGCGAGCCAGGAGTCGCTGCGCATAACCGCCGAACTCAACGGGCGCTACAACTCCCCCGCAGAGGTGCGGGCCCTGATGAGTGAACTGACCGGGCGCAGCATCCCCGATTCCTTCCACCTCTTCCCGCCGTTCAGCGCCGACTTTGGCAAGAACATCAGGTTCGGTGAAAATGTGTTCGTCAACAGCGGCTGCCGGTTCCAGGACCAGGGCGGCATCGACATCGGTGATGGCTCCCTCATCGGCCACAACGCGGTCATCACGACGTTGAACCACGACATGCTGCCCAGCCGCCGGGCCGACATGCACCCGGCACGCGTAGTGATCGGCACCGGCGTGTGGTTCGGAGCCAACGTGACGGTGTTGCCGGGCGTGACGATCGGCGACAACGCCGTCGTCGGCGCGGGCGCGGTCGTCACCAAGGATGTCCCTGCGAGCGCAGTGGTCCTGGGGGTGCCGGCGAAGCAGGTGGGCACGGTGCCCGCCGGATAGCTCCCTGCCGCGCAGCGCGCTACACGGACCGCGGAACGTAGTCGGATCGTCCGTCCCACGAGCCGTGCTCGGACAACGGCCTGAAGCGCAGCGTCGTAAATTCGTGGTGGAAGTCCCGACGGGTACGTTCAGTCATCGCGTCAGCGTGCCGGCGGGCAGCCTCACCGTCATCGCGGCCAAACACCATCCCCGTCATCGCCCGGGTGCTGCTCCAGATCGAGAACGTGGACACCGTCCGCGGCAGCCGGATGGCAGCCATGGCCAGTGTTGCTTCAGGATGGTCCCGGATCTGGCGCTCGACGGGGCGGCCCCAATGGATGAACCTGGGCAGTTCGGGCAGACGCATGCGGGCCAATGTCACGGCAATTACCGGCTCGTCGGGCGCCAGCTGCCCCGCCGCGTCCGGCAATCCGGCCAATTCGTGCAGTTCACCCCAACGGCGCACGAACTCGAGCCTGACATGCCAGCCGTCGTTCAGCTTCCGGCCAAACGGGTGCCCGGCGAGAAAGTCAGTAAGCGCTTCCTCATCCTCCCACTCCGCGAATACCGCTGTTCGCCCCAACTGCATCCGGCGCGGAGACACTACTGGCGCCCCCAGCTGCATCCCGGCGAGCACTTCGATGTGGCGCAGTCCCGGGGCCCTTGGCGGGCTCAGGAGCCCGCCTGCTGCCCCGAGCAACGGCAGGCGTGCGAGGTGGAACGAATACAGGCTCACGCAGCCGCCGCACGTGTCAGGTTCTTCATCCCCTGATCCTAAGGGCCAGAAAGTCGACCATAGACAGCAGCCCGACCAACCTCTTGCCCGCCTGACCCCGACGTGCGGCGGAATTCCGCCGGCACAGGCTCGGGCCGTGCGGAGTGCCGCCGCCTTCCCTGGAGCTGGGTGCGCTGACCGATGGCCTCGCGCTGCAGGCCGGTGCCGCCGGTGAAAACGCAGGCGTACCTGCTGGTGAGTCGCGCTTCTAGGACTGCAACTCAGCGATCCTCGCCAGGCGTTCTGAACCTTCAGGCAAAAGGGCCTTTCAACATTGCCTCTGAGCTCGGGGTTTTCCACAGCCCCGCCGTTACTGTTGCCGGCGGGTGCGGCCGCCTGTTGCATGAGCCGGACCAGCAGCTACTCCGGCGGAGACGGGAAAGCCATGAAGTTCGAGCTCACCGCACAGCAGCCCGTGGCCCCTTCCGGAGGACCGGACGGCAGCTTTGATGTCATGCCCGAGGCAGTGCATGCCATCCTTGTCGACGTGCAGGCCGCGGCGTCGGAGTTTGAGGAACTTCTGGCGGCCGCCGGGGCCGGCATGGCAGGCCTTTCGGACGCCTGCAAGGCTCCTCCGGTCTCCCGGGAGCTGAGCACCTTCTCCACCTTCCTGCTGGCCAACACGATCAGGTCAGCCGAGGGCAGGATCGCGGTGGCCTCGGGTGCCGTCTCCGAGGCCGTGCTGGCCCTCATCCAGGCCGATGAACAGATGAACGAGACCGCCCGCCGCTCCGCTGCCCTGGCGGCGCAGGATGCCGTCGATGACGCGCCCGGGACCGCTGGCCGGGCCCGCCCTGCGGGACACGGTCCGGCGCAGGCCTTCTGATGGATTTCGGGCTCGCCGAGCTTAAGCAGCGCCTTCCCGACGCAGACACGGTCCGGGCTCATGCAGCGGACATCATGGCCATCGGTGCGCGCACCGACGAACTGATGGATTCCATCAGACACACCTGGCTCCTGCTGGCTGCGCCAGGGGTCTACTCGGTGCCGGGCAACGACGTCGTCTTCAGGGCTCTGGAACGCTCCGGAACCGCTGCCGCAGAGCTGGCCAACTACACCATCCAGCTGGACACGCTGATGAACGTGTACGCCGAATCCGTGGAGTGGTTCAAGAGCCGGCACCAGGAGCTGCAGGCCCGTGCGGCAGACTTCGACGCTGAATTCCCGGAGTCCGAGATCGACGAATGGGACAACGACAAGCAAGCCGTGAACGCCCGCAACAGTATTGCCCGCGCTGTTTCCCGGCTTCTCTCGGACTTGGATGAAGCGCAGCGGGACGCGGCAAACCGTATCGCGAACATCACAGGCAGCGGGCGTTCCTACACACAGCACGACAACATCATGCGCGACGGACTCATCCCGTACGGGTTCGACGAGTACGACCACTTCGCGGCCGGCGGCGGGAAGATGCACCGCGACCTGCCCTGGTACCAGGACACTTGGGACACCGTCGCCGGTGTTCCAAAGGCGGCCGGGGAAACCCTTGAGGGCATAGGCACACTGTTTGGCATGCAGGGCTGGTACGAGGCAGGGAATGCTTGGAAAGGCATGTACCGGGTCGGTGAGAACCTTTTCGTCCTTGGCGTGGGACGCACGATCGCCGGCGACGAGCGTACCGCTGCAGCAATGAAAGAGCTGGAGTTGCTGGGAAAGGACCTGATCCGGATGGACCAGTGGGAGGGCGAGCACCCGGGCCACGCGCTCGGCGGGAACCTCTTCGACGTCGGAACCTTATTTGTTGGCGGCGGACTGGTCAAAGCCGGCATCAAGGCAGGCACCAGAGGCTCCCACGGCGCAGAGGGTCGCGCCCCGTCCACTCCGGGGCCAACCGGCCACACCCCAGCCCGTCCAGGGGCGGCTGCGCCGGGAAGCGCACTTTCGCCGGGCACCCGTGCTCCGGCGTGGAAGGACAAAACCAGGACCAGCCTGGAGAATCTGGGCCGCCGGCTGCTGCCGGAGAATCAGGGGCTCGTTCCAGCACTGCCCGGCGGGTCTCTCCCCGGTCATCAGAGGACTCCGGCCGCCCCTGACAACGGCATTTGGTTCAGAGGCGGCAAACCCCGCATTGAATTCGCGCCCGGGTACAGTCCGTCCGCCCGGAACCCCTCGGTGCAGCCGATGCCCGGAGACACCGACGGCGGCAACGGCTTTTTCAGGGACGTGTGGCGCAGCCGGAGCGGAGCACCCGAGCAGCAGTACATCACCGGCATTGACCGTTTGGATAACAGCCACGCCCGCGAATACGCCTTGCAGAAGCCGAACGGCACACTGGTGGACTTCGATGGCCACTCTTGGCGCGACGGCAAAGAGGTTTTCACGGAGGTGAAGGGCCACTACGAGTTTTTCAACAACTTCGGGTCTTCTACCTTGCTGGAAACCAAGCTCAAAGGGCTGATAAATCAGCTCCGCAGTCAGATGGACGCGCTAAATCATTCGGCAAGCGACGGGTACATCCATGAATGGGTCTTCACGGAGAAGGTTGTTGCGGACGCCTTCAAAGATCTTCTGATCGACTTTCCGGAGCTCAGTTCCGGCGTTGAAGTACGGTTCGAACCGATGCCGTAAGGCGCCGCCCACCATCAGATAGGTTGACCACATGAAACAGACAGTTGCGGAGTTGTTCTCCGAAGAGGTCGGGCGTGCCTACGTTCCGCTGATGTGGGGCGGGCGTGAGGAAGATCCGGCAGAGGTGGCATGGCGCATCTGGTGCACAATGGGCCTTATCAAGGAACATGCTCAGGCAGGCGGCGGCTGCCCGGATGCCCTCTGGACGGTCCTTGCCGGGAACGGGCTGGAATTCGTGCCTGCACCGGATACGCTGCCGGCCGTCGAGGAACTGGCGCTCCAGGAAACCGAAGTACGTGACGGCAAGAGATGCGGACGGACACATGTGCATCTTCAGCTCACACCGGAAGGCCCTGAAAGCCTCCCGATAGCGTCGTTGCATGCCATGGCCGGGGAGATCCAAACGACCGTAGCCAACAGCGTGAACTTCTCGTTCCAGCCAAACTTTCCTCTTGGCACCATTGACCAGGCAACCGAGTTGTTCCGGGGCCTCGTACGCATCTGGCAGCCGGACGCCGGAATCCTGAGCACAAAAGAGACTATCCGCGAGGTGACGGATCTGTATGACACCTATGCCGGATACCTGACCTGGATTTCCAGTGCACCCTTCGGCACACCTCCTGATCTGGCGTCAGCCTCTGCCGAGTCCTTCGGCGAGGGGACCCTGCTAACCGCCCGCGATTGGAGCGTGCCCGGTGTTAAGAACATGCACACCGAGCTGCTCGGTGCCGGGGCGCCGGCACTAACAGCTTTCCCCAGGGACAGGCAGATGGTTCCGACGTTCCGGGCGAAACACACTTTCTGAGTCACGAGGCCGGCGAAGCCGCCGTCCCCCGCGACAAGAAAGGTGGCGAGGTGCTCAGTCTTCGGTGGGCATCTCCGGGACAGCGCTTTCCATCCGCTCCGGCGTCCAGTATTCAGCTCCGGGATCGTCCGTGCTGTAACTGTGAGTCACCGAATCGGCAGGATCCACGGTTGCCGGGGTGGCAGGGGAAGCAGAATCATTGCGGCACCCCGCGGCCGGCACTGACACGGAGACGAGCACAAGCGCAACGACGGTGCTTTTGCGTTTCATGGAGGCAGGCCCATGGACTGGACCGAAGTACGCGATGAACTTGTCAGCGCAGCCCCCGCGTCGCCCTGACACTCTGCGAAATCGATCAGCCTGGCGTCTATGCCTGGTGGGAAACGGCTGCTGGCCTTGCCCGTTTCTGGCCCGCCGGCTTTCCGCAGGTAGATCAGACCGAGCCGTTGTACATCGGCATTGCCCGAACCACCCTCGCAGAGCGCGCAGGTAAAATGCCTAGAAAAAACTAGGATGTCCACACTCCGCCGTTCTCTGGTGGCGTTGTTGGTCGATGAACTGCGCTTGCTACCCGGCATCGGCGTGGACCCAAGCCCACGACGTCGCACCAAAATTTAGCCTCGCGCCAGCAGAAGAGCAGTGTCTGTCCAACTGGATGACAACACACTTGCAGGTGACCTGGACGCTCCATCCAATGCCCAAAGACCTCGAGTCAAGGGACTCGCTCCACCGCTCAACCACACCTACGCAACAAAAGGGCCATACGCAAAGGCACTTCAAGTACATCGGGACCAGCTGCTTGCTCGGGTGGCCGCCTAGAACCACCATCCTGCTTCTCTGTTCCTGCACTCACGCCTGGCTGCCAGGGTTTCCAGAACCGGGGTGGCCCAAGGCCAAGCCCCCACGCTGCAGTTGGAGCCGCGCTTCGTAGGGCTGCAGGCAAACATAAAGCGCTTCCCGGATCGAAATCCGGGAAGCGCTTTTATGAGCACGGCTAGACGTTGAAGCGGAATTCACCACGTTCCGTAGCCGAATAACGTCTGCGCAGCAGTCGGCAAGTCCAGTGCCCACACAGCCGCTACTCACTGGGGAATGGTTACTGGGAACACACCCAGTGAGAACTGTCCGACGGACGGTCGGCGCTCGGTGCCGGGGTTCGGCTGGGATTGCTTCGTGGAGTTACCGCGGGGGCTCTTCCTGTAGCACGAGGCCTTCGTCTCCGGGGAGAACTTTGCCTTGATCCCGCTCTGCTTCGTCCTCCTCATTCAATGTGAAGGCGTCACCCGGCGAACAGGGGGCAGTAGCCCCGATACTGTACGAGTTGTCAGATGCATAAGTATCGAATTCGGCCCGGGCAACGGGACCTCCTTCCGCAAAGACAGTCGGATGTGTTGTCGGATTTACCGTGCGTACGGTCATTCCGAGGGACTCCCAATACTCAGCGACGCGTTTGGCGTCCCCAATATGGTCAGTTCCACGGGGTGCCCAGCGGTCATAGCTGTAACTGGACGTTGCATGCTCTATACCACTGCGGCTTTTGGGGATACATTCCTGCGCCCACGCTACGCCGTTGCGGGGCCACCACCCGGTGACATCGAGCTGTTCGGCGGTATTGAAGACGAGTTCAACCGCACGGTCCCGACCTTCCCTGGCACTGATGGTCTCCTCCGGGGTGTTCTTCTCCGACATTGTCGTGGCTGGCCCCTTCTCAGCGCATCCGGTCATTGTCATTCCCATCAGGAGCACAGCAGCCGCGGCCATGAACATCCTTATATGTGTCCTAAAGGCGGGCACTGTTCACTCCTTACAATAAGGCCTTCTACAGGTCAGTGGGCGCCAACGGAGCATACTCGGTGATCTTCTCCGCTTCTCCATTAATTGCCCAGACTGTGCCTTTCAGGGATTCTGTTCTCTTGTTCAAGTATCCGGCCTGTCCAACGGACTTATGGACCAAGGAGTTCTGCCCGAATAGGTCAGCGTAAACCTATCGACTCCAGTTACAAGAAATGCCGCCCTCGTGCGTTCATGGAGGGCGGCATTTCTAATGATCCAGGCGAGGAATCTAGACGTTGAACCTAAACTCCACCACGTTCCGTAGCCGAATACCCTCTGGAAGCTGCCAGTCGAGTCCGGCGCCCGGGACCGACCATCCTGCGTCCATAGTCGTGCGCGCTCTGAGACGCGGACCAGCAGGTTCGGAACGGCAGCATCCTGAGGGACCACCAGTCGGAACCCAGCGCTGCTGCCGCCCAAATCGGCCGGCCATCGGACACGTACGAGCAATGCGAGGCAAGGGAACCGCCCACCCTCGGCTTCATGGCACCCGACAAGTGCACATCGGCTCGCAGCCGCATATCTAGGTCGGCGCGCCATAATCGGCCAACTCCTGCTTGCGTATATGGTTCGAGGGGACTCGGCGCGGCGATCTGTTGTGACCGTTCAACACCGCGGAATTCCGAAGGCGCTTCGACGTCGAACGAAACTGGAGACTTAATCGTAATGAACTTTTTCAAAGCACGGGTTCGGCTTTGGCCTCTCATGCTGATCACCTTCTTGGTTCTCGCGGGAACGGGCGCCGCTTTCGCATTCGGTGGACTCAACGCTCTCGCTCTCAAGTCGCTGTTCACCAGCAGTTCGAGCGAACGCGATTCGCAGGTGGTTCAGTCCGTCACGCAAATGCAAGAGGTCGCCTTGCTGAGCCTTCACATCGAGGGTATCGACAGAAAGGAAAGCAATCGCGAGATTTTCGGCGTGGCCGTACCCGCGAGCGAGAAAACGACGCTGATCCAGTACGAGTTCGACGCAAAATTAGGCATCGATGGGTCACAGGTGAAGATCGAACCCACCGGCCCAGGGTCGTTTCTCGTGACTATCCCTGAATTCATCGGCATCGGCTTTGACGATCCCGTGTTCAAGGATGCCCTCGAGGAGGGCAACGCGCTTAGCTGGCTGACACCGCCAGCGGTTCAAACTCGCATGATCAACAACATTCTCAGCGACGAGAACAAGCAGACGCTCATCAGCAAAAACGAAGCAGCGTTGAAAGAGCAGGCCAAGGTGACCTACTCCGGGATCATCGCAAGCGTCGATCCCGAGATCACCGTCGCCTTTGAGTTCGCAGGGTAGATGCCCGCAGCGGCGCTTCCTAGTTTAAATTTGGTTTCTCGGGCGCCTGCGGGGCGAGAAATCCTAGTTGGTGGTGTAAGCATCGTCGGCAAGCAGTCGAAGGTAACCGACTGGCGCCTGCCGGAATAGACACTTATCAAAGCTTGCCCCCGATATAGAAATGCCGCCCTCTTACGTTTTCGCGGAGGGCGGCATTTCTATTGATTCAGAAGAGAAATCTACACATTAAATCTAAACTCCACCACGTTCCGTAGCCGACTAACCTATGCGTGGGGCGCCCTGAACAGTGAAGTGGCAGCTCCCGCTACTCATGAGTCGACGGAGAGCAGATTGCGCCTCAGCACCCTATTTCCCAAACCACGGTTCGCCATCGAACTCGGCGTCGAATAACCCGCCTGCCGCTCTGACGTTGATGAGTTCTGGTTCAGGTAAGTCGTCCGGCACGTACTTCCCGTCCTCGGGGTGGCAGTAAATGTACTCCCTGGCTGAATGCGCCAAATTCTCGTTGAAGAGCTTTTCCATGGCCGTTGTCCCGGCCTGCATGCCGTCGACTTCCCCCCTGAGAACAGCAGCTCTGATCTCTTGAACTCTGGAGTCATCTGGTTCGAGACCTTCAAGCATCCTGGTCGGATCGTTCATGAGTAGCCCAAGCTCCCTGGTGAGAGGGAACGTGATACCCCATGCCGTCATGAAACCCACGCCGTCCCAGCCGTCGTCCTGTGGATCTCGGATCAGACTCACCGGGGCGTCTGAGGTGACGAGGGCACGTCGTTCAAACCGTACTAAAGACCACTGTCTGCCGGCGAAGTGCGAGGTCAGTTCTTCTGCCATATCTAGCATGTGCCGGATGTGTGCAAGGTTGGAGAAACTTATCGGTGGTCCGTCCGGCTGGGTCGCATCGGCCCAAACCCTGCTTTCCTGCTCCGGTGACGGGTCGAATCCGCAATTCTCTTTGATCCATTTGCCAACATTCACTCGGCCAGCGGCACCGATCTCGAACCGTACGATCTGTGCCCTGAGATGCTCCAGGGTCTTGCGGGTGTCGGGGCCACGGACGCTCTGGAGCGCCATGTAATAGGAGAGGGTCCACCGGTCCTCCTCCGATGGAGGGAACTCGTTTCTTCGGAACTTCCCGATAATGCCTATGGCCTCCCCTTCGATCCCGCTCAGCGCAGTCTCGAAACCGTCAGGCTCTTCCGGATCATCAATCGTGTGGAAGTGCGTTTGAGCTGCCACGTTCTTCACTGATGAAATAAACGCCTTCCGGGCGGGATCGAGGGGCACCACCTTGACTCGACCCTTTTCGTTGGCGAATCCACGAAGGTATCCCTGAGGAACGTAGTGGTGGAGCTTTGCCGTAGAACCATTGCCTGCCATGTTTGGCATCCTTCCACACATGCGAAAAGGAAATTTGCAGATCTAGCGGAGCCCACGCCGGCATTATTCTCCCCGCTGTTTCCGGCCCCTTTTAGGATTGAAAAAGGAGGCCGCCGATGGCATTCCGGACCTCCGACTTTGTGTCTTTCTCGTCCCCGGTCTCTAACCCCCATGACTACTATGCGGGTGTCGCTGGGCTTCTCTACACTGCGGATACAGTTGTGCCATGAGTGGCAGAAGATCGAATAAGCAGCGCCAGGCGACGCGTGAGCGACCCGCGCACTTGGTTTCCGCCGACATCGTACTTCGCTCGGCAGACGCTGTTCTCTCGGTTGATCTGAGTGAGGTGCCGCTATCCCATGTCAATCAGTTCGCGGTCGGCTGGATGCGTGCGGCTTTCGAACAGAGCCGGGTCATCGCCAAACTTACGAAAATGGGGATGGGGCACTCTGCCGCTCCAAACCGCCGTGCGTTCTGGGAACTCGCTGTGCGGTTGCTCTGGTTCGCCGACATGGCTCAGTCAGAACGTGAGAAGGCCGCAGACACGATGCTTGACCAAGGTCGTTCGACGGAAAAGACTACACATAACCATATGCAGGCGATGGGGGTTCCCTCGAACATAGACATCGCTGCGATGGAGGAATTCGTTTTGGCTCCGTCCAAAGAAAAAGCCATGCAACAGCAGGCCAAGGACCTGACTGCTGCCGTGAATGCCATGGAACAAAACCTCGGCGCAATTTACCGTCTGTGGCGTGAGGATTCGACTTGGACGCATGCATCGGGGTTTTTGGCTGGCCGCTACGCTCCGGCTGAGAGTGATGACAAGATAGGCGTGGGAGCTCCCCCCGCCGTCGACCGGGACTTGGAGGCGCACCGCATCGCCTCTATGGCAATAGTGGTTTCCGCCGGCTATATCCTCGCGGAAGAGGGGGTCCCAAGCGATTTGGCCAGCGCCGCCGCAGTGGCCTTCCACCAGGTGACCTAGTTCGACTCCAGAGTCCTTGGGCCCTGCGCCGCTTCAAAGCAGATGTCCGCGGAAAGACAGAAGAAAGCGGACCGCAGGAATCCACAGGCCAACAGATATGTGTTTTAGGACCGAGAATGGCTGCGCAGCACCAAGAAGCAAGTGGGACTCAGCCGCCGGCTTATTTCAATTGAAGATAACAGGTCCAGCCGGAGGCTGAGTCACTTTTAGGAAGTGTCTCAGCCCTTGCAATTCCACGGCTGCAAGTCCAAACGAGTGGTCCAAGACGCTGAATTCGGTGGCGCACCTGAGGATCCTAGTCGTCCTTCGTGCCCGTCTCCGTTCCACCAGCCTGGGTGTCACAGGCAAGATGCTGTGGCCGAGCAATCGGAGGCACCTTCATCTTGGATAAGCTAAGTACCTCCGGGGAAGTCTCCCGGCCCAGCTCTTCGTCGAGGGTGACTTTCAGCCTTGCGGCCAGGATCTCTTGGCGCAGCGCCCGGAAGACCTGGGCTTTATCCGTCGGATCATAGGCTCTCTCCTTAACCATCTGCATTCCCCTCGCTGGTCACTGGAGCCCATCATCGCCCCTCACTGCCGGCCCGTCTATGTCATCGTGTTGGTCAGGGAGCATCGTGAGGCGTCCGTTCTGACAGGCTGCCTACATCCACAGCCAGGTTGGACACGGTTGCCAATGATCGTCTGCTGCATTTCCATGAAGCGCAGGTCAGCCGTGTGCGGATAAGGAGAACCGATGCAGCCAGAACCCACCTCTGAGCAGCCGCTACAGAAACGCAGTGCCTGGGCATCCCGGAGCGCCCCCGAGGAGGGCTGGGTCAACGGTGTCTTCATCCTCATGCCGGACTTCGTTGATGCGCTCCACCGCGATATTGAGGCCGCGCTGGCGAACCCGATACCACTTGTCGTTGAAGACAGATGGGACGTCCCTGACTCCGCCGTTGCCGGCAGCATGCCGGCCATGAGCTTCAACTGGAGTCCCTCAACATTGTCTCTGCTAAGGCGGACGGTAGAGGCCCACAACACACGTGCGCGTCCCTTTTCGGACTCTTAGCCGCCGCTGACCTCCGAGGGTTTTCCACAGCCCCGTCGTTACTGTTGCCGATGGTTGCGGCCGCCTGTTGCATGAGCCGAACCAGCAGCCATTCCGGCACAGACGGGACAGCCATGAAGTTCGAGCTCACCGCGCAGCAGCCTGATTCCTCATCCGAAGGAGCGGACGGCAGCTTCGACGTCATGCCCGAGGCAGTGCACGCCATCCTCGTCGAGGTACAGACTGCAGCGTCAGAGTTCGAGGAACTCCTGGCGGCCGCAGGCGCCGCGGCCGCCAGTCTTTCCGAGGAGTGCAAGGCACCTCCCATCTCCCGGGAGCTGAGTACCTTCTACACGTTCCTGCTCGCCAAAAGAATCAGGTCAGCCGAGGGCCGGATCACGGTGGCTTCCGGTGCCGTCTCCGAGGCCGTGCTGGCCCTCATCCAGGCCGATGAGCAGATGAGTGACACCGCACGCCGATCCGCTGCCCTGGCAGCGCAGGACGGCGTCGATGACGCTCCCGGCGCCGCTGACCGTCCCCGCCATGCCGGCCATGGTCCGGCGCAGGCCTTCTGATGGATTTCGGACTCGCCGAGCTTGAGCAGCGCCTTCCCGACGCGGACACGGTCCGGGCTCATGCCGCGGAGATCATGGCCATCGGTGCGCGCGCAGACGAACTGATGGATTCCGTCAGGCATACCTGGCTGCTGCTGGCGGCCCCCGGCGTCTACTCGGTGCCGGGCAACGACATCGCCTTCAGTGCACTGGACCGCTCCGGAACCGTCGTCGCGGAGCTGGCCAACTACACCATCCAACTGGACACGCTGATGAAGGCGTACGCCGAATCCGTGGAGTGGTTCAAGAGCCGGGTCCAGGAGCTGCAGGCCCGTGCGGCGGACTTCGACGCAGAATTCCCGGAGTCCGAGATCGACGAATGGAACAACGACGAGCAAGCCGTGAACGCCCGCAACAGCATCGCCCGCGATGTCTCCCGGCTTCTCTCGGAGCTGGACGAAGCACAGCGGGACGCGGCAAACCGCATCGCGAACATCACCGGCAGCGAGCGTTCCTACACGGAGCACGACAACATCATGCGCGACGGGCTCATCCCGTACGGCTACGACGAGTACGACCACTTCGCAGCCGGCGGCGGAAAAATGCACCGCGACCTGCCCTGGTACCAGGACACCTGGGACACCATCGCCGGTGTTCCCATGGCACTTGGGGAAACCGTTGAGGACGTCGGCGTGCTGGTCGGTGCGCAGGGCTGGCCCAAAGCAGGGGACGCGTGGAAAGGCATGTACCGGGTCGGTGAGAACGCTGTCGTCCTTGGTCTGGGATCCAGGATCACCGGCGACGAGCGCACTGCTGCGGCTAAGAAGGAAATGGAACTGCTCGGGCAGGACCTGATCCGGTTGGAGCAGTGGGAAGGCGAACACCCGGGCCATGCTCTCGGCGGGAACCTCTTCGACGTCGCAGCCCTTTTCGTTGGCGGCGGGCTGGTCAAAGCCGGCATCAAGGCCGGCACCCGAGGCGCCCACGGCGCAGACAGTAATGTCCCCTCCCGCCCCGGCGCAGATGGACATGCCCTGACCCGTTCAGGGGCAGCCGTCCCTCCGGGAACCGCGCACCCGCCGGGCACCCGGGTGCCGGAGTGGAAGGACAAGGCCCGGACCAGCCTGGAGAATCTGGGCCGCCGGCTGCTGCCTGAAAACCAGGGTCTCGTTCCGGCGCTGCCCGGCGGGTTCGTCCCCGGTAATCAGGGGACTCCAGATGTTCCCGATAACGGCATCTGGTTCAAGGACGGGAAACCGCGGATACCGTTCCTGTCCTCCTACGGCCCCTTCGCCACCAATCCCTCCGACCAACCTCAACCCGGGGACACCGGAGGGGGAAACGGGTTCTACAGGGACGAACCACGAACCCAGCACGGAGCGCCGGAGCAGCAATACGTGACCGGAGTGGACCGGGTCGATGACGGTCACGCCCGTGAGTATGTGATGGAGCAGCCCAATGGCAAGGAGGTGTCCTTTGACGGGCACCAATGGCGTTGGGACTATCGGTCGGATCCACCGGTGTACAGAGAGCACTTCACCGAGGTCAAGGGATACTACAGCTGGATGTGGCCCTCCAAGCTCACAGAAGAATTTGACGGATGGATTGACGATGAACTTCTGCGGCAGAAGGCGGCCTTGGACCATTCGGCCAGCGAAGGGTATGTCCATGAGATGGTTTTCACGGAGAAACCAGTCATGGACGCCTTCGACGAGTACCTGCCTGCGGACTCTCCCCTTCGTGAGAACCTGATCCTCAGGTTCGAGGAGATTCCGAACTACCCCGCCCCACCAAACCGGAAAGGCTGAACGGATGAAGCAGACTGTCAAAGAGCTGTTCTCCCCGGACGATCAATACGTCTACCTGATGATGCTGTGGGCCGGCCGCAGGGAAACTCCCCAGCAGGTTGCCGCGCGGGCGTGGTCCACGGCGACAGCGCTCACGGCTGCCGTACCGCCCGACGATCCCCGTTACCAGGACATCACCTGGGCGGGTGTGGGTGAGTACTACAGCAACGAGCTCGTTCGCCTGCCCCACTCTCTTCATGACGTTGAGCAACTGGCGATGCAGAATGCGGAACGGGACGAGAACGGCGAACCAGATGGACTGGTGCCGTTCCATGCCAGCCTGATGGCGGGCGGGCCGAACGGGACCGGAATCGCGCGCTACTCTGTCAGTGCCGGAATGCTGATCACGAACACTTCCAATACCGTGACCATCCGTTTCATGCCCGACTACCCTCTGGGTTCCAGAGAGGAAGCTGCGGATATGTTCCGTAGGCTGGTGAGCGCCTGGCAACCGGACAGGGCAACGCTCAGCACCTTCCTGACCTCCCGGCAGATCCCGGACTACGCACGCACCTCCGCCAGCTACCTGACGTGGCTGGCCCGTCCCGAGTTCGGAACGCCGCCGGACTTTGCCTCAGCAGATGCGGAGCCCTTCGGCGACGGCACCCTGCTGAGCATCCGGGGCTGGAGCATCGACGGTGTCCGGAAGCTGCATGAGGAAATCCTGGCGGCCGGGGTGTCGTGGAAGATCACCAACCCGATGAGGCCCCAGGAGATTCCGCACATCCCCGGAGCCCCGGACGTATCAGACGCTCCCTCCAGATGAGGCTTTGGCCAGCGGCCGCACAAGCAGGCTCGCATCGTCGGCTTCGCCTCACCTGAAGACGGGTCTCCTATCGCCGGCTTTCTAGCCCCGGCTTTCCAGCCATAGGGGCGGCCCTATCAGAAAGCTCCCATCGGGTTGGCTAGCAACTTTTGCGATGCGGGTAGGGAATTGCGAGCTTAGCTTTTCGAACAGAGGGCCGCTGTTTTCGTTGAGTGACCCGTTCTGCCAAACTGCATCGGGGTGGGCTTTGAGCAGTGCCTTGACCATATCTGTTGCCCACCCACGATGAGCACGTGCTTGGACTACTTCAATCTGACTAAATTGCCCCTTCTTCCCCCTGAGCTGAAACATGAGATACGTTCCATCCTCCACGCGGAAGGTCTGGTTCCATCGATGGCGCGGTAACGGTCGCACATAGGCGTAGTAGGACCGTTGCCGATGCTGTACGGAGCGAGGTGCTGCCACAGTAAAGAGTCGGCTCCCAATCCTGACAATGCTGTAGCGGTTGGATCTCAACCTCCGACAGAGCTCGGTCACTTTGCCGTTTTCCCCGGCCAAGTCAGACCATGGCCTGGTGCGTCTGCCTGTTCCCTTTGAATTCAATTACTGCCCTTCGACGTTGTGGAATCACCGAACACATTCAATGATCACACCCAGAATCAGGAAGAAGGGACGGAGTTCCTGCTGATGATACCGGCGCAGAGTAATGCTGCTGAACAAGCGGCGGCAGGGTCATGTTGGCCAGCTTCTTCACTGTCTCCGAGGTTTGCTCGCCCAGCTTCTCATCCAGGGTGATTTTCAGGCGTGCAGCAAGGATCTCGAGGCGCAGTGTCCCAAATATCTGATCCTTCCGTGAACGGTCGTATGTCCTGCTGCCGGGCAATTCACCGTCGTCGTGATTGCCCCTGATCCGCGGGGGCAGCGTCATACTGGCCAGTTTCTTCACCGTCTCCGAGGTCTGCTCGCCCAGCTTCTCGTCCAGGGTGATTTTCAGGCGGGCGGCGAGGATCTCACGGCGCAGCGTGTTGAATACCTGATCCTTCTGGGCCGGATCGTACTTCCGTGGAACGGTCATCGGCTTCCTCCTTGCCTAATTTTCGTGTGACCGCGACCGGAATGTCCACGCTGCACAGACGGAGCTGCGGCGCCGGAAGGCTGTGAAGTAGCATGTCTGGTGCAACCAGGAGGCAGCCATGGCCGTAACGAGCAGTGAAGCCAGTCGCAACCTTGTTCGTCTCATCGAACGGGTCAACCTCGACCGCACCGAGATTGAGATTGTGTCAAAGCGCGGATCCGCCGTCCTGATGTCGAAGGACGAGTACGAGGCGCTGGTGGAAACCAGCTACCTGCTGCGCTCACCCAGGAATGCGCGGCGGCTTATGTCGGCTCTGGAATCCGTCCGGAAGGGATGACCCGAAGGTGCAGCCACTCTTAACGCCGGCGCAGGTCGCTGTGCAGTTGAACGTGGACACGGCGACAGTTGGTGAATTGATTGCCAGAGGGGATCTACGAGCGCTGCTCATCTCCCCCGGAGGTCAATGGCGCATAGCTGCAAACGATCTGTCGGAATATATCGAACAGGCGTACAAGACGGCCGACGAAGTGATTAAGATTCTAGACCCACTCAATGAATGGCTGGAACTGCAGCGCACCGCCGTCAGCACGAGCCAACACGGCCGGCGCCATGGGCCGTCCAGTACCGTGGTTCCATGAGTTCCGAACAGCGCCGTGCAGCAATCTACTTGCGCATCTCCCAGGACCGGGAAAACACACGTCTCGGTGTGGACAGGCACAGGGAGGATGCCGAAGCCCTCGTTGCCGCCCGCCGATGGACACCCGCCGGCGTATACGAGGACAACGACATCTCCGGCAAGGGGCACAAGAAGCGGCCGGCCTTTGAACGACTCCTCAAAGACATTGAGTCACGTCTCATCGACGTGGTCGTGGCCCAGGAGTGGCCCCGCCTTGAACGCAACCGGGCAGACGGCGTGCGGATCATCGAAACCGCCCAGCGCAACCACGTCCTGCTGACATTCGCCAAGGGGTCCGACATTGACTGCACGACAGCGGCCGGCCGCCTGTCGGCCGACATGTTTTCGGCGATCGCCCGCAATGAGATTGAGGTCAAGGCTGAACGGCAGTCACGGGCGCAACGGCAGCGCGCTCAGCAAGGAAGACCCCCAAAGGGAGTGCGCCCGCTCGGCTATGCCGGCAACGGCGATGTCATCGAACACGAGGCCAAAGCTGTCAGGAAGATCTACGCTGCGTTCTCCTCGGGGGCGTCCCTGCGGTCCATCGCAGCAGCGTTGTCGGGCGAGGGGAACGATCTTTCTGCCATCCCGGCCCTGCCCCGGCACAACCGGACCCTAATGCTGGAACGCAATGCACGGCGCACTGAATCTGGTCTCGAACCACGCCCTGTTCCAGACGACAGCGCCTGGGCGCCGTCGACCGTTCTAGGTATTCTGCGCAACCCCCGTTATGCCGGTTACAGCACTTACACACCGAAGGAGGTGCTTACCAACGGCGACCGACGCCGATCATGGCGGGCCCAGATCCTGCGTGACGACCACGGTGAACCGATCCTTGGTATCTGGGACCGGATTGTGAATCTCGACGTGTGGGAAACCGTGCAAGACCGCCTCGATGACCCGGCACGCATTACGAACCGGGCAGGCACCGACCGGAAGCACCTCGGCTCGGGCCTGTACCGGTGCGGCATGTGCGATAAGGCGGTGAAGACACACAGCCAAAGGTATAGGTGCGCAGGTCACATCATGCGCTCACGAGAGCAAATCGACGACTTCGTCGTGGAGGCCGTCCGACGGCGGCTTCGGCTGCCGGATCTCCGCGACCTCCTGCCATCTGCCGATGCGCCGCGCATGCGCGAGCTCAAGGCGGATATCGACGATCACCGCGCACGGATCCACAGGGCCCAGCGAGACTATGACCAGGAGATCATTGAAGGCTTTGATCTCAAACGCATCAGGGACCGTGAAAACGCCGCCATCGACATCCTAGAGGTCGAACGCCTGAGGCTGACAGTCACCACCTCAGCGCATGCCGTCCTCGGCTCTTCTGATCCGGTTGGAACATTCGACGCCGGTGACTTGGGACTACGCAGAAGCACAATCGAAATGCTCTGCGAAGTTCATCTCTTCTCCCACCCAAGAGGTGTGAGGATCTTCGATTCTGATTCCCTTTCAATCACGTGGCGGATTCCTATTGCCAACAAAGCATTGAGTGACCTAGGGTAAATGTCGGACAAAGGATAGCCCAAATACAAGCTCAAGGGTTAGGGAAAATTCCCGACTGGTTGCTCTCCTCGTTTTGATCACCTGAGATGGTGCACGAGGCTCTCTTCCTGCAGAACTTACTGCAGGAGAGTCATGCCCAACCCCGTTTTGGATCGAATAACAACTGTCCCGAAGGTAACCGCCGCAGATGTAGCTGTAGGCTCCCGCGCCCCTAGCAGGACTTTCTCGCCCGAGGTCGACGCTGCCATCGACCGTATCGTGGCAGCTGCCCCTCCGCTCAGCCAGGACCAGCGTGCACGTCTGGCCGCCATCCTTGGTGGTGGTGCCTGATGGCCGCCGACGATCTCAAAGATGCACGGGAAGCCGGCCGATTGTCCGGCGTACAGCTCGACGCCGTGCTCTTGATCGAGGAGCAGCGCACACTCCTCGAGAGTGAGTTTCCGGAGCCGTCCTCTGCCGTTTTGAATGATCACGAAGGGGGACGCCACTCCCCCTCGCCCGCAGGGAGCGAAGCGAGCGAGGACGAGGGCCAGCGGTATTTGGAGGACATGAGCGCCAGCGAAATGTCCGACAAGTACCCTGCTGGCCTGCATCCGTACCCCCTCCCGCGTAGGCACAGCCGTACGTCCAATGAGACTACCCGTGAGCGTCGCCGGGTCTCTTTGGACGTACGGCTCACGGAGACGGAGCGCGAAGCGATCCGCCTCCGTTCCCACGTGCTCGGCGCCAAGCCGAGTGCGTGGGTGCGCGGGGTCGTTCTTGACGCACTGGACGCCCGAAGGGACGAGATCTCGCGGATGCATTTGGCGGCGCTTACATCGACTCCGCCGGAACTTGCCGCAGCTGTGGAACACCTTCGCAAGGTCGGTCAGAATCTCAACCAGGCACTCCGGGCTGTCCACTCTGGAGAGGTCTCGGTGCTCGACGACGGGCTACTCCGTCAGGTGAGCGGCGCCGTCGATGATGTGCGTGAGTCTCTCGGAGATCGGACCTCGTCATGAGCACGATCAACGTCCGGTCGTCCCGTGATGCCGCCGGTGCGGTGAACTATGTCCTCTACGGCAATTCGAGAAAACACCGTACCCAACTCATCGAGTCCGGTCACACCCGTGCCGCGTCGTTTGCAATCTCCGTCGCCGGCGACCTTGGAGCCTCGCCGGGGGCGTTCATCGAACGAACCGAGATGATGGCTGGCGTTCATGGCCGCAAGGTCATGCTCCAGTCCTACGTCCTCGCATTCGCTCCCGACGAGTTCGATGTCACCGACCTGAACGACCTCAACCGTATCCGAGACATCGCGGTTACTCTCGCTGAGCGGATGCATGCCGCTGACTACCTCATCGTGGTGCACGCCGATTCAGCAGGTGGTCACGCGCATGCGCACATCCTCGTGGCCAACCACGACAATCTCACAGGGAAGTCCCTCCAGCGTTACACCAGCTGGAAGCACGGACTCCGTCAGCTGAACGACGACCTCATGCGAGATGAAGGCCTGTGGGTGCTCCCCGACCCCGAGCAGCCCAAACCCGACTGGGAGCTCCGCCGTGAGGCCTTCAGCCCCGGAGGGTTCGAACAGACCCTCGGCGACAAGGTGTATGTGGCACTTTCGGACCCCCGCTCAGTCGATCAGCAGGCATATGAGCAGGTGCTCGAAGAGCAGGGCATCAGGCTGGCCGTCACCCATCGCGACGGGTGGACCTACAAAATGCGGCGCTCCGACAACGGGAAGCTCGGACGTAAAAAGGCCTCGGCACTTACGCCGGAGTTTACCGCAGAGGGGGCCACCAGCATCTTCGATATTCACCAGCAGAACAAGCAGAAAGGCACCACTTATGGGACTCGCAGACCGGCTCCGTCAGGAGCAGCAAAACTCGACACCGTCGATTCCGTCGGAGCCGTCAAACGCCGAGGTCATCGCCGCGGTGAACGTGCAGACGAAGGCCATCAACGGTCTGAAGATGTATCTGCAGATCGTCATCGAGGAGACGGTCAAGGACGAACTGCAGAAGGCCCGGCCATCGACCTCACCGCCCTCCGTCAGCATGTCGCCGCAGATCGCGAGCATCGGGAACAGGTTGAGCGAGATCGAGAAGACTCTCGCCGAGTTCTCACGCAATCTCGACGGAAAGAAGCTCAGCGCCGCCTCGCAGAGCTTGATTCTCGAAGCACAGAGGAATCGTCAGGCCGTGGTTTCGGCGACTGAAAGGCTCCAGGTTCAGGCAGAAGAGAATAGGACCCTCGTCAGCCGCGGCGGTGCAGCTCTTCAGCAGATCGAGGAGCATGCCGGTCAGCAGATCGAAAAGGCAGTCCAGCGGATCGCCGGCGAAGCTTCCCGAGCCGTCACTGCCAATCTCGGCGGTGCCAACAAACGTGCTGACCAGATCATGGCAGCTACCGCCAAGCTGGCCCATCGCCAGCTCTGGTCGGCAGCTGCCGCCATGTTCCTTACGCTCCTGCCGACCGCGACGGTCGTCGCTGGGCTCTGGATCGTCATCGCTGGGCTCTTTACCGGCGTGCATTGGGCCACCGACGTTGACGGCAGCGTGTGGCTCGGCATCGGGCGCTGGCTGGCGGTCGCCTGTGGTGTGTCCGTCGTCGCTTATGGGCTCTTCGTGGGAGCCAGATGGACGACTTCCTTGGTTGCAACTTGGAAGGGCTCCGGAATGCCCCGGTGGCCCCAATGGCGGGAGAAGAAAGGTTGACATGTGCCGCGAAAACCGTCGCGCAATCTTCTACGGCAGCCAGCTCCGAAAGTGACGCCCCAAAGTTGAGTACGTTTCACCTTCGGAACCCGGGAAGCCAGCGGAATCATGCGGATATGCGCGTACGCGCTCGTACTCAACTTGATTTGGTCGCCGAAAAGGTGAGTACGCCTCAACAACCTGCTTCCCTAATTTTCTGCACTTCTTGCCTTCAGACCCGTACTCACTTTTTCCGCAAAAAACTGAGTAGATACCCAACAAGGGTGACTACGTCCCAGCGGCGCCGCCACCAACTCCATCCAGACAACGTGAAACCCCCGGCGGCAACCGGGGGTTTCAGAGAGGACATCAGCACATGTCCAAGAACATTTCCCACCGTACCGCGTTAGAGCCTCCCCGTCCTCGCGGCTGGTCCATCGTGTCCAATGCCTTGACCCGCGAGATGATCGTGAAGTTCGTCGCGGCCCATCCGCGCGACCGGGCGCACGGCGCGATCCATGACCGTGATCCCGGCAGGCATGTCCACGGTCACCTCTTTTTCTACTCGAAAACTCAACGCACTGCTGCGGCGATCCAGCGAAAGTTTCCGGTGCCAGTGATCGTGAAGCCCTTCATCACCCACCCGGGTGAACCCGGCACCGACCGCGGCAAGTTCGCGATGGCACGGGGCGCCCGGTACAACACCCATGAGCACCCTGACCAGCAGGCACTTGGCAAGGCTCGGTACGGCGATGACGAGATGATCGCGACACCGGGCTGGGACTGGCGTTCAGAGGTCGACGCTCTCAATGCCCGCGAGAAGGTTGATCCTGAGCGCGAGGCACGTCTTACCGTGGTCGACCGCTTCTCTCAGCGCGTGCTCGCTGGCGAACTGACTGCCCGGGATGTTCACAACCAGAACAAGAGGATCTACTTGGCCAAGAGCACGAGCCACTGGGCGGCGCTGGAGCGCCAGGCTGCCGAGTGGAAGCGTCAGGATGCCGCAGCAACCGCGCACACGGCCTCCGAGGAGCGCCGGCAGGCCGCAGAGGCGCAGCAGGCCGAGCGGGCACGTTTCGCTGCAAGACAGGCCGAGCGGGAGCGCCAAACCGCAGCCGAGCGGGAGGTTGCCGAGCAGAAAGAGCGCGAAGCGCAGGACCGTCAGTTGGTTGAGGAACAGGCAGCTCGCGAAGCCGCGCTCAAGGCGGAGCAGGCCACGCCTGAGTACAAGGAGCGGATTGCCGCCGAGGAATCAGAACGCATTCGTGGCGATTTGATCGACATGATCGCGATCTGGGACGAGGTCAAGGGCCCCCGGTCGACCCGCAGCGCCCATGCGACCAGCCGGGCGGCAGAACTCGGTCTGACTTCTTCCGAGCACGTCCGTGAGGACGGGGAGCTCACGTGTTTGGGCGCCGCACTGACCTACGCCCAAGCGGTAATGGACCTGGAGCCTGACGACGCCGGTATCGACAAAATCCTGCAGGAAGTTCGGGATGACGTTGATGCCCACCGCCGCGAGATCTCGTCGGTGGGCCTGCGGCTCGCCGGCTCCGAGCTTCACGCAGCAGATGGTATCCAGCCCGCATTCGACAGGGCCCTACATCTGCGAATGGCGTACTCCGGTTATCCCGATCTCATCACCCTTCCGACGCCGCGTTCCGATATCCAAAACGCATGGCACCTCCAGCTCCTGGCAGCGTCCTAACTAATGATTCCTGAAAGGAACCCATCATGAAGTACGGCTACACCCGCACATCGACGAAGGACAAGCAGGACGACGACCTCCAACGCCGGGCACTCATCGCTGACGGCGTCAGTGCGAAACTGATCTTCGCTGACCAGGTCTCCGGTTCGAAGGAGGCCAGAACCCGGTCTGGATGGGCAAATCTGGACGCGCGGCTCTGTGGAGGCGACGAGCTCGTCGTGTGGCGCATCGATCGCATCGGGCGTTCAATGATCGACGTCATCACGACGGTGAATGGTCTCGTTCACCGGGGAGTTGAGGTGCGCTCTCTCTCTGACGGCATCGGCCCGTCGACACGGGAAGGTCGCCTGATGCTCAACCTCATGGCCACCTTCGCCGAGTACGAGCGCGAGCTCATCCAGGAACGTGTTCAGGCCGGAGTCGATGCCGCCAAGGCCCGAGGTGTGAAGTTCGGCCGTCCCACTCCGGACGCCGAGAAGGTCGCTCTCAACCTCCGGACGGTGAAGCACCTCATCGATCTCGAGGGACTCGGAGTAGTTGACGCCGCCCGGACCGTCGGCTGGTCGAAGGCGACCTACTACCGGCACCGTTCGGCGGCCGGAGTCTCATAAACCCCGCCATGAGGCTGAGCCTTCTGAGACAAGATTCCGAGACCCGTTCGCCGGCGCTTTGGCGGTGAACGGGTCTCGTCTCAATTAGGAGATGTTTGCGGGACGCCCAATCTGAGATGCCTAGCCACTGCTGGGGTCCCCAGCTAGAAGCCCAGGTCGACACCGGCGACTGTTTAATATTTTGCCGGCGTCTGCGTCAGCGAGCCTCAACCCGAGGTTAGGCCTTCAGCAATTGCTTGATCATCGTGACGATGTCATCGCGCTTGACCTGCGGCTTGAATGCCACGTCGAAGTTCTCGGAGCTCATCGAGTCGAAGAACCGCTTCGCTGCCTCCATCCGTAGCTGCTCACTCTCACGCATGTCGGAGTGCTTCTCGACATCCTTCGTTTCGACGACGAAGTTGAGAGACAGCTTCCCGTCGGCGCGCTTGAGCACGTACATAAAGTCGGGACTGGTCGTGCCGCCAAAGTAGAGCGGAACCCTGATCGATCTCCGTGGGATCTTCCCGTAGACCACGACCTCGTCGAGTTTGGAGTCTCGGATCGTGTCCCGCTCCTTCGGGGAGTCGTACACGAAGGCGTCGTAGAGGAACTTATCCGGCACCTTCTCTCCTTCATCACGGAGCACACCAATGTTGCCCTGGACGATGCTCTCGAGGGGGGCACCGTCGGCATCAGTGAGCGCAGTGCCGCCGACGAGACCGTCGATCCGCGAGTACGAGAAGCGCTCAAGGAACTCCTTCTGCATCCACTCAGCGAACTGCATGACGAACTCACCGAGCGTCGCCTTGTTGAAGAAGTCGCTCGGAAGCGCCGTCTTCGCGTTCCGACGTACGAGCCCTGCATGGACCCGGTCTATCGGCAGGTACGTCTGAGCGAAAGCGAGCTTGAGCCACTCCCCATAGGGAATCGTCTCGGTAGCATCGAAGATTCTCTTGGTCTCAGATTGAATCTTCAGCCCTGCCTCGGCGTCCTTGACGATCGTGTCCTGCGTGAACCGACCGACGACGGGGCGGTAGATCTCCAGATCGAGGACTGCGTCGATGCACTCGTCGATCTCGTCCAGCGACAGGTCTTCAAGCCGGAGGTAATACTTAGCGTTGACCGTTTCCCATAACTCCTTGAGCTCGCTGTACCGCTCTGGGCGAATGCCGACCTTGGTCGACTTTCCATCTTTGCGGATCTTGTCCGGCTTGAGCCCGGTCTTGTTGAACGCGGGGTAGGCCTCGTAGAGATCGTTCTCACGTCCCGCGACGACGTTTTTGTCCGAATCGACGAGCCCTTTGGTGAGGAGCTCGATGAAGAGCTTGGTCTCGTCGATGCCGAGCTCTGCAGCGACCTTGGGCAGCAGCTCCTTGACCGTGGCTTGGCCGACGGCCGCGTCGGAGTTGATCTCGGACACCAGCGAGTCAGCGAACTCTTGCTCGGTGTAATCGATGAGGTACGTCAGGTAGAACTGCTCACCGGATAGGCGGGTGCCCTTGGCATCGACCGGCAGGCGGAGCCCGCGGCCGACCTCCTGGAGCTTGGAGATGTCGGATCCGGAGGAGCGCAGCTTCACGATCTGGAAAACGTTGGGGTTGTCCCAGCCCTCTCGCAGGGTCCACTTGGAGAACAGGAACCGCCGCGTGTTCGGTGCACCGTCCGCGCCGTGGAACGAGAGCAGCGACTCCTTGTTGCGAAG
Source organism: Arthrobacter sp. zg-Y1219 (assembly GCF_030125545.1). Lineage (NCBI taxonomy): Bacteria > Bacillati > Actinomycetota > Actinomycetes > Micrococcales > Micrococcaceae > Arthrobacter > Arthrobacter sp. zg-Y1219. The sequence continues at coordinate 99,027 of NZ_JASKLY010000009.1, forward strand.
GATGTCATCGACCTCGGCCTTGATCGCCTCGTCGGCAGTCGAGTTGTCGGCCGCGAAGTAGCCGCCGTTCGTCGCAGGCACATCTGCGAGCGATGCCTTCAGGTAGGCGACGTACTCCTGTGCCACCGGTGAGGTATCACCTTGGCGGTTCTCGATCTCGGCCGTCAGCTTCGCGGCGAGCAGTTCTTCGAAGCGCAACCGAAGGTGCCCGCTGGTGCCGTCGCCGCGGTACGACGCGACCGAGTCGATGAAGAACAGGGTCAGCGTCTTCACCTTGATCGCGCGGCGGAAGTTCTCCCACTCTGCTTCGAAGTGGTTCTCAATCGCCTGCTGCATCATCAGGCTCTGGTAGGTGTGTGAGTAGACCCGGGCAGCGAGGGTATCGCCGATCGCGAGCACCTGACCGTTCGACAGCGTCACACCCGCCTTGATGGCAGGATGCTCAGTCTTTCCGATCGACTCGACGGTGATGCCGGCGAAGGCGCCGTCTGCGAACGAGAGCGACTCGCCCAGATCGAAGGTGAGCGGCTTTCCCGTGTCGAGGTTCTTAAAGGTGGCCTGCTTGGGCTTGCGTGGCGAGAGACTCGTGAGTTTCAGCCGGGTTGTCTCCCCAGACGCGTCCACCGGGTACTGGATCGCGACGCCCTTGACCAGCTGCTCGTTGAACGCCTCGACCGCCCCGAGGTTGAAGACGAGGTTGTTGTAGTCGGTCTTACCGCTCTTATCGAGCTTCGGGAACGTTGCTCCGAAACGGAAGACCGCCAGGGGCTGTATCTCTTCGACAATTGCCCGGTAGGCCTTGTTCTCACGACGGAAGCGGTGGGGCTCATCCATGATCACGATTGGGCGCGTCTGGCGCAGTGCCTCGTAGGGGACGCTCGCCGTGCCCAGAACAGTCTGGTCATAATCGGCAGCCATGGTCGTCTTGGACAACAACATGCCGTCGGTCATCAGGAGCGCCGAAATACGTCCGCGAGAGAGCCGCGAACCGTGAGCGAAGCTCGCGATGGCACTGGGGAACATCTTCCGCCCTTTAGAGCGCTTTTGCGGGTCGAGGACGTCCAGCTGGAGGCTCAGTCGCCCCCCGTATGCGTCAGCGAAGTACTTTCTGGCGTAATCCGACTGCACAAAAGCCTTCGTGCCCTCCTTGATCGGAGTCGACGGCACCAGGACGATGAACTTCGTGAACCCGTACATACGGTTCAGCTCATACATGAGCTGCGTGTAGACGAGCGTCTTGCCCGTTCCAGTCTCCATCTTCGCGTCAATGCCGAGAGCGCCGTCGTCGATGTGACCACGCCAGGGGCGCGGTATAGCAGCGATGCCGTCAAGCACACCCGACTGGATTTCGGCGATGTTATGGGCGATCTGCGGGTCTGCGGGGTCGAACGCAATGTTGGCCTCGGGAGGGGTACTGGTATCGAGATCGACTCCGTCGAAGACACGCGTCAGTGCCCTAAGGGCGCGCTGCTGGTGCTCAAGAGTCTGCAGGCGAATCTGCATTGATCAGAATCTCTCGATCACGGAGATAGTGCGCCCCGACTTGAGCGATGCAAGGTTCTTTTTCAACTCGTGCATCACTGAAAATGTGACTGAATAGCCGAACACGACCATACGATCCAGATCAAGCTCACCATTTTCGAGCATGGACACGAGTTGGAGGACGTCCTCGCTAGTCAGGCCTGGCTGGATAACGTAACCGGAGCCGCGGCACACGCGGAGCTCGTACTCGTCAAGTCGGATCGTCTGAACCTCAGGCGTCAGGCCGAAGCCGTCCTGAACCAACCAGGTCGTGAGCGCTACCTCGTCACCGGGCGTGCCACCGAAGCTGAACTTCGACAAGAAGTCGCCGCTGAAAAGGACGTCGCTATTGTTCGGGTCAAACGACTGAAGTTCGTCCACCGTCTTCTGGCTCGGCTCAGTGAGCCGGAACAGTCGGAATCCGTAGTCGATCTGAGCGTCGGTCTCAGCACGTATCTTCTCTGCAGACCGCCTGATGCGGTCCCGTCCAATCTCGTCTATATGGCTATAACCCGCCTTGAAAGCAGAACCCCCACGGTCGACGGCCTCCGGCAGCTGAACCATAAGATACCGTCTACGAAGACCGTCCTCAGCATTGAGCTGCATAACGGCATGCGCTGATGTCGCGGAGCCAGAGAAGAAGTCGAGAACGATGTCTCCATCTTGCATATTCACGGAAGAGATCAAAGTCCGGAGGATTGAAGTTGGCTTCGGGTAGGAAAAGACACCCTTGCGGCCCAGGAGCTTTTCGACCTCAACGCCTCCGTCACTCTTCGTTGAAAGAATTGACCGAAGGAGCAATGTGTCGAGCTCATCAAGATAGCTGATCGAGCTCGGCTGCGTTTTCTCGTTCCTTGCAAACCAGATCTTACCGGCTCGGAAACTTCCGTCTGGGAGTTCTTCAACATGCGAATAGGCCCCGTCTACGATCCCCGCAGCGGCTTCAAAAGTCTCTTTCTTCCAGCGCCAGCCTCGATCGGGCACTGCTACGGGAACACCGGAAACCGGATGCAGAACATCGTACGTTGGACCGAAAGTGTCAGCGTTGGGCCAGCTCATGTTGATTTTGCCCCACAGCCGGTAATCTTTATCCAGCGAGTTATATAAAGTGATCCCGCGGTCAAACTGCTGTTTCTTGTACAGCTGTTTGATCTCTGCTTCGGCCTGTGGGATTGGGATGTTTCGGCGTTTCAGCTTCTCTAGGAGAGTATGAACGCTGGAAAGCCCGTCCTTCGGCATTGTAAACTCATGATCCCGCGATGCGTTCCGGACGTAGACCAGGACGTACTCGTGAATACTTCCAACACCCTTATCGTTCTTTGGAATTCGCTTGTTCCAGACGATAGTTTCAACGAAATTCTGCTCACCAAAGACTTCATCGCAGATAGCACGGAGATTCGTATGCTCGTTATTGTCGATGCTGATGAAGATCACGCCATCGTCTGCCAACAGCTCCTTGGCGAGCTCAAGCCGTGGGTACATGAACGTAAGCCAAGCGGAGTGTGAAGACCTGCCTCGTAGGTCAATGATCCGTCGAGCCTCGTCCTCTCCCAGACCGATCTTCTCCATGAGGTGTTTCTCGGTAAAACCGAAGTCGTCGTTGTAGACGAACCCATCCGACCCGGTGTTGTAAGGCGGGTCGATATATATGCACTTCACCTTGTCGCTGTACGAGCCAAGGAGGTGCTTAAGCGCGTCAAGGTTGTCGCCGACGACATAGAGATTCTCCGACGAGGCGTTGGTGACATCAGAATTGTGCTCGAGATCGGGGACCACGACTGTCTCAGTCTTCGTCGAGGTCAGGTATTTGGCATACGACTTTCCGAGAAACTTGAGCTCGTATCCCTCTCGGGTCAGGTTTACCTCGCCAGCGCGAAGCGCCTCTTGGAGGCGGTCAAGCATGAAGCCGCCGTCCTTGTCGAAGTACTCCGGCAGGGCGGCACGCAGCCTTGCGATCTCGAAGTCCGCCGGACCAGCGGTTTCGTTTGCCTCATACGCTTCTAGGATCATTGGCGCTTACTTTTTCCCTTGAGCCGCAGAGGTTATTCCGTGACGGAACTCCACCACGTCGCCGTCGACCATGACGTAGTCCTTGCCTTCGATGCGGACCTTGCCGCGGGACTTGGCCTCGGCCATGGAGCCGGCCTCGACGAGGTCGTCGAAGGAAACCACCTCGGCCTTGATGAAGCCGCGCTGGAAGTCGGAGTGGATGACGCCGGCAGCCTGCGGCGCGGTGTCACCCTTGCGGATGGTCCAGGCGCGGGTTTCCTTGGGACCTGCGGTCAGGTAGGTCTGCAGGCCCAGCGTGTGGAAGCCGACGCGGGCCAGCTTGTCCAGGCCTGACTCCTCCTGGCCGCTCATTTCGAGCATTTCACGGGCTTCGTCCTCGTCCAGTTCCACGAGGTCGGCCTCGAGCTTGGCGTCCAGGAAGATGGCGTCGGCCGGTGCCACGAGTTCGCGCAGTTCGGCCTGGCGTTCCGGGTTGGCCAGCACGGCGTCGTCGACGTTGAACACGTAGATGAACGGCTTGGCGGTGAGCAGGCTCAGCTCGCGCAGGTGCTCCATGTCCAGCTTGTCGGAGGCGACGGAAGCGAAGATGGTGTCGCCACGCTCCAGCACACTCTGGGCGGCCTGCATGGCGGCCAGCTGCGCGGCGTCGCGCTTCTTGATCTTGACTTCCTTCTCCACCCGCGGAATCGCCTTTTCGAGCGTCTGCAGGTCGGCGAGGATCAGTTCGGTGTTGATGGTCTCCATGTCGGAGCGCGGATCCACCTTGCCGTCCACGTGGATGACGTCGGGGTCATCGAACACGCGGATCACCTGGGCGATCGCCTCGGCTTCGCGGATGTTCGCCAGGAACTGGTTGCCGAGGCCTTCGCCTTCGGACGCGCCCTTGACGATGCCGGCGATGTCCACGAAGGACACCGTCGCCGGAAGGATGCGCGCCGAGCCGTGGATTTCGGCCAGCTTGGCCAGCCGCGGATCCGGCAGCGAGACGACGCCGACGTTCGGTTCGATGGTGGCGAACGGATAGTTCGCCGCCAGAACGTTATTGCGGGTCAGCGCATTGAACAGGGTTGATTTGCCGACGTTGGGCAGGCCGACGATGCCAATAGTAAGAGCCACGGTAAACAATCATACCGGTGTCGGCTACGCTCCGGCGCGCCGGCCTCCCAAACCGCGGGAGGTGTCGCCCATGGCCTTGAGGGTGGCGCGGATCTCCTTGGGCAGCGAGAACATGATGTCCTCCTGCGCCGTGACCACTTCCTCGACGTCGCCGTAGCCATACTGGGCCAGCAGGTTCAGCACCTCCTGGACCAGGGTTTCCGGAACCGAGGCGCCGGAAGTCACTCCGACGGTGCTGACGCCCTCGAACCAGCTCTCGTCCACCTCGTTGGCGAAATCGATCCGGTAGGAGGCCTTGGCTCCGTATTCCAGGGCAACTTCGACCAGGCGCACCGAGTTGGAGGAGTTCGCCGAACCCACCACCAGGACCAGATCGGCCTCGGGTGCGATCTTCTTGATCGCGGTCTGGCGGTTGGAGGTGGCGTAGCAAATGTCATCGCTGGGCGGATCCTGCAGAGTGGGGAACCGCTTGCGCAGCAGTTCCACCGTGTGCATCGCTTCATCGACGCTCAGCGTGGTCTGGGACAGCCAGATCACCTTGTCCGGATCGCGAACCGTCACCTTGTCGACGTCTTCGGGGCCGTTGACGATCTGCGTGTGCTCCGGCGCCTCGCCGTAGGTGCCTTCGACTTCCTCGTGTCCGGCGTGCCCGATCAGCAGGATGTCGAAGTCGTCGCGGGCGAACCGGACGGCTTCCTTGTGGACCTTGGTCACCAGCGGGCAGGTGGCGTCGATGGTGCGTAGCTGGCGGTCCGCGGCGGACTGCACGACGGCGGGTGACACACCGTGGGCAGAAAAGATCAGCAGCGATCCCTCCGGAACCTCGTCGGTTTCGTCGACGAAGATGGCTCCTTTTTCCTCGAGTGTCTGGACGACGTGGAGGTTGTGCACAATCTGCTTGCGGACGTAGACGGGCGGCCCGTAGGCCTCCAGAGCCTTCTCCACCGCGATCACGGCACGGTCAACACCGGCGCAGTAGCCGCGCGGTGCGGCAAGCAGGACACGGCGGGGGCCGTTTACAGGGGCGGCAGCAGCCACCTCCTGGGGGCTGCGGCGCCGGCGGGGCACGGTGGGCATAGGCACGGATACGGCAGTGCTGGTCATGCCTCCATGCTATCGGTTACCCCGGCGGCCAACGGGCACCGGGGCGGGCAGTCCGCTGTCGGCGCACTGCCCGGCCTGCCTCCCCGCCGGAGCTGCCGGTCTATCGGCGCCGGCGCAATCCGCTCACCGAATGTGCCACCAGTCCCAGCACCAGGAGCACCGCCGCCCCGAGGAGGAAGGCCACGGTCCAGGCCTGCAGGCTCGCGGAGACTTCCGCCGCGAAAGCGGAGCCGAACGTTTCAGCAACGGCGCTGCCGTAGGCCGGACGGTCCGCGAGCCCCGGCAGGCTGGCGGCGCCCACCCAGATCAATCCCCCGGCCAGCACACCGCCGACGCCCAGCCAGGCCAGGGCGGCGCTGCGCCTGCGCGCAAGCAGCAGGGCCAGGACGGCGGCCACGACGGCACCCGCGGCCAGGAATGGCCAGGCATTGGCCGCGCTCACCGCCAGCTCGACATAGTGGCGCTGGTCCGCTCCCGCGAGGGGCACCGGCGACTGTTCCGGCGGAACGACGTCGACCCCTGTCTCGCCGCCGATGGTTTCCGTCACCAGCCCCACCAGAGGCGCCACGTCCAGGGTGACCTCGCCCTCGCCGTCGAACGTCTCGGCATGCGAGGCGCGCAGCGTCTCATCCCAGGCCTGCGGATACGCCGGCAGCGCCTGCACTCCCTGCACCGCGGTGCTGATCAGCGGCTCCACCAGGGGCATGACGGCGGAGGGCGCCTCAATGCTGGCAGCCGCCTGCCGCCCCAGCGCTTCCGAAAGTTCCTGCTGGAAAGCCTCATCGGTGCCCAGCGGCTGTCCCAGGGAGGTGAAACCGTTCTGGGAGACCACGTTTTCCGCCAGCCAGGCGGAACAGAAAGCGGCGGCCGCCAGCAGGATGGCCACCAGGCCCAAAAGTGCCGAACCGAATGTTCGCATGGATTGTCTCCTCGTTCCTTCGCAGAATGGCTCAGCGGACCTGTTGCATCCGACGGTTCCAGAAGCGTATCCAGAAGCGTACCGTCCGGGTCCGGAACGCGCGTTGTGGGCGGCACCTGATAGACATTAACTTATGCAAGACCCCCTAGACCCCCTGGACCCCTCCGGTGCCGACGAAAAGGCTCCCACCAGCCTTCCGAAGACCGCCGCGGAAACGACTCCCGAGAATCCCTGGCCGCTGCAGCTGCTCTCGAAGAACCTCAAGACGTACATCGACCGTGCCCCCGCCACCTGGGTGGAGGGGCAGATCATCGAGCTGAACAAGCGCGCCAACGCCTCCTACATCACGCTGCGCGACGTCGATGCGGAGATCTCCCTCTCGCTGACCGTCTGGAGCACCGTGATGAACCGGCTGGAGCTGCCGCTGGAGCGCGGCGCCCGGGTGGTGGCCCAGGTGAAACCCGATTTCTGGGTCAAGACCGGCCGGCTGTCCATGCAGACCCGCGACATCCGCCCGGTGGGGATCGGTGACCTGCTGGCCCGGATCGAGCGCCTGCGGCAGTCCCTGGCCGCCGAAGGACTGTTCCGCGAGGACCGGAAGCTGCCGCTGCCGCTGCTGCCCGGACGGATCGGGCTGATCACCGGCCGCAATTCCGACGCCATGAAGGACGTCATGAAGAACGCCGCGCTGCGCTGGCCTGCGGTGGCCTTCGAGGTACGCGAAGTCGCCGTGCAGGGCGTGAACGCCGTCGCCGAGGTCACCCGGGCGCTGGCCCAGCTCGACGCCATGCCCGAGGTGGACGTCATCGTGATCGCACGCGGCGGCGGGTCCCTGGAGGATCTGCTGCCGTTCAGCCATGAGGACCTGGTTCGGGCGGTCTCCGCGGCATCCACTCCGGTGGTCAGCGCCATCGGGCACGAGGCGGACCGGCCGCTGCTGGACGAGGTGGCCGACCTGCGGGCCTCCACCCCCACCGATGCCGCGAAGCGGATCGTGCCGGATGTGGGCGAGGAGCTGCACCGCATTGCCGCCGCCCGGGCGCAGCTTCGGCGCATCGTGGAGCTGACCGTTGGCCGGGAAAAGGAGCGGCTGAACCACATCCGGTCCCGGCCGGTGATGGCGGCGCCGCAGACCATGATCGACGGGCGTGCGCAGGATGTCTCGCGCCTGCGGGAGCGTGCCCTGTCCTGCATGGTGTCGGAGGTCCGGCGGGACACCGACCGCATTTCCCATCTCCGGGCCCAGGTGCGCGCCCTGTCGCCGCAGAACACGCTGGACCGCGGCTACGCCGTCGTGCAGCTGGCCGACGGCGCCGTGGTCCGGAACGCCGCAGCGGTCCCCGACGCGGCGCAGCTGCGCATCCGGGTCGCCGTCGGCGAGCTGGCGGCCACCGCCGCTCCCCGCACCGCAGAGCCGCCCGCGCGCGAATGAATTGTCCCCGGCGGCCTCCCCCGCGCCGTCCCCCACCAGCACGGAATCCTCCCCAGAACCGAAGGAAGCACCAGTTATGAACCCCGCAGCAAACGAAGCAGCAGCAGTTCCCGCCGACATCGAGGCCATGAGCTACGAACAGGCCCGCGACGAACTCGTGTCAGTGGTCGGCCGGCTCGAAACCGGCGGCGCCTCGCTCGAAGAGTCGCTCGCCCTATGGGAGCGCGGCGAGCAGCTCGCCACCCGCTGCGAGTCCTGGCTGGAGGGCGCCCGGCGGCGCCTCGACGCTGCCCGGGAGCAGGCCCGCGGGGAATAGCCCGCGGTCCCGCTCCCCTGCCGGCGGCGTCCTTCGGTCCCCTGCCGGCAGGCAGCTACTGCCTGTACGTGCTCAGGAACTCGCCGAGCCGGATCATGGCGTCCTCGATGTCCTCCACGTTGGGCAGCGTGACCATCCGGAAGTGGTCCGGACGCACCCAGTTGAAGGCTGTACCCACGGAGACCAGGATCTTCTGCTGCTTGAGCAGGTCCAGGGCGAACTGCTCGTCGCTGGCGATCGGATAGACCTCCGGATCCAGCTTCGGGAACAGGTACAGCGCCCCCATTGACAGCTCGCAGCTGACGCCGGGAATGTCGTTGAGCATCTTGTGGGCGAGGTCGCGCTGTGCTTTCAGCCGGCCGCCGGGCAGAATCAGGTCGTTGATGCTCTGGTAGCCGCCCAGCGCGGTCTGGATCGCGTGCTGGCCCGGAACATTGGCGCACAGCCGCATGTTCGCCAGCAGGTTGATGCCTTCGATGTAGTCGGCGGCCTCATGCTTGGGACCGGAAATCGCCATCCAGCCACTGCGGTAGCCGGCGATCCGGTATGCCTTGGACAGGCCGCTGAACGTCAGGCACAGCACGTCGTCGCCGGTGACGGCGGCCGAGTTGATGTGCACGGCGTCGTCGTACAGGATCTTCTCGTAGATCTCGTCGGAGAAAATGATCAGCCCGTGCTTGCGGGCCAGGTCCACGATGGCCTTGACGATGTGTTCCGGATAGACGGCGCCGGTGGGGTTGTTCGGGTTGATCAGCACGATGCCCTTGGTGCGGTCGGTGATCTTGGATTCAAGATCCTCGACGTCGGGCCACCAGTGCGCGTCTTCGTCGCACAGGTAGTGCACGGCGGTGCCGCCGGCCAGCGACACCGACGCGGTCCACAGCGGATAATCCGGTGCCGGCACCAGGATTTCGTCGCCGGTGTTCAGCAGCGCCTGCATGGACAGGGTGATCAGTTCGCTGACGCCGTTGCCCAGGTAGACGTCGTCGACGTCGATGCTCTGGATGCCCCGGCTCTGGTAGTACTGCACGACGGCGGTGCGGGCGGAGAAGATGCCGCGGGAGTCGCTGTAGCCCTGGGCCTTGGGCAGGTGGCGCACCATGTCCACCAGGATGGCTTCGGGGGCCTCGAAGCCGAACGGCGCCGGATTGCCGATGTTCAGCTTCAGGATCCGGTGGCCGGCCGCCTCCATGCGCTGCGCATGCTCCAGCAGCGGCCCCCGGATGTCATAGAGAACGTTGTGGAGCTTGTGCGACTGCTTGAATTCTGCCATCCATTCATCGTGCCACAGAGAGAGGACCCCCTTCCGCATGTGAAGCGGAAAGGGGTCCTCGGGGACCGGCGGCAGTGGCTAGGCGAAGCCCTTTTCTTCCAGCCAGGTCCGGGCCGCTTCGCTGGGATCCAGCTTCTGGTCTCCGCTCACAGCCTGGTTCAGCTCGATCAGGTCCTCGGTGGTCAGCTGCGCCGACACCCGGTTCAGCACCTCGGTGGCTTCGTCGGTGAGCGCGTCCGCCGAGGCCAGCGGAACCACCTGCTGGGCAGGCCAGTTCTGCTTGGGATCTTCCAGGACCACGAGGTCGTTTTCCTCGATGGCCGGCGTCGTCGTATAAATGTCAGCCACCTGCACGTCGTCGTTCAGCAGGGCATCCACGGTGAGCGGACCGCCGCTGTCGCCAATCGGCGTGAATTCCTTGAACTCGCAGCCGTACTTGTCCTTGAGGCCGGCCAGCCCCTGCGCGCGCTCGGCGAACTCGGCCGGGGCGGCCAGGGTGAGCTGGTCGCAGACCTTGGCGAGGTCCTCGATGCTCTCCAGCTGGTACTTCTCGGCCGTGGCCGCGGTGACGACCATGGCGTCCTTGTTCTCGGCTTCGGAGGGTTCCAGAATGACCAGGCCCTCGGGCAGGGCATCGGGCAGGGCGTCGACGATCTCGGAGGCGTCCACCGAGTCGGTCTCGGGATCAACTCCCACCAGCAGGGCGCCGGTGTATTCCGGAATCAAGTTGATGGATCCGTCTTCCAGGGCGGGCAGGTAGACCTCGCGCGAACCGATGCCGAGTTTGGTTTCGGCCGGAATTCCGGCTCCGTTCAGCGCTCCGGCGTAAATCTCGGCAAGGGTGCTGGACTCCGGGAAATCGGCCGAGCCCACCACAATGGCCTCCGCGGCTCCGGACGCTGCCGTTTCCGACGGCGATTCCGAGGCCAGGGGGTCGCCGCCACCGCCGCCGCTGCAACCGGCCAGGGCGAGAGCCAGGGTGAAGCTTCCGGCCAGGGCCGTCAGGCCCCTCCGCCGGGAGTTCCGGCGCATGTGCTGGGTCATTGTTTTCCTCCTTGTGAGCCGGCAGCGGCAGGTCCGCCTCCGGTCGGTATGGTTACGCTCCCGGCCCCGGCGGCCGCCGCCGACGGGCGGCCCTCCCGCAGGCCGGGTGAAATCAAGAATCGTGCTGCCAAGGCAATCATGCCGTCGACGGCGAGCGCCAGCGCAGCGATGAGCACCGCGCCGCCGAAGACCCGCCCGTAGTCGGCCAGGGCCAGTCCGTCGATCAGGTACCGTCCCAGTCCGCCGAGGTTGATCATGGCCACCACGGCAGCGGTGGCAACAACCTGCAGGGTGGCGCCGCGCAGACCGCCGAAGAGAACCTTCAGCCCGTTGGGGACTTCCACCCGGAACAGGATCTGCAGCTCGGTCAGCCCCATGCTGCGGGCCGAGTCCACCACGCTGCGGTCCACTGAAGCGATCCCGGAGTACGTTCCGGCCAGCAGCGGCGGCACCGCCAGCAGCACCAGGGACCAGATCGGCGGCATCAGGCCGAGCCCGGCCAGCAGGACGAAGAGGGTCAGCATGCCCAGCGTCGGCAGTGCGCGCAGCAAGCCGGAGACAGCGACGACGGCCACCTGGCCGCGTCCGGTGTGGCCGATGTACAGGCCCACCGGGACGGCGATGGCGATGGCGATCAGCAGGGTCAGCCCGGTGTACTGCAGGTGCTCCAGGGTCCGCACCGGAATCCCGGCGGCGCCGGTCCAGTTGGCAGGGTCGGTGAGCCATTCCCAGCCCTGTCCCAGGGCGTTGGTGCTGGTGCAGTCGGTTCGGGGAATCGTCACTGGCATGATCTACGCCCCCTTCAGTGCGATGTCCGGGGCGGCAGCTCCGGTGCCCGCCCGCAGCGGCGCACCGGTGCCGGCACTGCCGCCGCCGCGGCCGCTGCGCCGGCCGCCCGGTTTGCCCGGCCCGGATCCGCCGTCGGCCGCCCCTGCCTTCCGGCCCGCCCGCAGCCACGGCGTCAGGGCGCGCTGCAGCAGCACGAACACCAGGTCCATCAGGAAGGCCAGCACCAGGGTCGCGACGATGCCCACCACAATTTCGGTGATGAAATAGCGGCGCAGTCCGTCCCGGAAGAAGAAGCCCAGGTTTTCCACTCCGATCAGCGCCCCCACGCTGACCATCGAGATGTTGCTGACCGACACCACCCGCAGCCCGGCAATCAGCACCGGCACCGACAGCGGCAGGTCAACGGTCAGGAACCGGCGCAGGGGCCGGTAGCCCATCGCCACGGCGGCTTGCCGCACGCCGTCGTCGACCGAGTCGAAGGCGTCCACCGCCACCCGGAGCATCAGCGCGACGGCGTAGATCGTCAGGGCAATGATGATGTTGCTGATGTCCAGGATTCGGGTCCCCAGGATCGCCGGCAGCGTGACGAACAGGGCCAGCGACGGAATGGTGTAGAGCAGCGATCCGGTGGCGAGCACGGCGCCGCGCAGCCGGCTGCTGCCGCGGATCAGGGCGGCCAGGGGCACGGCGATGAGGACGCCGAGCACCAGCGGCACGATCGACTGGTACAGGTGCAGCCCGGTCAGCCGGAACACCTGGTCGGTGTGCGCGAGGAACCACTCCACGTCAGCCTCCGCTCCGCTGCAGCCGGGCCGCCTCGATCTGGGCCAGCACTTCGGCGGGCCGGATGGCACCGATCACGCGCTGGTCGGCGTCCACCGCCACGCCGAGCCCGGCGGGTGAGGACAGTGCGGCGTCGAGGGCCTTGCGCAGGTTCTCGCCTTCCCGGTACAGCGAGCCGCCGGGCACCAGCTGCGCCGGGGTGGTGACGGCAGCCCGGTTCCCCCTCGGCACCCAGCCCAACGGCCGGCCGCCGTCGTCGACCGCCAGCGCCCAGTCTCCGGCGACCGCCTCTGACGGATCCGCCAGCATTGCCGGCTCCAGCAGCTGCACCGGATGCAGCGGAACATCCTGTCCCGCCTGGAAGGACAGATGCCGGAAGCCGCGGTCCCGGCCGACAAATCCCGCCACGAAATCGTCCACCGGGGCACGCAGGATCTCCTCGGGCGCCGCGTACTGCGCCAGCCGCCCGCCCACGGCAAATACGGCGACCCGGTCCCCGAGGATGGTCGCCTCGTCGATGTCGTGGGTGACGAACACAATGGTCTTGGCCAGGTCCCGCTGCAGGCGCAGCAGCTCCTCCTGCAGCTCGGCGCGGACCACGGGGTCCACGGCGCTGAAGGGTTCGTCCATGAGCAGCACCGGCGGATCGGCGGCGAGCGCCCGGGCCACCCCCACGCGCTGCTGCTGGCCGCCGGAGAGCTGGAGCGGGTAGCGTCCGCCCAGCGACGGGTCGAGTCCGACGACGTCGAGCAGTTCCGCGGCCCGCGCCCGGGCCCGGGCCTTGGACTGCCCAAGCAGCCGGGGAACGGTGGCCACGTTGTCCAGCACCGTGCGGTGCGGCATCAGGCCGGCGGACTGCATGACGTACCCCATCGACCGCCGCAGTTCCGGCGCCTTGACCGCGCTGACATCGGTGCCGTCCACGGTGATGGACCCGGCCGTGGGTTCGATCATCCGGTTGATCATGCGCAGGGACGTTGTCTTTCCGCATCCGGACGGACCCACGAAAACAGTGATGGAACCGCGGGCAATGTCCATGCTGAGGCCGTCCACGGCAGGTGCCGGGGAGCCGGCGAAGGACTTCGTCACGCCGCGGAAGCTGATCATCGGCTCGGCGGCCCGCGGGGCGGGGTCCGGCGGGGTCATGGCGGTGCCTTCCGTTGGAATTCATGGGGTCCTGCGGAACTCGTGTCCTGCCGGAAGTTCAACGGTAGGACACGCTTTGAACGGTAGGACAGAGAATGTTGGTAGTCCAGCTGTTCACTCGGAACAGGAGGCGTTGCGGATGGCCAGCTTCAGCCCCACCTGCACCAGGGGTGCCGGGCCCAGCTCGGAAATCCGGTCCAGCGGCACCCACTCCGCTTTGTCGGTGCTGCCGCCGAGCTCGTGGGTCAGCACTCCCGAAGTGATCCGGGCGCTGTAGATGATCCGCAGGGCGTGGAGGAGCCGGCGGCTTTCGCCGGGGAAGCGGTGTTCCGGCGGAATGAAGATGCTGTCCACGCCCAGCAGCTCTTCGGGTTCCACGGTGAAGCCGGTCTCCTCCCGGACTTCCCGCACGACGGCGGCGGGGGCGTCTTCGCGCAGCTCCAGTCCCCCGCCGGGCAGGGTCCAGCTGGAGTAGCCGTGGTCGTTCCAGTGCGAGAGCAGGATGCTGCCGCCGGATAGCACCACGGCATACGCGCCGATCCGGACGTCGAAGTCCTCAGCCACGCGGCTGGTCCCGCGCCGCGAGGTAGCGGGCGCCGTAGACGGGGTCCTGCTGCAGGAACCGGATGTCTTCCAGCCCGGCCCGTTCCAGGTCCTGCCGCAGCCGGTCCCGGAGCAGCGGCTGATGCCTGCCCAGGCCGCCGCCGACCACCACCGGGCCCGCAATGCCGAGCAGGCGTGCCGTGTCAGCGGCCAGCCCGGCCAGGTGGCGGGCGGCACCCTCGACGATCTCGGCGCCGGCGCCGCTCCCCTGCAGCGCGGCCTCGAACACCACACCGGCCTTGGACGCCCAGTAGCGCCGTCCGGCGGAATCGGCGTGGAACAGCGAGATGAGCTGCACCGGCTCCGTCACGGAGCAGGCCCGCAGCAGGGACTCCGCCAGCAGGTCGGGTTCCAGTCCGCGGTTGAAGCAGCGCAGGGTGTGGCGGACGGCTTCCCGGGCGATCCAGTAAGCGCTGCCCTCGTCGCCCAGCAGGTAGCCCCATCCGCCGGTGCGGGCTTCCTGGCCGGTGCGGCTCCGCCCCCACGCCACCGAGCCGGTGCCGGCAATCAGTGCGATGCCGGCCGGGCTCTCCCCTGCGGCCAGGATCAGCCGGGTGTCGTGGATGACGTCCACCACTGCCTCCGGAGCGTGCGGAGCGATCAGCGCGCGGAGGGCGGCGGCGTCGTCGTCGGTGTCAATGCCGCCGGAGCCGGCGATGACGCGGTCAACCGAACCGGCTCCCAGCGCTGTGAAGATCTCGGCAAGATTGGCTGCGGCCTGTGCCGGACTGACGTTCTGCACATTGGCGCTGCCGGCTGTCGCTTCCGCGGCGGGAGCGCCGTCGCGCAGGAGCAGTCCGTGGGTCTTGGTGCCGCCGATGTCGAGTCCGATGATGCTGGGCCCGGACCCGGCGGCGGGTGCCTCACTGGAATTCTGCATGCGACCAGCCTACTTTCCGCCGGGGCCGCTGGGTATGCCGGGCCTGGTGCGGCGGCGTGCAGGTCGTCAGGCGGCTTTTTTGCGGGACCGGATCAGCGCGAACACGCACAGGACGGCGCAGCTGAGGGCGATGGCCGCGGAGAACCAGGCCACGGCCGACGGCAGGCCCCATGCCGCACCGGCGGCGCCCAGTCCGAGCACGGGAAT
This sequence comes from Arthrobacter sp. zg-Y1219, assembly GCF_030125545.1. Classification (NCBI taxonomy): domain Bacteria; kingdom Bacillati; phylum Actinomycetota; class Actinomycetes; order Micrococcales; family Micrococcaceae; genus Arthrobacter; species Arthrobacter sp. zg-Y1219. The sequence continues at coordinate 114,170 of NZ_JASKLY010000009.1, forward strand.
GGCGCTGCCCAGATAGGTGATCACGTAAACCGTGCTGATGATCTGGGCGTGCTGTGCCGGTTCCACCTTTGCCGCGACGTCGTTGAACACCGTCCGGAAGGCCATCCCCTGGCCGAAGCCGGCCGCCAGGGAGGCGGACACCAGCAGGGGAACGCTGCCCAGGGCGCCCGCCGCCGGGATCAGCGCGACGCCGGTTCCCATCAGCGCCAGCCCGGCCGGCACCACCAGGCGTCCGCGGACACCGGTGAGCTGGCTGACGGCCGAGGCCGCCAGCGCCAGGGCGGCCAGCAGCCCGACGACGGGGCGGGAGGAGGTGCCGGCGATGCCGGCGAAGTAGGTCGGCGCCAGGGACAGGTAAAAGCCGAAAACGGCGAAGCTCAGGAATCCGGTGACGGAGGCCATCCAGAACTGGGACCGAGCCTGGTGGGAGACCGCCAGGCGGCGCGGACGCAGGGCGGCCAGCGCCCGGCCCAGCGGCGGCACGGCAATGGCGGGGCGTGCCTTCAGCAGGCACAGCGGAACCAGCAGCCCGGCGAGGACCACGAAATGGATCAGGAACGGGGTCAGGGTGGGGGCAGGCAGCAGCGACAGCAGGCCGCCGATCACCGGACCGGCCGCCACGCCGCCGGCGGAGACCAGAAGCGTAAACCGGGTGGCCCACTCCGGCCGGTGCGGCAGCAGCTCCCGCAGCGCCGCGGAACTGGCACCGGTGGCCAGGGCCACCGACGCTCCCTGCAGCGCACGGCCGGCGATCAGCGCGCCCATGCCGGTGGCGGTTCCGAACAGCACGCCGCCGAGGAGGCTGACAACGCTGGCCAGCACCAGTGCTGCCCGGCGGCCAATGAAGTCGGACCAGTGCCCCACCAGCAGCAGACCGGCCACCAGGACCAGCACATAGGCGGCAAAGGCCACTGTCACCCCGAAGTGGGTCAGCCCCAGCCGCTCCCCGAGCAGCGGATAAAGCGGCGTGGCGAGGTTGGCGCCCACCAGCAGGGTGGTCATGATTGCCAGTGTCAGCAGCAGCCGGGGCCGCCGGGATGCATCCCATTCGCGGCGCCCGGCCGCGGCGGGCCGCATACGAAGTTCATTGAGGACTGTCAACGCGTGTCCAATACCCTTCTGCATTCGCCGAGTTCGTCCAGCATTCCGGCCCGTTCAGGACGAGGTCGCGGGGCGCTTTCACCACATCGGAATTCTTGACCAATTCCACTATAGGATGGGCTGTGCCGGGCCTGATGATGCACAAAAGTCCCAGCAATTGACGGTTTCGATCAATATTCTCCGTAATCCCTGAGAGGAGATGCGCGCAATGGGCAACTTGGACGCGGTTGATCTGAAGCTGCTGCTGGAGCTGGTGCGGAACCCGCGGGCCCAGATCGGCGACCTCAGCGAAACGCTGGGCATCGCCCGGAACACCACCCAGAGCCATCTGAAGCATTTGGACCGGGCCGGGCTGATCCGCCCGGGCGGTCGGGACGTGGATCTGGCACGGCTGGGCTACGACGTGCTGGCGTTTGTCACCATTGAGGTTTCGCACCGGGAACTGGATACCGTGATTGCCGGGCTCCGCACCCTGCCGCAGGTCCTGGAGGTTCACGAGATCTCCGGGCACGGCGACGTCTGGTGCCGGCTGGCGGCCACTGACACGCAGCAGCTGCAGACGGCCCTGCGTTTCGTGCTGCGGATCAAGGGTGTGATCCGCACCGAGACGGTGCTGGCCCTGCACGAGCACATTCCCTACCGGAGTGAGCCGCTGCTGGAAAAGCTGGTGCCTCCGGCCTAGCGGGCGCTTAGAACGGGCCGTGGGACCGGTTCAGCAGTTCCTCCGCCGCGGCCACCGTCCGCCGGGCCGCCCCGGAGCCGCGTGCGGCGGCTCCCGCAACGAGGGTAAGGGCCACCGCCGCGGAGCGGCAGTAGAGGGCCGCCGCATCCGTCTGGCGGGCGAAGACCCGGGCACAGCGTCCGGCCGCATCCTGCAGCCCGGTGTTCTCCGGGGACAGGGCCGCGAGCACCCACAGGTGGCCCAGGAAACACGCAAGGTCATCCACCCGGTGTCCCGGTCCCAGGGCGTCAACGTCGAGCATGCCGGTGATCCGCAGTGCCGCGTTGCCCGTGCCGGCAAGCAGGTTTCCGCCGTGGAAGTCCCCGTGCGTGGGCACCACCGGTCCCGGATCGGTCGAGCGGACTCCGGCGGCTATTGCTCGTGCACACCGGGTAATCCGTTCTGCCCCGTCCGGCAGCGCGACGGCGGCGCCGGCAGCGTAGTCCATGATGCGCTCGGACCAGGCCGGCCGGCGCGGCAGGGCCAGGCCCGCCGCCGGAAGCCGGTCCAGGAGCCGGGCCAGTGCTTCGGGGTCCAGCGCCGGGGTCCCGGCTGCGCTCAGCTCCCGGTGCAGCGATCGCCCCGGAAGGCCGCCCAGGATCAAAACGCCGGCAGCCGGGCCGGCACCGGACACCGTGTCGGCACCGGCCACCGTGTCGAGCAGCGGCGGAACGGGCAGCCCGGCAGCCGCCGCCAGCTGCAGGCGCAGGCGCAGGCCGGCAGCCAGGTGCGGCTGCGGAACTTTGAGGTAAACGGTTGGCCCGGCTGACCCGTCCGGCCGTTCCAAGGTTGCCCGGACGACAGCCCGGCGCAGCGGCCGGTAGGCCACCAGGTTCAGGGCTGCACGCGCTGCATCGGTGTCTGTGCCGAAGACATCGCGGGCCACCGCTTCGGCGCTGGTCGCCCAGGGCAGGCCCAGCAGGACCGGGTCGCGCGGATGGACCCACAGGCGGACCGCAGTGCCGCCGACCGTGCCCCGGGCCGTGGCGCCGCCGTCGGCCGCGTTGAGATCTGTGGTGGCTCCCACTTGGAGGTGCAGGGGCCGGTGTCCCGCAGCCGCGGAACGGGGAACGGCTTCGACCCGGTACAGGGCACTGATGCCGGCGCCGGGCCGATGATGGGAGCGAACGTGGGCCCAAGCAACCGGCTTGAGGCCCAGGGGACGCAGAGCGGCCGCCAGCGGGCCGGACATGTCGGAACTTTCAAGCAGCGCCTTGGACGCGGCCTCGCGGTCTCCTCGCGCGCCGGTCCGGCTGCCGCGGTTCATGCAGGGAGCGGCGCCTAGGCGCGGCGGCGCTGGAGGACGTCGTCCAGGTTGATCTTGCCGGTGCTCGGTGCGCCGCTGCTGCCGGACTCGGCGCTTTCGGCCGCGGCGGCCGGGGCGCGGAGCGGCGTCCGTGCTGCGGGCTTGGGGGTTTCCGGCAGGACGAGCGGTTCCGGTGCCGGGCGTGAGGCAACCGGGGCTTCCACATAGATCGGTTTCGGAACCGCCACCGGTTCCCAGGGGGTGGTGGAGGTCTTCGGCGGTCCGGCGGGTGCCGCTTTTGCGGCAACTTCCAGCGCAGCGCTGCGCAGTTCCGCTGCCGTGGGCCTGCGGTCCGGAGCTCCCGGTGCAGTGGTGAGCGAGGCCTCAGGGGCAGCGCCGGCCGGCGCAGTGGCCGCCGGACGGCCCGCGCCGGAGACGCTCTGGGCGTCGAACAGGACGGTTTCGGGGTAATGCCGCACCGGCTCTGCGGCGGGGGCCTCAGGAGCTGCCGGCCGCGGCGGTGCCGGCCGGCCGACACTCATCGCCGCGCGGAAGGCGGCGTCAACCCTGCTCCGGCGTGCCTGCACGGCAAGCGCGCGGAGTGAGGCAATCGCTGCGCCGCCCACCGCCAAGGCACCGACGGGGAGCCACCAGGAAGCAACTCCGAAGGCAGCCAGCGGCAATCCGATCACAACCAGGGCGAGGGCCAGCGCGCCGGCCAGGGCCAGGGCGGTGCGGCCGTAGTGGATCCGGAATACCGGCTGCCTGAACTGGACCGGTGCCGGAGCGCCGGTGTAGGGCTCCGATGTGCCGGTGGAATTTCCGGGCCGGATGGAGGTGTTGTGCATAATGTTCCCCTGCTGGGACAGTCCATCGGCGGTGATGGAAGAGCGGATGGCTGTAGACGAGGGAGCTGGCATGCCCGCGGCTGCCGGCGCTGCGGACAGGTCGGACCGGCGGAAAACGTACGGAGCAACCCACAGCAGCCAGAGGCCAACGGTAACGGCCAGGATCAGGGAGCTGTTGAGAGGGAAGTCCACACTACGACGTTATGAGCTAATGCACACCGGAGCGCGCATTACTGGCGGTGTGTCGGGGTTCGGTGCCAAAAAACCCGTAGCCGGCGGCCGTCACCGGGCCAGCCAGCGAGTCAGCAGGCCATCCGGCACGTCTTCAGTGGTCAGTGCAAAGCTGCGGTGGTCCGCCCACTGTCCGGCAATGTGCAGGTACCGTTCCCGCAGCCCCTCATCTCGGAAGCCCAGCTTTTCGACCACCCGCAGGCTCGCCCTGTTGTCCGGTTTGATGTTGATTTCCATGCGGTGCAGCCCCAGCACGCCAAAGCAGTGGTCAGTCGCCAGGGCCACCGCCGTCGGCGCTATCCCGCGGCCTGCCCGCTCCTCATCCACCCAGTAGCCAAGGGTGGCCATGCGCGCCGAACCCCACACAATCGTCGAGACAGTCAGCTGTCCGACGATCGCTGGCGGCGTGCGCAGCCCGCCGCGGCGTTCGGTGATCAGGAACGGAAGCGCCGAGGCCTCGCGGGCCTGCTGGTTCAGGCTGCGCACCATGGCCGCATAGGTTGGCAGCTCACCGCCGGGCAGCGGATTACTCGCCTCCCACTGCGCCATCCATTTGGCGTTGCGGATGCGGAGGGCCGTCCATTCCCGACGATCGCGGTAGCGGATGGGCCGCAGCCCCAGGTCGCCGCATTCCAGCGTCACCGGCCAAATGGCCGACCCCCACACGGCATCAGCTTTCGAGCGTACCGGTGAAGCTCTTGAGCCACTCGCGCAGGTCCGGGCCCAGATCTTCACGCTCGGAGGCCAGGGTCACCACTGCTTTGAGGTAGCTGAGCTTGTCACCGGTGTCGTACCGGCGCCCGCGGAAGACGACGCCGTAGACTCCGGCACCCTCCCCCTCTTCCTGGGCGGCAAGGGTCTGCAGGGCGTCGGTCAGCTGGATTTCGCCGCCGCGTCCGGGGCCGGTTTCCTCCAGCACGCCGAACACGGACGGGTGCAGCACATAGCGGCCAATGACGGCGAGGTTGGACGGAGCCTCTTCAACGGCAGGCTTTTCCACCATCTTGTTGACCCGGACGTAGTCTTCACCCTCAACGACGGAGATGTCGGCGCAGCCGTAGGCACTGATCTGCGAAGGTTCAACCTCAATGAGGGCAACCACGGAACCGCCGGTCTTGGCCTGGACCTCCACCATCTGCTTCAGGAGGTCATCACGGGCGTCGATGAGGTCGTCGCCGAGCAGTACGGCAAAGGGCTCGTTGCCCACATGCAGTTTCGCGCGCAGGACCGCATGTCCCAGGCCCTTGGGGTCGCCCTGGCGGAGGTAATGGATTTCACCCAGCTCAGACGCGGCCCGGACCATGGCGAGCCGTTCCAGATCACCCTTGTCTTCAAGTGTCTTTTCGATGAACGGAACCCGGTCGAAATGGTCTTCCAGGGACCGCTTGTTGCGGCCGGTGATCATCAGGATGTCGGACATCCCGGAATTGACGGCCTCTTCCACCACGTACTGGATGGCGGGCTTATCCACCACGGGGAGCATTTCCTTCGGCATGGCTTTAGTGGCCGGCAGGAATCGGGTACCCAGCCCGGCGGCGGGAATTACGGCTTTGGTTACGGTCGCGCGTGAAGTCATGTCCGTAAGAGTACAGAAGCACAGCCTCTTTTCACCAAAACGCAATCTGTTGCGGCTGGGACTATTGCGACAATGGAAACATGACGAACCCCGCTGCCCCCACCTCCAAGGAACTGGCCCGGCAGCTGTACCGGCGGCTGCGCCGGGAATTGCCGCCGGATGCCCCGCTCGCTGCCGGCCGGTCCCTGGCCATCCATGCAGCGGCGGTTCTTCCGGACCTGGTGCGGCCGGGCAGCACTGTCGCCGGCTATCTGTCAGCGGGCCGTGAACCGGGGACCGCGCCGCTGCTGGAGAACCTCTTGGAGATGGGGTACGACGTCGTCGTCCCCGTCTGCGAGCCGGACCGCAGGCTCTCCTGGTGCCGCTGGAAACCCGGAACACCGCTCCTTCCGGGACTCTTCCCCTCGGTTCCGGAACCCGCAGGGCCGCGCCTGTCCCCCGCCGAACTGCCGGACCTGAACCTGCTTTTGGTGCCCGCCCTCGCGGTCGACCGGAACGGCGTGCGAATGGGCAAGGGCGGCGGTTATTACGACCGGTTCCTGTCGGAGCTTCGGTCGGGCGGCAACCCCGCTCCGGCGGTGGGCATCGTGTACGACCATGAACTGGCGCCCGCCGGCCACTGGACGCCAGATCCCTTCGACGAGCCGATGGACGCGGTACTGACGCCCTCGGGGTGGACCGGGCTGGCGCAGCGCCCGGTGTATAGTTAGCACTCAAGGCCACCGAGTGCCAGCTGCCGTTATTCGACGTCCAGCCGGGCCAGGGGCCTGACATCTTGGTTCTCAGGAGGAGTAAGTAACAGTGCCTACATATGCCTATGCCTGCAAGGACTGCGGTTCCGCTTTCGACATCCAGCAGTCCTTCACCGACGACACCCTGACCGTTTGCCCTTCCTGCAGCGGAAACCTGCGCAAGAAGTTCAACAGCGTAGGCGTGGTCTTTAAGGGATCGGGCTTCTACCGCACTGATTCACGCGAGGCCAAGAACAGCGTTCCGGCGGCTCCGGCCAAGTCCGACAGCTCCTCCGGAGCCGCAGCCTCGCCTGCCCAGTCCTCGTCGGGCTCCTCTGCCGCACCCACTGCCGGAGCGGCATCGGGAACCGGTTCCTCCGCAAAGTAGCTCCTGCGCGCAGCAGCTCCTCCCCAGCGCGTTTCTGCCGGGTCCGGAACTGAACATATCCACCGTCCGGCGGGGACACCCTGCTCCAACACGCATCGGCTCCTAGGGTCGGACCGTGCTTCCTTTTTCTGCGCCGCGTCCCGGCCCCGGCTCTTCCCTGATGATGCGACTGCGGCGTTTAGTGGTCCGCCGGCGGCGCCTGCTTGCCGCCCTGCTGTGCTGCGCGGCTGCCGGTACCGCAGTTCAGGCCCTGCTGCCGCCGGACCCGGGTGAGGTTTCGCTGGTGGTCGCCGCTGCCGATCTCCCCGCGGGAGCACTGCTCACCGCGCAGGACCTGCGTGCTGTCCCGGCAGCGTCAGCAGCCGTTCCGCCCGGTTCCTTCGCCGCCGTGGATGCGGTGACCGGCCGGCGGCTCGCCACGCCCCTGAAACAGGGCAGTCCGTTGATGCAGACCTCCCTGGTGGGCACGGGGCTCCTGACCGGCGCTCCGCCCGGCACAGTAGCCGTATCCGTCCGCCCTGCGGACCCTGCCATCGTGCAGCTGCTCTCGCCCGGCCAGCTCGTGGATGTTGTCCTCGGAAGTCCGGACGCAGAGCAGGCCGGAGGCGCCCCTGCAGTGCTGGCGGCGGATGCCCCGGTCCTGTGGACGGGCTCGGACGGCGCCTCATCGTGGCCCGGATCGCAGGAAAGCGGCGCTGTGGTGGTCCTGGCCGCGCTTCCCGATCAGGCAGCGGCTTTGGCCGCCTCATCGGGAAGCGGAAACCTCCACCTGATCCTGACCGGCGGCTGACCCCACCGCCGTGCTGCGACATTTGATCGTCCGCTGCATTCGATGTCCGCTGCATTTGATGGTCCGCCGCCGGAAATTCAGTCCCAGTGCGGCGGACGCTGCTCCAGCAGCCAGGAGTCGCGGTCCTCGGGAGAATCGCCCCAGACCCGCGGATCATCGTCAGCGGCCTTGGCCTTCAGTACCGACGGTTCGGCCGGCGGCGAAGATCCGGCCGGCGCCGCCGGCTCAGCGGCCGGCTCAGTTGCCGGCGCCGCCGGGGCGCCCCGAGCCGGGGGCCGGGGCGGCGGGGTTCCGCCGCTGGCCCGCCGGTGCGGCTTCCGCGGGGTCACGGCCGGTGCGCCTCCTGGTTGGGCGCCTGCGGGCCGGTCTCCTTGTCCTCTGCAACGGTTCCGCGTTCCCGGCTCCGGCTGCTGCCGTGGGGAACGACGGACTGGCTGCCGCGGCGCGCCAGCGATCCCCGCGCGGGGGCAACGGACCGGCCGGCTTTTTCATCGCCGTCCCTCGGCGCCGGCAGGTTCAGGTAGCGCCCCACCAGATCCGCGCAGGCCGACGGGTCGCTGAAGACCTCAATGGTCCACAGCGGCATGTACCGCCAGCCCAGCCGTTCCAGGAGCTGCGGCCGCAACCGGCTGCGCTCCCGAACACTCATGGTCCGGTACCGCTCGGTCCCGTCGGATTCGATCGCCATGGGTACCGTGGGATCACTCTCGCCGCCGGTGCGGTCAACGGTGGCCACGATGTCGATGGCCCCCTGATAGTGGTCCCAGACCTTCGCGCCGCGGGCCCGCAGCCGGTTGACCAGATCGGCCACCAAGGCGTCCTCTTCCATGATTCCGCCTGCGCCGTCAATGCCTGAGAAACCGGTGAAGGTAACCGCTGCATCGGAGCTTCGGACTGCGCCGGTCCGGGCGGACGGGCTCAGCTCACGGTTGATGAGCTCGTAGAAGTCGAGGGCGCCGTAGCCGAGCCGCGACTTGTCCAGATCCTCGGGCTGGAAACAGGTCAGGACATGCAGCTTGGCCCCCGCCCGCGTCATGGCGGTGAGGAACTTGCCGCGGCCGTCGGATGCCGACAGGGGGCCGAAGTTGTGCAGTGCGCGTCCGTGCGGGGTCCGCCCGAAACCGAGCGAGAAAATCACGCAGTCCCGCACCAGGCCGGCGGCGCGGTCCACCGGAACCACGCGGAAGGATTCCTTGCCCGGCGTGAAGAAGTCGGCGGCCCAGGGGAAATTGGCCATCTGCACGCGGATCGCTTCAGCCACACGCACGGCGTGCCGCGGACTGGCGGTGACGACGGCGAGCGACTGGTGCGGCCTGCGGCGGATGTGTTCAAAGACCAGATCCACAACCCGGTTGACCTCGGCTGCGACACTTTCGACACCCTCATGGTCGGCGCTGGGCATACCCGTGCCGTCCGCCAGATACTCCACGGTCAGCGCACCATCGTCCGAGGAAACCTCGCTGCCGCGCGGCAGTGTGGTCAGCCGGTCCTGATAGAAGCTTCGGCTCAGCTGACGCATCAGGTCCCGGTCCGTGCCGCGGTATACGGTGGACAGGGTCCGGGTCGGCAGAACCTGGGTCAGGGCTTCGAACGCACTGACGAGGTCGTGCTGCTCCCCCGCCGGCCGCACCGCTTCGACGCCGATGGTGAACGGACGCGGTCCGCCGAGCTGGCCGTCGCCGAAGGCAACAACCTGGGTGGCCCGGGCCAGTGCCGGCACGGCGGACTGGAGCGAGGTTGACTCGGCGTCCAGCACGATGACGGTATCGAAGGTCCGGTTCCCGGGCAGCACCATGGGCAGCACCAGCGGGCTTGCGGCCCAGATGGGCAGCAGTGCGGAAACGAGCTCCTCGGACTGGAAGCAGAGGTCCTGCAGCGCCAGGGGCCCGTTCTTGATGGCATCCCGCAGGGTCGCGGCGTCGGAGGCTGCGGCCTTGACTCCGCGGCGCCAGCGGTCGGCCAGGGCAGACCGCACCCGGGCGCTGCCGGAGGCGATGTGGGCGTTGTCCGCCAGCCGGTATTCGGCTTCGAGCCGGCGGAGGCTGTCGCCGTCGCTCATGGCGAGGTAATCGTCGCCGCTGATCATCGCCTCCAGCGCGGACTGCCACCAGGCGAGTTCGAGTTCGTAGCCCACCTGGCGGGGCAGGACTTCGCGGGCTTCCAGATCGTCCAGCAGTTCACCCAGGCCCTGGCCGCGCATCTCGTCGAGCAGGAGGGTCCGCTCGGGCAGGGTTTCGAGGGTTTCACGGTCCCCCGCCAGCGCATCTAGCTGCTTTTCCAGCTCGTCCAGTGTCAGCTCGGCAAGATCCGGCTTGGCCGGCGTGCCGTCGAGGATCCCGGTGAGGGTATCCAGCTGTTCCTTGACGGTGATGTAGGAACGGTTGATATCCGCAAGGCCCGTGGCCACTGACGGATGGCGCTGGGTGGTGGCATAGTGGGCCCACACGGCGCGCTGCTGCTGCACCTCGACGAGCGAGGAGTGCAGGTCCGAAATGTGCACGCCCGGCCGGATGTACTCCTTCGCCACGCGGCGCAGCCGGGAGCGGGTCATGGAGCTCATGTCCACGGCACGCTCACGGCGCCAGGAGGAGGACGCGGTCGCGGAGATCAGGTCGCTGACCGGACGGTCGAAAATGTCCGGGGTGAACTTGTCGAGGCTTTCCCGCACGGCAACCAGCAGTTCCAGCTGCTCGCCCCACTGGGCGAAGGTCTCGCCCAGGCGGATCTGCGAATGCTCGGCAACGGCCTGGACCTTGGCGCGCAGCTCGGGAAGATCCCGGGCCAGGCTCTGCGTCAGCTCGTAGGCCTCTTCGGTTTCCTTGCGGTTGAGCAGCTTGGCACCAAACCACGGACTGCTGGTGGCGGCACGGCTGAAGCTGCCCAATTCGGCAGCCCGGCGGAGCCGGCCCGTCAGTTCGGTGCGGTCAGTGATGCTGTCCAGGACGCTGCGCTTGAGCCGGACGGTCGTTGCGGGAGCCGGCGTCATGGAGGTGAGCTCGGCGAGGGACTGCATGGCCTGATAGGGAGAGCAGCCCCAGCGGCGTCGCACGTTGTGCAGCGACTTCACATGGTCGCGCAGCTGGTGGCGGTTGGACAGGAGGACCTTGTGCAGGCTCTCCAGCTCGGGCGCGGCAGCCTTCTCGTTCCGGACAATGGCGCGGACCAGCTGGTCCTTCAGCTGCTGCTCGGTGAGCCCGGCATTCAGCTGGAGGACGGCGGAGCCCAGGTGCAGCGCGTCGAGCTCGGAGACAAACTGGTTCAGCGTGCCGCGGCGTTCCGCAACGACGAGGACCGATTTTCCGGCGTGGACCAGCGCCGCAGCGGCGTTGAGCGCCGTCTGCGTCTGTCCGGTGCCGGGCGGTGAGGAAACCACCAGGGACTGGCCGTCCAGGATCAGGTCCAGGACGTCCTGCTGTTCGCGGTCGGCGTCCAGCAGCAGGAGCTCATCGGCAGGCAGCCGGTCGTCCAGCGGCGGAAGCCCCGGGTCGGTGGCATCGGGGGCGGCAGTGCTCTTCCCCCGGGCGGCGTCCATCAGGCCCCGCAGGATGGGGTGGGCGGGGTCCAGCGCAGCGTCGTCGGCGAGGTCCGAGAGATCGGCGAAGGTGGAGACGAGGAGCCGGTGCTCGATGTTGATGCCGCGGACGCCCTCGGTGACGGCCCGCAGTTTCTCCAGCACCGGATGGGGGTCAAAGCGCGCGGTGCCGTAGGCCAGCCTGGCGAGGGCCTCCACGTCGATGTCCAGGCCCTGCTCCTGCTGCAGGTGCCGCACAAACGCCGGATTCAGCGCTGCCTTGTCGGTCAGCTGCAGCTCATAGTCGTCCTGCGACGGATGCACGGTCAGCGACACCGGGGTCAGCAGCACCGGTGCGGTCAGCGATTCCGGGCGGACGGCGTCGTCGTCGGCGTAGCGCCAGGAGGCCGTGCCCGCCGCCAGGTATCCGACGTCGATCCCGCGGTCGGTGCCCAGTTCGTAGATCTTGGCGCGCAGGAGGCGCCCGGCCTTCATCGCGGCCCCGTACTGCTCCGAGTCGCGCAGCAGCGTGGACAGCCGGGTCCGGCGTCCTGCCAGCAGCTGGGCCAGGCCCGAGGGATGCGCGTGGGTCAGGTCGATGCTGTTGGAGGCTGAGGGGGTGAAATGGAGCAACGTGTCCGTTCCGGCCTGCTGTCCCAGTTGTCCCAGCCAGGGCAGCAGGAAGTCCGAGGCATTGTCCTCGGGATTCTGCTCAGACACTGGTGCCCTCTTTTCTGCACTTCCGCGCGGCGTTCTTGACCAAATTGGCATACCTTCCAAACTATCGCTTCCGACCGGCTTTCCCCGGCATAGCAACGCGGGGGACAGCCGGTCGGCTGTCCCCCGTGATCAATCTATTCCCACTCGATGGTTCCCGGCGGCTTGGACGTGACGTCCAGAACGACTCGGTTGATGCCGTCGACTTCGTTGGTGATGCGGTTGGAGATGCGTGCCAGCAGGTCGTAGGGCAGGCGTGACCAGTCAGCGGTCATGGCGTCCTCGCTGGAGACCGGGCGCAGGACGATCGGATGGCCGTAGGTGCGGCCGTCCCCCTGCACGCCGACGCTGCGGACATCGGCCAGCAGCACGACCGGCATCTGCCAGACCTCGTTGTCCAGGCCGGCTGCCGTGAGCTCGGCGCGGGCGATGGCGTCGGCACGGCGCAGCAGGTCCAGGCGTTCCTGGTTGACTTCACCGATGATGCGGATGCCCAGACCGGGGCCGGGGAAGGGCTGGCGGCCGACGATCTCCGCCGGCAGGCCCAGCTGGGCGCCCACGGCGCGGACTTCGTCCTTGAACAGGGCACGCAGCGGCTCGACGAGCTCGAACTTCAGGTCTTCGGGCAGGCCGCCGACGTTGTGGTGGCTCTTGATGTTGGCTGCACCTTCACCGCCGCCGGATTCGACGACGTCCGGGTACAGGGTGCCTTGGACCAGGAAGCGGATGGGTTCGCCCGCGGCCGCGGCTTCGGCCATGATGGCGCGTTCGGCCTCTTCGAAGGCGCGGATGAACTCGCGACCGATGATTTTGCGCTTGGTCTCCGGGTCGGTGACGCCGGCGAGGGCTTCGAGGAAGCGCTTCTGCTCGTTGGCGACGTAGAGGTTGACGCCGGTGGACGCCACGAAGTCGCGTTCCACCTGCTCTGCTTCACCCTCGCGCAGCAGGCCGTGGTCCACGAAGACGCAGGTCAACTGGTCGCCGACGGCGCGCTGCACCAGGGCAGCCGCGACGGCGGAGTCGACGCCGCCGGAAAGGCCGCAGATGACGCGGGAGTTGCCCACCTGGGCACGGATGCGCTCGACCTGCTCCTCAACGATGTTGCGGGTGGTCCAGCTCGGTTCCAGGCCGGCGCCCTTGAACAGGAAGTTTTCCAGCACTGACTGGCCGTGTGCGGAGTGCTTGACCTCGGGGTGCCACTGGACACCGTAGAGGCGCTTTTCCTCGTTGGCGAAGGCTGCAACCGGGGCGCCGGCCGTGGTGGCCAGGACATCGAATCCTGGGGGTGCTTCCTGGACGCTGTCACCGTGGCTCATCCAGGTGTTCTGGTGGTCCGGGGTGCCCTCCAGGATGGAACGCGAGCCGTTCACTGCGGTGGCGTCGGTGGAGCCGTACTCACGCAGGCCGGTCTTCGCGACCGTGCCGCCGAGGGCATTCGCCATGGCCTGGAACCCGTAGCAGATGCCCAGGACGGGAACGCCTGCTTCGAACAGGCCTTCGCTGACGGCGGGAGCGCCTTCCGCGTAAACACTGGAGGGGCCGCCGGAAAGAATAATGGCTGCCGGGTTTTTCGCCAGGATCTGTTCCGTGGTGTAGGTGTGGGGAACCACCTCGGAATAGACATCTGCATCGCGTACCCGGCGGGCAATGAGCTGGGCGTATTGGGCGCCGAAGTCCACAACGAGGACAGGGCGCTCTTCAATGGGAGGGGTCGCGGAATTAGTCACGGTTCAAGGATAGTCGCCGGAGCATCGGTGCCGCACATCGGCCGCATCGGCGACTGCAGCGCGATGCGGCCCCGATGCCGCCGGATTCAGCAGCCCGAGGGCGCGTCAGTAGCGCTTGGCCGCTTCCGGATGGGCCGCCAGCTCCGCCAGGACCTGCTTGTGCGTCCGGCTCTCCACGATGAAGGAGAGGAAGGGAACAACACCGCCCAGGGCGATCAGGACGAACTTGGAGAAGGGCCAGCGCATGAGCTGCCACAGCCGGAAGTCGGCCAGCAGGTAGACCACGTACAGCCAGCCGTGGGCGATGAGGACGCCGGTGAAGAGGTTCAGCGGTCCCACTGAAATCTCTTCGATTTTCATGCCGTACTTGAGGATCATTTCGATGCACAGCAGCAGCAGGAATACGCCGGTGACGTACGAGGACACCTTGTAAAACGTCAGGGCCGACCGTATCTGGGCGTGGGTGCCGCCGAACCGGCGCTTCTTCCGGCGTGGCCTCTTGGTTGCTGCGGGGGCTGGATCGCTCACTTTTGTACCTCACTGCTTGGGACCGGACGGCCGGCAGGCTGGCCGCCGCCATCGCCGTCGTTGTCGTCGTCGTCGTCGTATTCATCGTCGTCGTAGTATTCGTCGTCCTCGAGGGAACGGCGGTGGGCATCGGCAACCAGGCGCCACCACAGGAACACGGAGAACCCGGCGAACACCACCCATTCCAGGGCGTAGAAAATGTTCATCCAGTTCACCGTTGTTTCCTGCGGCTGGGCATCCACGTCCACGACGCGCATGTCCCCGGCCTCGGCGGCTTCCCCGTTCACGGTGACCGAGTCTGCGGTCACGAACGCCGAGTATCCCGGGGTGTCCCAGACATTGATCAGCTCGGCACTGGCCAGGCTGGGCAGGATCCCGTCCTCTGCCGGCTGGGCCACGGGCGCTTCCGGAGGCAGCAGGCGGCCGACGACGGCGGCCTCGCCGGAGGGTGCCGGAACGGCGTCGTCGGGGTCGGCAATCCAACCGCGGACCACCGGCATGACGGCCTCTCCGGGTGCTCCGTCGACGGCGAAGGCGGTGACCACCCAGTAGCCTTCCTCCCCGTCGTAGAGCCGGTTGTCGATCAGCACCGTGTCGTCGGTGCGGAAGGACCCGGTCATCGAGACCATCTGGTCGGCGGTGGTTCCGAACAGTTCCACGCCCGGAGTGAAGACTTCGGTCAGCGGCCGTACCGCTTCGGTGCGGTCGGTCGAGGCCGGGAGGTCACTCTCCGCCGTCGAAAACTGCCACTGGCTTAGGAGGACGAAGACCGTGGAGATCGCAAGGGCAAAGAGCAGCGCGGCGATCCAGCGGAGTTGCAGGGCAGTTTTCAGCACGCCTTAACCGTACTTCGTCAGCGTGTAGAAAACCCAATGCCTTCCGGCCCGCGCAGGCCGCCGCCTCGTTCGGAGCCCGGGCGGCCGTCAGTGGTCAAAAAACACCAGCGAGGAATTGATCAGTTCCGAAATGACTTCGGCATCGTGGGCCCGCCGCAGCGACTCCCGGAAGGCCGGGCGGAACAACGACCGGGCCAGGGTGGCCAGGACTTCCAGGTGTTCCGAGAAGGCGCCGGCGGGCGTGGCTATGAGCAGTATCACGGTGGCCGGACCGTCCGAGGCGCCGAAATCAATGCTGTGGCCGTACCGCGTGATGCCCACGGCGATCGAGGTTTCCACCACGTGTTCGCTGCGCGCATGCGGCATGCCAATGCCGCCGGGCAGTCCGGTGGCCATCTGGTGCTCCCTGGCATTCACCTGTTCCAGGAACGCCTCCAGATTGCGAATGCGTCCCTGCCGGTACATCCGCTCGGCGAGCTGCGCTGCCGCATCGGTGCGGTCGGCGGCTTCCAGTTCGAGGATGACCATGTCGGGCACGGTCAGGACCGCGCCCTTGGCGGTCAGGGAGAGCTCCGAGTCCACCTCAGGCCAGCGGCGTTATGTCGTGGGCCCTGAGGCGGGCGGCGTCCGCCGACACGTCGTCGGGCTGTTCCTGGCTGAGCCGTTCCGCTTCCACCCGAGCCTGGTAGTGGGCCACTTCCTGCATCACCCGTTCCTCGTCCCAGTTCAGGATGGGGGCCATCAGCTCGGCCACGACGGGCGCGGCGGACACCCCCCGGTCCCAGGACTCGATGGAAATGCGGGTCCGGCGGGCCAGGACATCCTCCACATGGCGGGCGCCTTCGGCGGTGGTTGCATAGACTGCTTCCGCCCGCAGGTAGTCATCAGCTCCGGGCAGTGCTTCCCCCAGCTCACGGTTTTCACGGATGAGCTCCAGCACCTCGGTGGCCAGGGATCCGTAGCGGTTCAGCAGGTGCTCCACCCGGGCCACATGCACGCCGTAGTGCTCGGCTGTGCGGTGCCTGAGGTTCCAGGCCGCTTTGTAGCCCACGGCGCCCAGCAGCGGGATGGTGGAGGTGCAGCTTTCAGGTACCTTTTCGTCCAGGGCGCGTGCCGCCTCGTCCACCGCGTCCTTGGCCATCACCCGGTACGTGGTCCATTTCCCGCCGGCAACGACCACCAGACCCGGGACCGGATGGGCGACAACGTGTTCGCGGGAAAGCTTGGCCGTGGAGTCGTTTTCCCCCGCGAGCAGCGGACGCAGCCCGGCGTACACGCCTTCAACGTCTTCCCGCGTCAAGGGCGTCTTGAGCACCTTGTTCACATGGTCCAGGAGGTAGTCGATGTCGGCCGATGTCGCGGCAGGATGGGCCTTGTCCAGGTGCCAGTCTGTGTCGGTGGTGCCGACGATCCAGTGCCGGCCCCACGGAATCACGAACAGGACCGATTTCTCGGTGCGCAGGATCATGCCGACCGTGGACTGGATCCGGTCCCGGGGCACCACCAGGTGCACGCCCTTGGATGCCCGAACCTTCAGCTGGCCGCGGTCAGTCACCATGGCCTGGGTCTCATCGGTCCAGACGCCGGTGGCGTTCACCACTTGGCGGGCGAAGACGTCGAATTCCCGCCCCGATTCGGTGTCCTTGACCCGGGCGCCAACCACACGCTCGCCTTCGCGCAGGAAGTCCACCACGGAGACCCGGTTGGCCACCACGGCGCCGTAGTGCGACGCGGTGCGGGCCATGTTGGCGACGTACCGGGCGTCGTCGACCTGGGCGTCGTAGTAGCGGATGGAGCCGATCATGGCGTCATCCTTGAGGCTGGGCGCGGCCCGCAGCGTTGCCTTTTTGGTGAGGTGCTTGTGCCTGGGCACGCCGCGGGAGTTACCCGAGGTCAGGCCCATGGTGTCGTAGAGCATGATGCCGGCACCCACGTAGGGGCGCTCGTAGAAGCGGTGGGTCAGCGGGTACAGGAACGGCACCGGCCGCACCAGGTGCGGGGCGATCCGCTGGATGAGCAGGCCGCGTTCCTTCAGGGCTTCGGAGACCAGCGCGAAGTCCAGCATCTCCAGGTAGCGCAGCCCGCCGTGGATGAGTTTGGAGGAGCGCGACGACGTGCCGGAGGCCCAGTCCCGGGCCTCCACCATGCCGACCTTGAGCCCTCGGGTCACTGCGTCCAGCGCGGCACCGGCGCCGACCACGCCGCCGCCGACGATCAGGATATCCAGTTCACCGCCGGGCTCCGCAGTGGAACGCAGTGCGGCCAGGGCGTCCTCCCGGTTGTCCGGGCTGAGTGCATCTTTGCTCATAGTCAAGATTTCCTCTCTGGATCCTGCCCCCGCTGCGCTCCCCTGCAGCTGCTCCCTGCAACTCTAGGCAACTACATGTTGGATAGGTAGGGAGAAACCAAGACCTCGATGCGCTGGAACGCTTTCACATCCGAATATCCGGTGGTGGCCATGGCGCGGCGGAGGGCACCCATCAGGTTGGACGTGCCGTTGGTGTGGTGCGAGGGTCCCCAGAGGACTTCCTGCAGCGGTCCCACGGTGTCCAGCCGGACCCGGTCGCCGCGCGGAAGCTCGCTGTGGTGGGCCTCCTGGCCCCAGTGCCATCCCTGGCCCGGTGCTTCCTCGGCGCGGGCCAGCGCGGAACCGAGCATCACGGCGTCGGCCCCCATGGCAATGGCCTTGACGATGTCGCCGCTGGTGCCCATGCCGCCGTCGGCGATCACGTGCACGTAGCGTCCGCCGGACTCGTCCATGTAGTCCCGGCGCGCTTCGGCAATGTCAGCAATGGCGGTCGCCATCGGAGCATGGATGCCCAGCGCGCGCCGGGTGGTGGTGGTCGCTCCCCCGCCGAAGCCCACCAGGACACCCGCGGCGCCGGTGCGCATCAGGTGCAGCGCCGGGGTGTAGCCGGCGGCGCCGCCCACAATGACCGGAACGTCCAGTTCGTAGATGAACTGCTTGAGGTTCAGCGGCTCGACCGTCTTGGAGACATGCTCTGCCGATACGGTGGTGCCGCGGATGACGAAGATGTCCACGCCGGCAGCCAGGACGGTCTTGTAGAACTCCTGGGTGCGCTGCGGCGTCAGCGATCCGGCGACGGTGACGCCGGCTTCCCGGACCTCGGCCAGGCGCGAAGTGATCAGCTCAGCCTGGATGGGCGCTTCGTAGATTTCCTGCAGCCGGCGGGTCGCTGCGGGGTTGAAGTTGTCTTCGCTCAGGACCGCGATCTCATCCAGCAGCGGCTGCGGATCCTCGTAGCGGGTCCACAGCCCCTCCAGGTTCAGCACGCCCACTCCGCCCAACCGCCCCATGGCGATGGCGGTGGCCGGTGACATCACCGAATCCATCGGCGCACCCATCACCGGCATGTCAAACTCATAGGCATCTATCTGCCAGCTGATTGAAACGTCCTGCGGGTCCCGGGTACGCCGGGACGGCACAATCGCCACATCATCGAGGGAGTAGGCTCGGCGCCCACGCTTGCCACGGCCAATTTCAATCTCGTTACTCACACCCCTAGGTTATCCCAGTGCGCGTCGTCGGCCCGAAAGCGCCCGGTATTGGTGCCGGCGGGGCGGGTTTCGGGCGGGGGTTCCGGCGGGTTTTGGGCGGTTCGGGCGGCACATGGGCGCGGTGCCCCGAACCCCGGCGGCCCAGTGCCCTAAACCCCGAAGGGCAGCCGCTGCGTGGTGCGCAGCGGCTGCCCTTCGACGAGAGAACCGGGTGTTTAGCGGCGGGTGCCGTAGTTCGGCGCCTCGGCGGTCATCATGATGTCGTGCGGATGGGATTCCTTCAGGCCGGCCGGAGTGATCCGGACAAACTTTCCCTTCTGCTTCAGTTCCGCGATGGTGCGTGCACCGGTGTAGAACATGGTCTGGCGCAGTCCGCCCACCAGCTGGTGGGCGACGGCGGACAGCGGGCCGCGGTACGGCACCTGGCCTTCGATGCCCTCCGGAATCAGCTTTTCGTCGGAGGGAACATCCGCCTGGAAGTAGCGGTCCTTGGAATAGGAGGTGTTCTTGCCCCGGCTCTGCATGGCCCCCAGGGAGCCCATGCCCCGGTAGGACTTGAACTGCTTGCCGTTGACGAACACCAGGTCGCCCGGGCTCTCCGCGGCGCCGGCGAGCAGGCCGCCGAGCATCACGGTATCGGCGCCGGCCACAATGGCCTTGCCGATGTCGCCGGAGTACTGCAGTCCGCCGTCGGCGATCAGCGGCACGCCGGCCGGGATGGCGGCCTTGGAGGCCTCGTAGATGGCGGTGATCTGGGGAACGCCGACGCCGGCAACGACGCGGGTGGTGCAGATCGAGCCCGGACCGACGCCGACCTTGATCGCATCGGCACCGGCATCGATGAGGGCCTGCGCGCCTTCGCGGGTGGCGGCCTGGCCGCCGATGATGTCCACGTGCGCGACTGCCGGATCCTTCTTCAGGCGGGCGATCATTTCCAGCACGCCGGCGCTGTGACCGTTGGCGGTGTCGACGACTAGGAGGTCGACGCCGGCCTCGACCAGGGTCATGGCGCGCTCGTAGCCGTCGCCGAAGAAGCCGATGGCGGCTCCGACGCGCAGCCGGCCTTCCTCGTCCTTGGTGGCGAGCGGGTATTGCTCGGCCTTGTCGAAGTCCTTGACCGTGATCAGGCCCTGCAGGCGGCCGTCGTCGTCAACCAGGGGAAGCTTCTCGATGCGGTGCTTGCCCAGCAGTTCAACGGTTTCCTCGGCGCTGATCCCAACCCGGCCGGTGATCAGCGGCATCCGGGTCATGACCTCGTTGACCAGGCGGCGGGGGTAATCGGCGCGCGGGATGAAGCGGGTGTCGCGGTTGGTCACGATGCCGAGCAGCTTGTTGTCCTCGTCCACGACCGGCAGGCCGGAAACGCGGAAATGGGCGCACAGATCGTCCAGTTCCAGCAGGGTGGCGTCCGGGGCGATGGTGACCGGATTGGTGATCATGCCGGACTCGCTGCGCTTGACGCGGTCCACATGCTCGGCCTGGTCCGGGATCGAGAGGTTGCGGTGGATCACGCCGAGGCCGCCCTGGCGTGCCATGGCGATCGCCATGCGGGATTCCGTCACCGTGTCCATGGCCGCGGAGAGCAGCGGCGTGTGCACAGTGATCCGCTTGGACAGGCGCGAAGACGTGTCTGCCTCGGACGGAATGACGTCCGTGGGGCCGGGCAGCAGCAGGACGTCGTCGTACGTCAGGCCAATGAAGCCGAACGGGTCATGCTCTGGGGACTGCTGGCTCAAAACTACGCCTCTTTCGCGAAGGACCGGAGGGATGGAGGGAAAACCGGAAAGGGACCGGTTGGCTCACCTACATCCTAAAACGAAAGACCGCCCGTCCCTATTCCAAAACCTTACGGGTGGCATCGGTCACAGCCGTTCCTTCCCGGCCCGCCGAGAGCGGGATTCCCACGTGCCTTCCCCCGTGCCTTCCCCCGTGCCCTCCCCGTGCCTTCCCCCGTGCCGGCACGTCCGCCGTCGTCCCCGGCGGCAGGGGCCGAACCGAAAAAAGCCCCGGTGCCGCAGCGGAATTCCGCTGCGGCACCGGGGCTCCAACCGTTACTTAGTGCTGGTGTCCGTGATCTTCTTCGTCGTCGGCCGGCTTCTCCACCACGAGGGCTTCAGTGGTGAGTACCAGTGCCGCGATGGACGCGGCATTGCGCAGCGCCGAGCGCGTGACCTTGACCGGGTCAATGATGCCGGCCTCGATCAGGTTCTCGTACACGCCGGTTGCGGCGTTGAAGCCGTTGTTGACCTCCAGGTCGGTGACCTTGGCGACAACAACCATGCCTTCGGCGCCGGCGTTCTCGGCGATCCAGCGCAGCGGCTGCGCCAGGGCGCGGCGGACCAGGCCCACAGCGGTGGCGGCGTCGCCTTCGAGCTTAACAACCTCGGGATCGGTGTCCAGGGCCTTGGCTGCGTGGACCAGCGCGGAACCGCCGCCGGCCACGATGCCCTCTTCCAGGGCTGCACGCGTCGAGGACACTGCGTCTTCGATGCGGTGCTTCTTTTCCTTCAGCTCAACCTCGGTGGCTGCACCGACCTTGATGACGCCAATGCCGCCGGAGAGCTTGGCCAGGCGTTCCTGCAGCTTCTCGCGGTCCCAGTCGGAATCCGTGCGCTCAATTTCGGCGCGGATCTGGGCAACGCGGTCCGCCACGTCGGATTCCGAACCGGAACCGTCAACGATGGTGGTGTTGTCCTTGGTGACCGTGATGCGGCGGGCGGAGCCCAGCACCTCAAGGCCAACCTGGTCCAGCTTCAGGCCCAGGTCGGGCGAGACAACCTGCGCACCCGTAAGGGTGGCGATGTCCTGCATCATGGCCTTGCGGCGGTCGCCGAAGCCGGGAGCCTTGACGGCCACGACGTTCAGGGTTCCGCGGATCTTGTTGACCACCAGGGTGGACAGGGCTTCGCCCTCAATGTCCTCGGCGATGATGAACAGCGGCTTGGAGGTTCCCAGCGCCTTCTCCAGCAGCGGCAGGAACTCGGCGACGGAGGAGATCTTGCCGGAGTTGATCAGGATCAGCGCGTCCTCGAGGACGGCTTCCTGGCGCTCGGCGTCGGTCACGAAGTACGGGGACAGGTAGCCCTTGTCGAACTGCATGCCTTCGGTGATGACCAGTTCGGTCTGCGTCGAGGACGATTCCTCGATGGTGATGACGCCGTCCTTGCCGACGGTGTCGAAAGCCTTGGCCAGCAGTTCGCCGATCTCCATGCTCTGCGCGGAGATGGCAGCGACGTGCGCAACCTGGTTGCCTTCAACTTCCTTGGCGTTTTCCAGCAGCCGTGCGGCAACTGCCTCCACGGCGATTTCCATGCCGCGCTTGAGCTGGCCCGGAGCTGCGCCGGCAGCAACGTTGCGCAGGCCTTCCTTGACCAGTGCCTGCGCCAGGACGGTTGCCGTGGTGGTGCCGTCGCCGGCAACATCGTTGGTCTTGGTGGCTACTTCCTTGGCCAGCTGGGCGCCGAGGTTTTCGTAGGGGTCATCCAGCTCCACCTCGCGGGCGATGGTCACGCCGTCGTTGGTGATGGTGGGAGCGCCCCAGGTCTTGGCGAGCACTACGTTGCGGCCGCGCGGGCCGAGGGTCACCTTGACGGTGTTGGCCAGCTTGTCGACGCCGGCCTCCAGCGAGCGGCGGGCGGAGTCGTTGAACTCCAATTGCTTTGCCATGTGTGTGTCCTTTCCGACAGCTACATCTGCACCTGCATCAGAAAACCCCGGCCAGATTGGCCGGGGTCTTCCTTTTTCAACTACTTAACGACGATGGCCAGTACGTCGCGGGCGGACAGCACCAGGTATTCCTGGCCGCCGTGCTTGACTTCAGTTCCGCCGTACTTGGAGTAGATGACGACGTCGCCTTCGGAAACATCCACGGGAACGCGGTTGCCGTTGTCGTCAACGCGGCCGGGGCCTACTGCGACAACTTCGCCCTCCTGGGGCTTTTCCTTGGCGGTGTCCGGGATGACGAGGCCGGAAGCAGTGGTCTGCTCGGCTTCGAGGGGGCGGACAACAATACGATCCTCAAGGGGCTTAATCGAGACCGACACTCGGGCTCTCCTTTGCGTAGTTACTAACGGATGTGGACCGTCGGTAGGCGCTGGCCGTCGTCGCGGTGCCGGATGGCGCTTCCCTCAGGAATTAGCACCCTCACTGGGAGAGTGCTGGTTCCTAACTTATGCAACGGTTAGCACTCGGTCAAGGCGAGTGCCAATATTGGCTCCGGCTACCCGGGTGCCGGGAGGCGATATAACGAAATGTGCTGCGCTTAACTTGCCTTAGCCTTACCTAACAGATAGTTTTCAGGGGCGCGCATTGATTAGCAAACACTTCTGTGTCCTATTGGCATTTTTTCCGTTTCCGGTTGCGGGGTTTCTCCGCCGCGCGGACCCGGACCCAAGCAGCTGGAGCCCATTACTGTGAAAAACACCCTCAAGTCCCGCATCGTCGCGGGCACCGCGCTGGCCTCTCTCCTCGCGCTGAGCGCCTGCGGAGCCGAGACGGCCGCCACCGCCGAAGAAGCTCCCGAGCCGACCAACGTCACCGTTGAGCATGCCCAGGGAACCACTGAAGTTCCGGTGAACCCGGAAACCGTCTACACCTTCGACCTGGGTGCCCTCGACACGATGGATGCCCTCGACGTTGATGTCGACGGCGTTCCGGCAGCCAACTTCCCCGACAGCCTCTCCAAGTTCGCCGGTGATGATTACACGAAGATCGGCTCTATGAAGGAACCGGATTTCGAAGCCATCAGCGAAGGCGCACCGGACCTGATCATCATCTCGGGCCGTGTTGCTGCCTCCTATGAGGAACTGAGCAAGATTGCGCCCACCATCGACCTGAGCGTTGATGCGGCTGATCCGATGGCTTCCTTCAAGGAAGCAACGGGCACGCTGGGCCGGATCTTCGACAAGGAAGAAGCCGCTGACGAGAAGCTCGCCGCCATCGACAAGCGGATCGAAGAGACCAAAACCGCTGCAGCTGACGCAGGAACCGGCCTGATCGTCATGACCAGCGGCGGCGAAATGACTGCTTACGGCGCCGGCTCCCGCTTCGGCATCATCCACGACGTCCTCGGCGTGACTCCGGTCGCGGAGATCAAGTCCGAAGGCAAGCACGGCGAGTCCGTCACCGCCGAATACATCGCCACCAAGAACCCCGACAACCTGTTCGTCATCGACCGCGACACTGCAGTCGGCGAAAGCGGCGAGGCAGCTGTTGCCGTGCTGGACAACGAACTGGTCAACGGCACCAACGCCGCCAAGAACGACCGCATCACCACGCTGGACGCCAACAGCTGGTACCTCGTGGGCTACGGCCTGACCAACGTGGACAGCATGGTCACCGAAGTCCAGAACGGTATTTCCTAACATCCCTCTCACCGCCTTAGGTTCCGGCACCGCTGCCGGAACCTAAGGCGAGACCGGACTTTTCTCATGAGCGCTCCCGCCGCGCCTGCCCCAGGCCCCGCTTCTCCCCCCGCATTGCCCCCGCCCTCCACTTCCGCCGCCGTCACCCGACGACGGCGGTTTCCGCGTACCGCGGCCAGCCTGGCGCTGGGGTCCGCAGCGGTCTTCGTGCTGGCTGTGGCGAGCATGTTCATCGGGGTCAGCGACGTTTCGCTGCCCTCGCTGCTGGCCGGGGATCCCGTGGCGTGGCAGGTCTTTTGGGTCAGCCGCGTTCCCCGCACCCTGAGCATCATCCTCGCCGGCATGGCCCTGAGCGTCGCCGGGCTCATCATGCAGCTGATGGCCCGCAACAAGTTCGTGGAACCGGGCACCGTCGGCACCGTGGAGTCCGCATCCCTGGGCATCCTGGTGGTCACCGTCCTGCTTCCCGGCGCCTCCATGATCATGAAGATGTCCACCGCCACCCTGTTCGCGGCAGCCGGAACCGCACTGTTCCTGCTCATCCTGCGCCGCCTGCCGATGCGCAACACGCTGATCGTTCCCCTGGTCGGCATCATGCTCGGCGGCGTCATCTCCGCCGTCACCACCTTTTTCGCTTACCGCACCGACCTGCTGCAAACCCTGAACAGCTGGATGGTCGGAGACTTCTCGGGCGTCCTGCGGGGCCGCTATGAGCTGCTCTGGATCGTCGGCATCCTGACGGTGATCGGCTACCTCGCCGCCGACCGCTTCACCGTCGCGGGCATGGGCGCCGATTTCACCACCAACCTCGGCCTGAACTACAACCGCGTGATGATGCTGGGCCTGGTCATCGTGTCCCTGATCAGCGCCGTCGTCGTCGTCAGCGTGGGTTCCATTCCGTTCCTGGGCCTGATCGTGCCGAACCTGGTCTCCCTGATGATCGGCGACAACGTCCGGCGGGCGGTGCCCTGGGTCGCCGTCTTCGGCGCCGGCTTTGTCCTGGCCTGCGACATCATCGGCCGCACCATCCGCTACCCATACGAAATTCCGGTGGGCGTGATCGTCTCCGCCATCGGCAGCGTCCTCTTCCTGTACCTGCTCCTGCGAAAGCGTGCCGCCCGTGGCTAACTCCAACCCGCTGCCGACGGCGATGGTCTCCTCCCGCCGGCACCCGGTGCGCTCTCTGCCGCCGAAGTTCTGGATCATCACCCTGGGAATTGCCGCGGCAGCCCTCGTCGCGGTGTTCATGACCATCGAGCTGCGGGGAAACCTCGGCTACATCCTGCCGCGCCGCGCCGTCAAGGTGGCGTCGATGATCCTGGTGGCTTACGCCGTCGGGGTCTCCACCGTGCTCTTCCAGACGGTGACCTGCAACCGCATCCTGACGCCGTCGATCATGGGCTTTGACGCCCTGTACGTGCTGCTGCAGACCGCCCTGGTGTTCGTGATCGGCGGCCAGGCCGTGCTCACGATGTCCGAGCCCGTGCTGTTCATCATCGAGCTCGTGCTCATGGTGGGCTTCTCCTTCCTGCTCTACCGCTGGCTGTTCACCGGCGGCGGCAAGTCCCTGCACCTGATGCTGCTGGTGGGAATCATCTTCGGCACCATGTTCCGGGGCTTCTCGTCCCTGCTCCAGCGGCTGATCGATCCCAGCGAGTTCATCATCCTGCAGGACCTGTTCTTCGCCTCCTTCAACAACGTGGACGGTGCCCTGCTGGGCTACTCAGCCGTCGCCGTCGCGCTGGTCAGCATCATGGCCTGGCGGATGCGCAGCTCCTTCGACGTCCTGGCCCTGGGCCGGGACATGGCCGTCAACCTCGGCGTGGACCATAAGAAGGCAGTGACGTCCACGCTGATCATCTGCTCCGTCCTGGTCGCCGTCTCCACCGCCCTGGTGGGCCCGGTGACGTTCTTCGGCCTACTGGTGGCCTCGCTGGCCTACCAGCTGTGCTCGCACTTCCGCCACGCCGCGGTGCTGCCCATCGCCGTGCTGCTCGGCATCATCGCCCTGGTCGGCGGGCAGCTGGTCCTGGAACGGATCTTCGCGTTCGACACGGCACTGAGCATCGTCATCGAATTCGTCGGCGGCATCGTCTTCCTTATCCTGCTGCTGAGAGGCAACGTCAAATGATCTCCATAACCGGCGTCTCCAAGTCCTATGCCAACCAACTGGTGGTCGACGGCGTGAGCGCCGACATCAAGGAAGGCGGCATCACCTCGATCATCGGGCCCAACGGTGCCGGCAAGTCCACCCTGCTGTCGATGATTTCCCGGCTGCTGCGCATGGACAGCGGATCGGTGCTGGTGGACGGGCTGGATGTCAGCGCCACCGGCGGCAAGGAGCTGGCCCGGAAGATGGCCATCCTGCGCCAGGACAACCAGCTCACGGTCCGGCTGACCGTGCGTGATCTGGTGGGCTTCGGCCGCTACCCGCACAACGGCGGACGCCCGACCATCGCGGACAAGGCCTTCATCGACGAGGCCATGGCCTATCTGGACCTGACGGCCCTGGCGGACCGGTTTGTCGACGAGCTCTCCGGCGGACAGCGCCAGCGCGCGTTCATCGCCATGGTCCTGGCCCAGGGCACCGACTACCTGCTGCTGGACGAACCGCTGAATAACCTGGACATGAAGCACTCGGTGGAGATGATGCGGCTGCTGCGCCGGCTCACCGACGACTTCGGCAAGACCGTGGTGCTGGTCATCCACGACATCAATTTCGCCTCCTGCTACTCCGACGACATTATTGCCATGCGCGAGGGCCGGCTGATCCACCAGGGGCCGCCGGTGAAGATCATGCAGCCGGAGGTGCTGCGGGACATCTACGACATCGACATCCGGATCGAGGAGATCGACGGCAACCGGATCGGCGTCTACTTCGCCTAGCTTCCTCCCTGCAGGAACCTCTTGGCGAACAGATCTTCGCCCCGCGCCATCAACCGGTCGGCTTCCTTCATCCATGCCGGCTGGAGGAATTTCGGCATCCAAAATATTCCGCCAACGCCGAGCAGCCAACTGGTAAACAGTGCCAGGCCAAAAGGCACCGTCAGGGCCTCGAGGTCGGCAACCGAGACAAAATGGGCAGAGGCTATCAGCATGATGAAGGTACCCAGATAGGTGGTGGCCAGCGAAGGCTTACCGGGGAAAAAGTCGTCTACCGCCAGAAACCGAAGGAACTTTTTCCGGTAGGTGAGGATCCCCACGAGGCAAAGGAAAAGGCCCCACGGGAAAAGGATGGCAAACAGCGCCCAGTAGTTGGTGGTCGGGTCCATTCCGTTTGCCTGCCTTCTTGCGGTATTTCCCGCCGTTCACGGTGATGTGCCTGGCGGTCTCTATCTTCGCCCCTGGCCCAACAAGCCTATCGCTGTCCTTCATTCAGGCCGGCCGGTGGTCATCTAGGCGGTCCCGTCCGACGACGACGCCCGCACCCGTGCCAGCCGCTCCACCGCCTCGGCCAGCACCTCCGGGGAGCAGGCGAAGTTCAACCGGGCGAAGCCGCTGCCCTGCGGCCCGAACCGGTGCCCCGGTTCCAGCGCCACCCGGGCCCGTTCCAGGGCCACGGCAGCCGGATCCTCACCCCAGCCGAGCCCCCGGAAGTCCAGCCAGGCCAGATATCCGGCGGCGGGCGGACGGTATACGAGTCCGGGCAGCCGGGCCGCCAGCAGCTCGCCGAGCAGCCGGCGATTATCCTCCAGCGCGGCCATGACGGCCTCCAGCCAGGGCCCGCCGTCGTTATACGCGGCCACGGTGCCGTGCAGGCCCAAAATGCTGGTCTGGGCGGCAACCTCGTCCGGCATGGAGTCCAGCTGCAGCCGGGTGCGTTCGCTGGAGGCCACCATCACCGCGCACTTGGTGCCGGCAATGTTCCAGGCTTTGCTGGCTGCGGTCACGCACAGGCCGTACTCGCGGGCATTCGCGGAGACGGAGAGGTAAGGCGTGAACGAGCCCGGCGCGTAGGTCAGCGGAGCATGGATTTCATCGCTGATCACGGCCACTCCGTATTTGGCCGACAGGTCGGCGAGCGCCCGGAGGATTTCAGCCGAATGCACCAGGCCCAGCGGATTGTGCGGATTGCACAGCAGCAGGGCGTCGGCTCCCTTGGCAAACGCGCGTTCCAGCGCCGGCAGGTCCAGCTGCCAGCCCCTCCCCGTGAGCAGCAGTGGAACTTCCACCACCGAGGCGTCGGCTTCCGGCGGCAGCTCATAGAAGGGCGGATAGACCGGCGGGGTGATGACCACGCTGCCGTCCATCGGAACCGTCTGCCGCAGGCACTCGACGATGGCCACGCTGACGTCGGTGGTGGTCCGCACGTCCCCGGGATCCACCGCCCAGTTCCAGGTCCGCCCGGCGTACCCGGCAAAGGCACCGGCGACCGGTTCCGGGCCGGCAATGTAACCCGTGTCCGACGCCAGGACCCGGTGAATGATGGCCTGCTGCACGGGCTCGGCCAGCGGATAGTCCATTTCCGCCACGAACAGCGGCAGGACGTCCGCCGGGTAGGTCTGCCATTTCGCGCTGGTCCGGGCTCGCAGCGCGGCCAGCGGCTCCGCCGCGATCTTCATCATGCCGCCCAACCTACAGCTAACGTGCCCGGCGGCAGAAGAACTAGGCTGGTAGGCATGCCGGATACCTCCCTCGCCCATGTTCTGACCTCCGAAGGCTGGGAACTGCTGAACTCCCTCGGCCCGTACCTGGAGTCCGAGTCCTTTAAGCTCAACAACGATCTGCGCAAGGCCGGGCACTCCCCCGAGGTGGTGGCCGCCGTCCTGACCCAGGCCAAACTGCGGATGAAGGCCCGGGGCAAGTTCGGCCCGTTCGCCGAGCACATGCTCTTCACCGCGCCGGGGCTGGAGCAGGCCACCCGCCTGAATGTCGCGGCGCTGCATGCCCAGCGGTACGTTCAGGCCGGCTTGGAGAAGGTCGCTGACCTGGGGTGCGGAATCGGCGCGGATTCCCTGGCGCTGGCCACGCTGGACCGGCAGGTGACCGCCGTCGAGCTTGATGAAATCACCGCCGCCGCGGCCACCATCAACCTGATGCCCTGGCCCAACGCCAAGGTGGTCCAGGGCGCCGCCGAAGAGTTCGACCTCGGCGGGTTCGACGGCGTGTGGCTGGATCCGGCGCGCCGGACCACCTCGACCTCCGGCACCACCCGCATTTTTGATCCGGAAGCGTTTTCTCCGCCGCTGTCCTTCGTGGAATCACTGGCCGACGCCGGCCTGCCCGTGGGCGTGAAGATGGGCCCCGGAATTCCGCACGAGGCGCTGCCGAAGAACTGCGAAGCGCAGTGGGTGTCAGTGGACGGCGACGTGACCGAGGCGACCCTGTGGTTCAATGCCCTGCGCCGTGACGGAGTCCGCCGCGCGGCCCTGGTAATCGGAGCCAACGGTGCCGCGGAGCTGACCTCACCGTTCGACTACGTGCCCGGCGGCGAGGACGTCGCCGTCGGTCCCGTGGATGCCTACCTGTACGAGCCCGACGGCGCGGTCATCCGCGCGGGGCTTGTCGCCGACGTTGCCCGCTCCCTGGACGGTCACCTGCTGGATCCGCACATTGCCTACATCGGTGCTCCCGAGCTGATGGCGACGCCCTTCGCACGCGCCTACCGGGTGCTCGAGGTGCGCCCCTACAACGTCAAGGCGCTCAAGGCCTGGGTGAAGGCCAACGGCATCGGTGTCCTGGACATCAAGAAGCGCGGCATGTCGGTCACTCCCGAGGAGCTGCGCAAGCAGCTGCTCACCGGGTCCGGCAAGGGACCGAACAAGGCCACGCTGGTCCTGACCCGGCTGGGTGAGGACCGGGTGGCCATTGTGGTGGAGCCGGTGGTCTCCGCCGCCTAGGCAGATGCGGAGATCCGCGCGGAGACGGCCGGGTCAGGCGCGGGAGAACTCGCTGGCAGCCCGCACCTGCTCCGGCGTGGGCCGGACCCCGGTGTAGAGCACAAACTGCTCCTCCGCCTGGAGGGCGATCACTTCGGCACCGGTGATGACCTTCTTGCCCGCTGCGCGCGCTGCGAGAACCAGGGGCGTTTCGGCGGGGAGCGCGACGACGTCGAACACCGTCCGCGCGGCCGCAACCGCCGCGTCGTCCAGGGACTGGACCGCCTCGTGTTCCCCGGTCATGCCCAGCGGAGTGACGTTGATGATGAGGTCGGCCGTAATGCCCGCCGCCTCTGCCTGCCAGTTGAAGTCGTAGCGGTCGGCAAGTGCCCGTCCGGTGCCTTCGTTGCGGGCCACAATGGTGACGTCGGAGAATCCGGCGTTCCGCAGCGCAGCGGCGACCGCCTTGGCCATGCCCCCGGATCCCTGCAGCAGCACGGACCAGGCGACGGGGATGTGGTGGTCGGCCAGCAGCCGGGCTATCGCCAAGTAGTCGGTGTTGTAGGCGGTGAGGACGCCGTCGTCGTTCACTATCGTATTGACCGAGCTGATCGCCTCCGCCGACGGATCCATCCGGTCCACCAGCGCGATGACGTCTTCCTTGTACGGCATGGAAATGGCGCAGCCGCGGATCGGCAGGCCGCGCACTCCCGCAATTGCCTGGGCCAGATCCGTGGGCGCGAAGGCCTTGTAGACGTAGTTCAGGTCCAGCAGGTCGTAGAGGTAGTTGTGGAAGCGCGTTCCGATATTGGACGGCCGCGCAGCGAGGGAAACACACAGGGTCATGTCTTTATTCAGAATGGGCACGATCCCATTATGGCCTTCGAGGCTTCCGGGGGAATGGTGCGCGGGCCGGCTCGTTGATGGATTGCCGGCACTTGACAGTTAGGATTGAACCGGGTTCTCAAGCGCGATGATGCGGGACCGGGTCCTCCACAGATTACGCAGTACAGCAGGAGTCAGTTTGCAAATCGGTTTCGCCCAGTCGGCCCAGTCAACACTCGGCGTTGAATGGGAACTGGCCCTTGTCGACCGGACCACGGGAGATTTGGTCTCCGTGGCTGACAAGGTCCTGCGCGGCGTCAGCGCCGCTTATCCGGGCCTCACCGAGGATGACGAGCACCCGCACATCAAGCAGGAGCTGCTCGAGAATACGGTGGAGCTGGTGACCGGCGTCTGCAACACGGTCGCTGATGCAAAAGCGGATCTCTCTCGATCCCTTGAAGCCCTGCGCCGGGTCACGGACCCCATGGGCGTCGAATTGTTCTGCTCCGGATCTCATCCGTTCAGCGCTCCCCGGTCGCAGCCCATCACTGACAAGGAACGCTACGCCAAGCTGATTGACCGCACCCAGTGGTGGGGCCAGCAGATGCTGATCTACGGAGTGCACGTGCATGTGGGCCTGGATTCGCGGGACAAGGCACTGCCCGTCGTGGACGGCCTGGTGAACTATTTCCCGCACTTCCAGGCGCTGTCAGCGTCCTCTCCGTACTGGTCCGGCGAGGACACCGGCTATGCCTCCCAGCGGGCCCTTATGTTCCAGCAGCTGCCCACCGCCGGCCTGCCCTTCCAATTCGGGTCCTGGGCGGAGTACGAGTCCTATGTGCAGGACATGTACACCACCGGAGTGATCGACTCAATCAGCGAGATCCGCTGGGACATCCGCCCCGTGCCCAACCTGGGCACCGTCGAAATGCGGGTCTGCGACGGCATGGCCACCATTGAGGACGTCGGCGCCGTGGCAGCCCTCACCCAGTGCCTGGTGGAGGAGTTCTCCACCATCCTGGACAACGGCGGCAGCATCCCCACCATGCCCCCGTGGCATGTGCAGGAGAACAAGTGGCGTGCCGCCCGCTACGGCCTCGATGCCATCATCATCTTGGATGCTGCCGGCAACGAGAAGCTGGTCACCGACCACCTTCTCGAAGATGTCCTGCCGCGTCTGGCACCCGTCGCCGAAAAACTGGGCTGTGCAGCCGAGCTGGCCGACGTGGCCGTGATCATCGAGCGCGGCGCCGGCTACCAGCGGCAGCGTCGCGTGGCCGCAGAAAACGGCGGCGACCTGCGTGCCGTCGTCCAGGACGGCATCCGGCAGCTGCGCGGCGAAGCTTAGGGTCACCGGGGGCCGGGTTGGGTGCCGGGCGGGCGGCCGGGCGGGCGGCCGGGCGAAGCGCCATGGAAGATCCGATGCCCGGCTGACCGGCCCCTCAGGCCTGACCAATAAATCGGGTATTGCTCCCGTAATGAACACCCTCATTTTGGGTGATCGGCGCCACTAAAATAGAACACATGTACGAACTCAAGCGCCATCCGGTCAGCGGAACAGCACCGCCGAAGGAACCCTCTGCCGTCGGCGGACTGACCGGAGCGCTGTCCGGAAACGCCACGGGACCTGTCGGAACTGAGCTCCGGGGGAATGCCGAATCCGCTGAACCTGCGCTGCTGGCCGCCCTTATCGATCAGATTCGCGCCCTGGAGGAGGTCAAGGCTGCGGCGTCCGCGGCTCAGGTCAGGGCGACAGCCATATTTGATGCGATGATCCGCCGCTCCCAGGCACGGGCCGGCCTAAAGGCCGAGCAGCTCGGCAAAGGCGTGGGCGCGCAGATCGGCTTGGCGCGGCGGGACTCTCCGCATAACGGTGCCAAGCTGCTGGGCCTGGCCCGGATCCTGACCACTGAAATGCCGCACACCCTGCACGCCCTGAGCCTGGGCGTGATCAGCGAGTACCGGGCCACGCTCCTGGTCCGCGAGACCGCCTGCCTGACCCTGGAGGACCGGCAGAAGATCGACGAACGAGTCGCCGGAAACCTGACGGAGCTGGAGCAGCTCGGAGACCGCCAGCTCATTTCCCGGATCAAATCTCTGTCTTATGCAATGGATCCGCACGCTGTGGTGAACCGGACCGCCCACGCAACCTCGGAGCGCTTTGTCTCCTGCCGTCCGGCTCCGGACACCATGACGTATCTGACCGCACTGCTGCCGGTTGCCCAGGGGGTGGGCGTGTTCGCGGCGTTGACCCGGGACGCGGACCGGCTGCGGGCTGCCGGGGACCCGCGGACGAAGGGCCAGATCATGGCCGACACCCTCGTGGAACGCACCACCGGCCAGGCCCGTGCTGAAGACGTCCGGGTGGAGGTGCAGCTGATCATGACGGACCGGACCCTGTTGGCCGGGTCCGCGGAACCTGCCGTGCTCGCAGGATACGGGGTGGTTCCGGCACAGTTGGCCCGGGATCTGGTCCGTCAGGGCGGCAGCGACAGGGGCGGCCGCAACAGCAACGCCAGTCCAAGGAAACCCGGCGCGCCGGACGGAACAACCGGCAACCCCCGCGGGGAAAACCGGACCTGGCTGCGGCGGCTCTACACGGTTCCCTCCACCGGAGCGCTGGTGGGCATGGACTCCAAGGCACGGCTGGTGCCGAAGGGCCTGGCCCGGCTCATCGCGGTCCGGGACCAGATCTGCCGGATGCCGTGGTGCGGGGCGCCGATCCGGCACTATGACCACATTCGGCCGGTCCATGAGGGCGGTCCGACCAGCGCGGAGAACCTGCAGGGGTTGTGCGAGGCCTGCAACCAGGCCAAGGGAGCCCCCGGATGGACCTCTCGATCAGCTCCGCCCGGCAGTCACAACGGCCGGCACAATGGCCGGCACACCGTCGAAACCGTCACCCCCACGGGCCACGCCTATTTGTCGGTGGCGCCGCCGCTTCCCGGACCGGCAGGCCCGGACCGAACGGGTGCCGGCTAGAAGTCGGTGCCGGCCAGAGATCGGTGCCCGCTAGAGATGGATGCTGGTGACCGGCATCGACGGATCCGGAGCGAAACCGAGGCCCGAGGGCTCGGCACCGGCCATCACCACCTGGGCGCCCAGGGCGGCAACCATGGCGCCGTTGTCGGTGCAGAGCGAGATGGGCGGCACCCGCAGGGTGATGCCCTTCGCAGCACAGCGCTGAGCCGTCAGCTCCCGGAGCCGGGAGTTGGCAGCCACTCCCCCGCCCAGGAGCAGGTTGGTGATGCCGTGTTCGGTGCAGGCGAGGACCGCCTTGGCCGTAATCACGTCGACCACCGCTTCCTGGAAGGAAGCGGCAATGTCGGCCACGGGGAGTTCCTCGCCGGCCGCCTCGTACTGCTCGACGCACCGGGCCACGGCGGTCTTGAGTCCGGAGAAGGACCAGTCGTAGCGGTGCGGTCCGGGTTCTTCGGCCGTGCCCATGTACTTGGGCTGGGTCAGGCCGCGGGGGAACCGGATGGCCTTCGGATTGCCGTCCCGAGCCAGTTTGTCGATGGCCGGCCCGCCGGGATAGCCCAGTCCGAGGATGCGGGCGACCTTGTCGTAGGCCTCGCCGGCGGCATCGTCGATGGTGGAGCCCAGCAGCTGCACGTCGCCGGTCAGCGACTTCACCCGGAGGATCTCGGTGTGGCCGCCGGAAACGAGCAGCGCACCCAGGTTGTCGGGCAGCTCGTCGCCGTCGAGCACGCCCACCCCCACATGGGCCACCAGATGGTTGATGGCATACAGCGGCTTGCCGGTGGCGACGGCGAGCGCCTTGGCGGCGCAGACGCCCACCATGAGCGCGCCGGCCAGTCCGGGTCCGGATGTGACGGCGATGGCGTCAATGTCGTCCAGGGTCACGCCGGCTTCGTCCAGGGCCTGGCGCAGCGTGGGTACGAAGGCGTCCAGGTGCGCCCGGGAGGCAATCTCCGGAATGACCCCGCCGAAGCGCACGTGCTCCTCCATGGAGGAGGACACCGTGTTGGTCAGCAGCTTGCCGCCGCGGACAATGCCGACGCCGGTTTCGTCGCAGGATGATTCGATGCCAAGCACCAGCGGGTCGGTGCGGTTCATTCGGTGTCCTTCGTTGTAACGCGCGGGGATCCGTTCCAAGCGGAAAGAGCCAGCCGCATGATGAGTGCGTCCGCGCCGTCGCGGTAGTAGCGCGGCCGGATGTGAATCTGTTCGAACCCGAACCAGCGGTAGAGCCGCTGGGCGCGGGGGTTGTCGGCGCGCACTTCCAGCAGGACGTCGTCGGCGCCGCGCTCCTTGGCCTCGTTGATGAGCGTGGCCAGCAGCGCCGATCCGATGCCCGCGCCTTCGGCCTCGGGTGCGACGGCGATGGTCTGCACATCGGCGATCGGCAGCACGCACATCAGCCCCGCGTAGCCGACAACTCGGCCGTCAGCGTCCTCGGCGACATAGTAGGAGCGGGTGTCCGCCTGGTTCAGCTCGTCGTAGAACATCTGCAGCGGCCACGCATCTACGGGGAACAGCGCCCGTTCGAGCCCGTCCACGGCGGCTATGTCGTCGAAGGTCATGGACCGGATCATGGCCGGGCCGGTCACAGTGCACGCTTCCGGGGTCCGGGCACCTTGGCATCGGATTCGCGCAGGTACAGCGGCGTGGTGTCCAGCAGCGGAAGCCCGCGGACCAGGCGGACGACGGCGGTGCGGCCGAGGGCCGAAGCCGTGGGCTGGGTGCCGGTGAAACCGGCAACGCCGTGCAGCACCTCGGGATACAGGCCGGCGCCCACGCCGTAGACCGGCAGCGCCGGCACTTCCGCCGGGTCGCTCACGAACGGGCCGGCCAGGAGTTCGGCCGTGCCGCCGGTGCTGCGGTAGTGCGCCCAGTACACTTCCTTGCGCCGGGCATCGGTGGCCACGGCGAACTCGTCAATGCCCAGCCGCCACGCGTCGAGCGCGGCGTCCACAGCGATGGCGTCAAGGCTCATGACCCCGTGCACCGGCTTGTTCCAGGCGAAGCCGAGGGTGCGGGCCGTGGCGATGCCGGAGCGCAGGCCGGTGAACGGTCCCGGTCCCACCCCCACCACCACGGCGTCGAGGTCTGCGGCGGTGACGTCAGCGGAGACCATCAGGTCGCGGATGCCCGGGGCCAGCACTTCGGCATGGGAACGGGTGTCTTCCGTGGCAAACTCAGCCAGGACCTCCCCTTCCCCGGTCAGCAGCGCCGCACTGGCAATGGCGGAGGTGTCAATGGAGAGAATAAGCACGGTGCCCATTTTACGTCTCCTTCGGCTGCGCCCTTTCCGCAGCCCCGGCGGGCCGCCGGAAGTTCGCCCACCGCGGGCCGTAGGCGGCCATCCGGATCACGCGCTCTTCGTCCGGGTCATCGTCGAAGTCGAAAGTCAGGCCGCCGTCTCCCGGCGCCCGGCCGGTATCGGACCCGGTCGGCCGGACCAGCGTGATTTCCAGCCGGTTGCCGGAGAGGTGCTCCACCAGTCCGCGGCCCCACTCCACCACGGTGACCGAGGTGTCCATGGTGTTTTCCAGATCGATGTCGTCGATTTCCGCGCTGGACCCGAGCCGGTAAGCGTCCACATGCACCAGATCGGGGCCGTCCGAGAGACTGGGATGAATGCGGACCAGCACGAAGGTCGGCGAGATGATGCCGGGCCGGACGCCCAGTCCGCGGCCCAGGCCCTGGGTGAAGGTTGTTTTCCCGGCGCCGAGCTCACCGGTGAGCAGGATGAGGTCGCCGGCGGCCAGCCGGCGGCCGAGCTGTTCGGCCACTGCCTGCGTCTGCTGGGCGTCGGCGGTGCGGATTTCCTCTTCCCAGACCGGCGGGGCATCAACGTTGCCCTGTGCTGCGCTCATGCTTCGGTGGCCTCCGTGTCGGTGTACTTCCGCTCCACGCGGGAGCTGATGCGGGTGATGATTTCGTAGTTGATGCTGCCGCAGGCCTCGGCCCACTCATCGACGGACGGCAGTCCGACGCCGCCGAACAGGACTGCCTCCCGGCCAACGAGGT
The DNA here is from genome assembly GCF_030125545.1 of Arthrobacter sp. zg-Y1219. Classification (NCBI taxonomy): domain Bacteria; kingdom Bacillati; phylum Actinomycetota; class Actinomycetes; order Micrococcales; family Micrococcaceae; genus Arthrobacter; species Arthrobacter sp. zg-Y1219. Next base: position 150,644 of record NZ_JASKLY010000009.1, read on the forward strand.
CCTTGCCGGTGCCCGCGATGCCCGTGGTGTTGAGATCAATGACCATTTGGTCCATGGCGATGCGACCGACCACCGGATAGACGGTTCCGTCCACCCAGACCGGGCCTCCGGTGCCGATGCGGGGAACGCCGTCGGCGTAGCCCAGGGGAACCAGCGCCAGCGTGGTGGCTTCCGGCGCGGTGTAGCGCAGCCCGTAGGAGACGCCCTGCCCGGCAGGAACTTCCTTGCAGTTGGCAATGGTGGTCTTCAGGGTCATGGCCGGACGCAGGCCCAGTTCATCGGGGGTCTGCCCGGGGAAGGGCGACAGCCCGTACAGGCCCAGGCCCACCCGCACCATGTCGAAGTGGGAATCCGGGCGGGACAGTGCGGCGGGGGTGTTGGCGATGTGCCGCACCTCGCGGTCCACACCGGCGTCCTCGGCGACGGCGACGGCCGTGCGGAATCTCTCCAGCTGCTCGTCGGTCTCGGGACGGTCGGGTTCGTCGGCGACGGAGAAGTGGGAGAAGATCCCGACGACGCGCAGCAGTCCCTCTTCCTGGTAGGCCAGGGCGCGGCCCACGAAGGATTCCCATTTCTCGGGCGGGCAGCCGTTGCGGCCGAGCCCGGTGTCGATCTTCAGGTGCACCCGCGCCGGGATCTGCAGTTCCCGCGCAGCCGCAGCGACGTGTTCCAGTTCCCATCCGGAGAGGCCCAGGTCCACGTTGGCCGCGACTGCCTCGGAGAACTGGCTGTCCACGGTGTGCAGCCAGGCCAGGAGCGGAGCGGTGATGCCGGCGCCGCGCAGGGCCAGGGCCTCGGAAATGTGGGCGACACCGAGCCAGGAGGCGCCGGCCTCCAGTGCGGCGCGGGCAACCGGGACAGCGCCGTGGCCGTAGGCATCGGCCTTGACGACTGCCATCACCCGGGCCGGGCTGGCCAGCCGAACGAGGTGGCGGACGTTGTGCCGCACGGCGGCCAGATCGACGAGGGCCTGGCGTTCTGCAGCGGGAGGAGCTTGTTGGTCATTCACCTGACCATTGTTTCATTCACCCGGGCCTGCCCGGTGCTCCGGGGCCTCCCGGCGGCTGCAACCGGGAGAAACCGGTTGCAGCCGCAGCCGTCAGGCGTCCAGCGCCGAGGCCCACAGATTGATGTCGGAGTCCACCGCATACGTGTCGATGGCGGCCAGCTCCTCGGGGGTGAAGCTCAGGTTGGTCACTGCGGCCAGGCTGTCTTCAAGCTGCTGCACGCTGGACGCGCCCACCAGCGCGGAGGTGACGGCGCCGCCGCCGGCCTGCGGTCGCAGCACCCAGGCGATGGCCATCTGCGCCAGGCTCTGGCCGCGGGCCTGCGCCAGGCCGTCCAGTGCCCGCACCCGCCGGAGGTTGTCCTCGGACAGCTGGGACTTTTCCAGCGACTTGCCGGCGGCTGCACGGGAGTCTTCAGGCACCCCGTTGAGGTACTTGCTGGTCAGCAGCCCCTGGGCCAGCGGCGAGAAGGCGATGGAGCCGGCGCCGGCCTCATCCAGTGCCGCGAACAGGTTCGGGTCCCCCTGCTCGACCCACCGGTTCAGCATTGAATACGAGGGCTGATGAATCAGCAGCGGAGTGCCCATCTCGCGCAGGATGCGGGCAGCCTCCAGCGTCTTTTCCGGCGAGTAGGAGGAGATGCCTGCGTACAGGGCCCGGCCGGAGCGCACGGCGGTATCCAGTGCGCCCATGGTTTCTTCCAGCGGGGTCTCGGGATCGGGGCGGTGGCTGTAGAAGATGTCGACGTAGTCCAGGCCCATGCGGTCCAGGGACTGGTCCAGGCTGGCCAGCAGGTACTTGCGTGATCCCCAGTTCCCGTAGGGTCCGGGCCACATGTCGTAACCGGCCTTGGAGGAGATGACCAGCTCATCCCGGTACGGCCGGAAGTCGTCCTTGAAGTGCCGGCCGAAGTTGGTTTCGGCCGCACCGTAGGGCGGCCCGTAGTTGTTGGCCAGATCGAAGTGGGTGACGCCCAGGTCAAAGGCCCGGCGCAGGATGGCACGCTGGGTTTCGAAATTCTTGTCGTCGCCGAAGTTGTGCCACAGGCCGAGGGACACGGCGGGAAGGTGCAGCCCGCTGCGGCCGACTCGGCGGTAGGGCATGGAATCGTAGCGGTTGTCCGCGGCAATGTATGTCATGGGTTACATCCTGCCACTGCCGCGGACAATCCCGCCTACTCCGATGCCAGGACAGCGGCCCCGTAAGCGGGCAGCTGAACGGTGCCGCCGTCCATCCGGGACGGCGCGGTCTCGAGCAGCACCTTGGCCGGCGCGGTGAACGGCAGCGGGGCCTCCCGCGGGGTGTCGGCAAAGTTCAGCGCCACCGCCGTGGAACCGCGCTGCATCACCAGCCAGCGTTCCTCTTCGTCATAGTCCACCCGGACGTTGCGCAGGTCCGGATCCATCAGGTCGGGGGTTTCCCGGCGCAGCTTCAGGAGCCTGCGGTACAGGTCCAGCAGCCGTCCGTGGTCCCCTTCTTCCGCCTCGGACCAGTCCAGCTTGGAGTTGGTGAAGGTCGTCGGATCCTGGGGATTCGGAACCGTGGCCGGATCCCAGCCCATCCGCTCGAATTCCTTCAGGCGGCCCTCGGCCGTGGCCTTCCCCAGCTCGGGTTCCGGATGGGACGTGAAGAACTGCCAGGGCGTGGACGCCCCGAACTCCTCGCCCATGAACAGCATGGGGGTAAACGGCGAGGCCAGGCTGAGCACAGCACCGAGGGCGAGCTGCTCGTACCCCAGGGTGGCGCTCAGCCGGTCACCGGCTGCCCGGTTGCCGATCTGGTCGTGGTTCTGGATGGCGGTGACCAGCTGGCGTGCGGTCACCGTCTCCTTGTCCAGCGGACGGCCGTGGGCGCGTTCCCGGAAGGTCGAGAACGTTCCGTTGTGGAAGAACCCTTCCTGCAGGACCTTCGCCAACGCACCAACCGAGTCGAAGTCCTCGTAGTAGCCGCCGTTTTCACCGGTGAGGTTGGTGTGGGCGGCATGGTGGAAGTCATCGGACCACTGGCCCGCAAGGCCGTAGCCGTTGACGTTCCGGGGGGTAATGAGCCGGGGGTTGTTCAGGTCCGACTCCGCGATCAGGAACAGCGGCTTGCCCAGGGCTTCGGCGCACTCATCCGTTGCCGCGGCCATCTCTTCGAGGATGTGCACGGCGCGTTCGTCGTGCAGTGCGTGCACCGCATCCAGGCGCAGCCCGTCCACGTGGTAGTCGCGGAACCACATCAGGACGTTGTCCACGATGTACTCGCGGACGGCATCCGAGAGCGGACCGTCCAGGTTGACCGAGTCCCCCCAGGTGTTCGACTTTCCCTCGGTGAGGTAGGGGCCGAACATCGGCAGGTAATTGCCGCTGGGTCCAAGGTGGTTGTAGACCACGTCCTGGATGACGCCGAGTCCGGCCTGGTGGGCCGCGTCCACGAACCGCTGGTAGGCCTCGGGCCCGCCGTAGGTTTCCTGCACGGCGTACCAGAGCACGCCGTCATAACCCCAGTTGTGGGTTCCGTTGAACGCATTGACGGGCAGCAGTTCGACAAAGCGGACACCCAGGTCCACCAGGTAGTCCAGCCGGCCGATCGCCGCGTCCAGCGTGCCTTCGGGGGTGAAGGTGCCCACGTGCATTTCGTAGATCGCGCTGCCGTCGAGCCCCGGGGAGACCCAGCCGGCGTCATGCCACTGGTACAGATCCGGATCGAAGGTGCGCGAAAGTGCGTGCACGCCCTCGGGCTGCCGCCGGGACCGGGGATCCGGCACCGGCGTCTCGGCGTCGTTTATGAGGTAGCCGTAGTCGATGTCCTCGGTGAGTTCGGCGTGCTGGGCGTGCCACCAGCCGTTCTCGCCGCGGGTCATCGACAGGTGCCGGCCGTCGGCCAGCAGCGTCATGGTGCCGGCCTTGGGCGCCCACACCTCGAAGTTGGTCCTCATTCGCCGTCCTCCCGAACCAGCAGCGCCACCGGATAGGTGCCGAACAGATCGGCAGCCGCCAGCCGGCCGCCGCTTTCGTGTGTTTTTCCGCTGATCACGTCGCGGTAGGTGCCAGCTGCCAGGACGACGGCGGTGTCCTGCCAGCCGCCGGAGCGCTGAAGTCCCAGCGGCAGACGGGTCACGAGTGTTACGGCGCCGCCGCGGTCGAACCCGAAGAGGTGCTCTGCCGCAGGCCCTTCCGCCGCCACGGGAACGTACCCCGTGAACAGCTCGGGCCGGCCGTGCTTGAGCTGCAGCGCCCGGGTGGTGACCAGCAGCTTCGCTGCCGCGTCCTCGTCCAGTGCGGGGGCACCGGCGTCGGCAGCGGCGAACGCCGCCGCGACCTCGCGGCGGCGGGCAAAGTCCACCTGGCGGCGGTTGTCCGGGTCCACGAGCGAGCGGTCCCAGAATTCAGTGCCCTGATAGACGTCGGGCACACCGGGCATGGTCAGCTGCAGGAGCTTGGCGGAGAGCGAGTTGCTGTACCCCGCCTCGCGGATGCGTTCCACCAGTGCGGTGATCACCGAGTTGACGTCCGGATCGTCGAACGCTGCATCGATGGCCGCGTGCATCCGTTCCTCGAATTCCGCGTTGGGAGCCGTCCAGGTGGTGCTGCTGGACGCTTCCCGTGAGGCCTTCTCGGCGTAGGCGTGTGCGCGTTCCCGGCTCAGCGGCCAGGCACCGACGAAGGTCTGCCACAGCAGGTTCGCCATCGGCGCGTCATTCATCGGAGCCAGGGCGTCGAGGCGCGTGAACGCCTCGCGCCACTCGTCCGGGATTTCCGCAAGCACGGAGATCCGGGCGCGGGTGTCTTCGCTGCGCTTGGTGTCGTGCGTGGTCAGGGCCGTCATGGCTGCCGGCTGTTCCAGCTGCCGGCGGATCAGGCGTGCATGCATTTCACCCGGCGCCACGGAGAAGTGCGCCGGGTCGGCGCCAACCTCGTTCAGGGACGTCAGGCGGGAGTAACGGTAGAACGCCGTGTCCTCGACGCCCTTGGCCATCACCATGCCGGAGGTCTGCTGGAATCGCACGGCCAGCTCCCCCAGACGGGAAAGGGAGACCGCTTCAGCGCTGTCTGAGTCCGCCAGCGGGTTCAGCAGCGAATGCAGGATGTCCAACGCTGCCGCGAGATCCGGGCGGTGGACCTTCGCGGCAATCAAGGCATCGGTCAGGTAGCCGGCGCCTTCAGGCAGGTAGCTGCGGTAGACCGGGAAGCAGGCCAGCAGCTCCGCGAGCGCATCTGCAGCCGTTTCCGGGTCCAGCCCGCTGTCCGCCGGGAGCAGGCGCACGAGGCGCTGCACCTCGGAGTGCAGCAGGTTGTCCGCGATGACCCGCTTGGTGCCGTGGATCATCTGTGCGTACGGTTCCATGGGCACCAGTGCGGTGAGCGTGTCATTGCCCGCGGGGTCCACGAAGAGCCGGTCGATGTCGGCCAGCGCGTCGTAGCCGGTGGTGCCCTCGGTTTCCCAGTCCGCGGCGAGTTTTTCGCCCGGTTCCAGGATCTTTTCCACCAGGATGTACGCGCCGCCGGTGATCTCGCGCAGCCGGGCCAGGTAACCCTTGGGATCGGCGAGACCGTCCGGATGGTCGATGCGCAGGCCGTCCACGAGTCCTTCGTCGAACCAGCGCCGAATTTCGGCGTGCGATTCGTCAAAGACCCACGGTTCCTCCACCCGGAGGCCGGCCAGGGTGTTGACCCCGAAGAACCGGCGGTAGTTCAGCTCGTTGTCGGCGCGGCGCCAGTTCACCAGTTCGTAGGACTGGCGGGCGTGCACGTCCTGCGCGCTGTCCCCTTCCGCTGCGGTGCCTTCGGCCACCGGGAACCGGTGGTCGTAGTAGTGCAGTTCGCCGTCGGCCAGCTTCAGTTCCGCCAACTCGTTGGGTCCGTCGCCCAGGACGGGCAGCCGGAGCTTGCCGTTTGCCGCGTCCCAGTCGATGTCGAAGGCCTCCGCGTACCGCGAGCCGCGTCCCTCCTTCAGCACTGACCACCACCACGGATTCCGGTGGGGCGTCGCGATGCCCATGTGGTTGGGAACAATATCGACCAGCACGCCCAGGCCGGCGGCATGGGCGGCGTCGGAGAGGGCCTTGAGTCCCTCGGGGCCGCCGCGGGCGGGGTCGACGGCGGACGGGTCAGTGACGTCGTAGCCGTGGTCCGAGCCTTCCTCGGCGGTGAGGATGGGCGAGAGATACACCCAGTCCACGCCGAGGTCCGCCAGGTACGGAACCAGATCCGCGGCGTCGAAGAGGGTGAATGACGGGCGGATCTGGAGCCGGTAGGTGGAGAGCGGTGTCCTCATCCGTCCACCTCGTTGCTGTGGGCCTTGGACCCCGCCAATGCTGCGAGGGACGCGGCCACTGAGTGGTCGTGCTCCTCTTCCTCCTCATGGGCGCGCAGCACCACCATGGACTTGGCGGCGACGGTGAACTGGCCGTCGGCGGGAATCGGGGCCGAGTCGGCGTACTCCCCCGCCGTGTCGATGACCTCGTCCCACATGGGTGCGTATTCCTTGGCGGGGACCGTCACTTTGACGTCCTCGTCATGGGCGTTGAAGTACAGCAGGAAGTTCAGGTCAGTGATCCGCTGTCCGCGGGCGTCCTTGCCGGAAATGCCCTGCCCGTTGAGGAACACGCCCAGGGACCGGCTGACCGGGGTGTCCCAGTCGTCCGGGGACATGGGCGTGCCGTCCTCGGTGAGCCAGACGATGTCCGGCAGCGCCTCGCCCTCGCCGCGGCGCACGGGCCGGCCGTCGAAGAAGCGGCGGCGGCGGAACGTGGGATGTTCGGCCCGCAGCGTGTTGACGGCTGCGGTGAATTCCATCAGCGGCGTGTCCATCGTCTCCCAGTTGATCCAGCTCAACTCGGAGTCCTGCGCGTAGGTGTTGTTGTTGCCTTGCTGGGTGCGTCCCAGCTCGTCGCCGTGGGCAATCATGGGCACGCCCTGCGAGAGCAGCAGGGTGGCCAGGAAGTTCCGCTGCTGGCGCGCGCGCAGCGAGAGCACCGCCGGATCGTCGGTGGGGCCCTCAGCGCCGCAGTTCCAGGACCGGTTGTGGGATTCGCCGTCGTTGTTGTCTTCGCCGTTGGCTTCGTTGTGCTTCTCGTTGTAGGACACCAGGTCATGCAGCGTGAAACCGTCGTGGGCGGTGACGAAGTTGATCGAGGCCACCGGGCGGCGGGCCGAGGACTCATACAGGTCAGCGGAACCGGTGATGCGGGAAGCGAACTCCCCCAGGGTGGACGGCTCTCCGCGCCAGAAGTCGCGCACGGTGTCGCGGTACTTGCCGTTCCATTCGGTCCACTGCGGCGGGAAGTTGCCCACCTGGTACCCGCCGGGGCCAATGTCCCAGGGCTCGGCAATCAGCTTCACCTGGGACACCACGGGATCCTGCTGGACCAGTTCGAAGAAGGTGGAGAGCTTGTCGACGTCGTAGAACTCACGTGCCAGCGTGGAGGCCAGGTCGAAGCGGAAACCGTCCACGTGCATCTCGGTGACCCAGTAGCGCAGCGAATCCATGAGCAGCTGCAGTGAATGCGGGTTGCCCACGTTCAGGGAGTTGCCGGTGCCGGTGTAGTCCATGTAGTACCGCTTGTCGTCATCCATCAGCCGGTAGTAGGCCTGGTTGTCGATGCCGCGGAAGGACAGCGTGGGGCCCAAGTGGTTGCCCTCGGCCGTGTGGTTGTAGACCACGTCCAGGATCACTTCAATGCCGGCCAGGTGCAGTGCGCGCACCATCGCCTTGAACTCCTGGACCTGCTGGCCCGCATCGCCGGTGGCGCTGTAGGTGTTCTGCGGGGCGAAGAAGCCGATGGTGTTGTAGCCCCAGTAGTTGGACAGGCCCTTCTCCTGCAGCGTGGAGTCGTTGACGAACTGGTGCACGGGCATCAGCTCAATGGCTGTGACGCCCAGCTTCTGCAGGTGTGCGATGACCGAAGGGTGCGCGACGCCGGCATAGGTGCCGCGCTGTTCCTCGGGGACGTCGGGATGCAGCTCCGTGAGGCCCTTGACGTGGGCCTCGTAAATCACCGAGCGGTGGTACGGAATCTTGGGCTTGCGGTCGCCGTCCCAGTCGAAGAACGGGTTGATGACAACACCCATCATCATGTGCGGGGCGGAGTCCTCGTCATTGCGTGAGTTCTCGTCGCCGAAGTTGTAGCCGAACAGCGCCTGGTCCCAGTCGATCTCGCCGGAGACCGCCTTGGCATAGGGGTCCAGCAGCAGCTTGTTGGGGTTGCAGCGGTTGCCGTGTTCGGTGTCGGACGGGCCGTCAACCCGGTATCCGTATTTCTGCCCGGGCAGAACCTGGGGCAGGTAGCAGTGCCACACATAGCCGTCCACCTCGGTCAGGCGCACACACTCTTCGTTGCCCTCGTCGTCGAACAGGCACAGCGTGACAGAGTCGGCAACCTCGCTGTAGAGCGCAAAGTTAGTGCCGTTTCCGTCGTAGGTCGCGCCCAGCGGATAAGCTTCTCCCGGCCAAACTTCCATGTAAAGCTCCTGACTAGTTCAATAACAACAAGTACATAGTATGTCTACTTACTTTTTACCTCAGACTTGGCCCAGCATTAAACAGCCCGCTTTACTACCCTCCGCGGGCGGCCCCGGACCGGAGTGCCCAAACCTGCCGGCTGAGCGGGGGAAAGGTCCCCGATCACGGTTCGGACGGCGGCCGGCAGGGCTGAGGGTGCCACCGGCCCGGACGCGGCGGCGAGGGTTCCCGCCCGGCCGTGAATGCTCGCGGCAGCAGCGGCAAGAGCCGCATAATGCCCCGGCGGGGGCCGTTCGCCGGCCCGGCCCGCGCGGTCCGTCGCGAGCAGCGCCCCCAGGATGCCGGAGAGGGTGTCGCCGCTGCCGGCTGCCGCCAGCCACGGTGTCGCTTCGGCTTGGCTGAAGGTCTCACCGGTGGGGGCTGCAGTGATCGTGGCCCAGCCCTTGAGCAGGACGGTGGCCCCCGTCAGTTCGGCGGCGCGCCGGGCGGAGCGAAGCGGATCCGCCTCCACCTGCTTCCGGGGAACGGGCTCCCCAAGTCTGGTGAGGAGGGCGGTGAGTTCGCCGGCGTGCGGGGTCAGGACCACCTGCGGTCCGAGGCCCGGCTCCGCCCAGGCCACGGCATCGGCGTCGACGACGGCGGGAAGCCCTGACGCCATGGCGTCCAGGGCGCGCCGGCGCTGGTCTTCATCGGCTCCGGCTCCCGGTCCGGCGAGCCAGGCCTGGACATGGGTGTCCGGGACGCTGCCGGTGCCGCAGACGGCTTCGGGATGAACGGCGTTGATGAGGCGGCCGATCGGCTCCGGCCCCAAGTAGCGGATCATGCCGACGCCCGCGGCCAGTGCTGCTCCGGTGGCCAGGACAGCGGCGCCGGGATAGGTGGCGGAGCCGGCAGCGATGCCCAACACGCCACGGGTGTACTTGTGATCGGTTTTCCGGGGGGCGGACAGCAGCCCGGCCAGGTCGGCCGGTTCCAGCCGCAGCAGTGCCGGGGCGGCAAAGGCCGCCAGCCCGATGTCCACGTACTCGATCCGGCCGGCCGCAACCGCGCCGGGACCGGCCATCAGGCCGGTCTTGACGGCCCCGAAGGTGACCGTCAGGTCCGCGGCAAGGTGCTCGCCGTCGGCTTCCCCGGTGTCCGCGTCCACGCCGCTGGGCAGGTCGCAGGCGATGATCAGCGGCGGTTTCGGGCCGGTGCCCGGGTCCGTGAGCTTCCGGGCCAGTTCGGCAGCCGGTCCGCGCAGCCCGCCCCTGCCGCCGGTTCCCAGGATGCCGTCGATGACCAGGTCTGCTGCCGCACAGATCCCTGCGTCCTCCTCGACGCCGGCGGAGAGGGCGAGCACGCGGCCGCCCTGCCGCCGGAATTCGGCCAGGGCTTCCGGATGTGCCGTCGGAGCCGTGAGGACCGCTGTGGTCCCGGCGCCGCGGCGGGCCAGCCGGGCTCCGGCGTACAGGGCGTCGCCGCCGTTGTTGCCGGCGCCGGCCAGCACGCACACGCGTGTTCCGTAGACGGACCCGCAGCGGTCCAGTAACTCGCGGACGGCGGCGGCGTACAATCCGTACGCCGCCCGCTGCATCAGTTCCGGGCCGAAGCCGGCGGCGAGCAAGGGCTGTTCCGCGGCCCGCACAGCGGTGCCGGAGTACGCACGAATCATGCCTACAGACTAACCCTCGGCTACCACCATGGCAGTCGCGACGTCGCCGTCGTGGCTGAGCGAGAGGTGCCAGGTGCGCACGCCCTTGGCTTCGGCGGCCGCGGCCACCGTGCCCCGAACGCTGACGCTGGGGGCGCCGGCGGCATCGAGGTCCACCTGGCAGTCCTGCCAGTTCATGCCGGCCGGAGCGCCGAGGGCCTTGGCGACCGCTTCCTTTGCGGCAAACCGGGCCGCAAGGGACCGCAGGTTCAGCTCACGTTCGGCCGGCACGAACAGCCGGGCCCGCAGGCCCGGCGTCCGCTCCAGCTGGCGTCCAAAGCGCGGCACGTCCACCACATCCACGCCAATGCCGATGATCACCGCTATTCGACCGTTACGCTCTTGGCGAGGTTGCGCGGCTGGTCAACGTCGTAGCCCTTGGCGGTGGCCAGGGCGCAGGCGAAGATCTGCAGCGGAACCGTGGTCAGCAGCGGCGCCAGCAGGGTGGGCGTCTCCGGCACGTAGAAGACGTGCTCGGCGTACGCCTTGACGGCGTCGTCGCCCTCTTCAGCGATCACGATGGTCTTGGCACCGCGGGCACGGATTTCCTGGATGTTGGAGACCACCTTGGCGTGCAGCGAGTCGCGGCCGCGCGGCGAAGGCACCACCACGAAGACGGGCTGGCCCTCTTCGATGAGGGCGATCGGACCGTGCTTGAGCTCGCCGGCGGCGAATCCTTCAGCGTGGATGTAGGCCAGTTCCTTCAGCTTCAGGGCGCCTTCCATGGCGACCGGGAATCCTACGTGGCGGCCCAGGAACAGCACCGACTTGGCGTCGGCCATGATGGCGGCCAGCTCCTTGATCTGCTCCGAGGAATCCAGCACCTGCTGGATCTTCGCCGGCACCTTGGCCAGGTCGGCCAGCATGTCCTTGATCTCGCCCTGGAACTTGTCGCCGCGCAGCTGGGCAAGGTACAGGCCCAGCAGGTAGGCGGCGGTGATCTGTGCCAGGAAGGCCTTGGTGGAAGCCACCGCGATCTCCGGTCCGGCATGGGTGTAAAGCACGGCATCGGACTCGCGCGGAATGGTCGAGCCGTTGGTGTTGCAGATCGCCAGCACCTTGGCGCCCTGCTCCTTGGCGTAGCGGACGGCCATGAGCGTGTCCATGGTCTCGCCGGACTGGGAAATGGCGACGATCAGCGTATGTTCGTTGACAATCGGATCGCGGTAACGGAACTCATGGCTGAGTTCGACCTCCACGGGGATCCGGCACCAGTGCTCAATGGCGTACTTGGCAACCTGGCCGGCATATGCGGAGGTTCCGCAGGCCAGGACCATGATCTTGTTGATCGACTTCAGGTCTTCGGGATCGATGCGCAGCTCGTCCAGGGTCAGGCGGCCCTCGATGTCGGAGCGGCCCAGCAGGGTGTCGCCCACGGCCTGCGGCTGGTCGTTGATTTCCTTCTCCATGAAGGAGGGGTATCCGCCCTTTTCCGCAGCGGCGGCGTCCCAGTCCACCTTGAACTCGGTGCCCTCGGCGGGGTTGCCGTAGAAGTCGGTGATCTCGACGGCCTCGGGCGTGATCGTGACGATCTGGTCCTGGCCCAGTTCAACCGCGCGGCGGGTGAAGTCGATGAAGCCGGAGACGTCGGAGCCCAGGAAATTCTCGCCGTCGCCCAGGCCGACGACGAGCGGCGAGTTGCGCCGGGCGGCCACGACGACGTCGGGCGAATCGGCGTGAATGGCCAGCAGGGTGAACGCGCCCTCGAGCCGGCGGCAGGCCAGCTGCATGGACACGGCCAGGTCCTGGCCGCCTTCGCCGCGGTAGACGGATGCCAGAAGGGCGGCTGCCACCTCGGTGTCGGTCTCGGAGCTGAAAACGGCCCCGGCTTCGAGCATCTCGGCCTTGAGCTCGGCGAAGTTCTCGATGATGCCGTTGTGGATCACGGCCAGGCGCCCGTCATCCGCCAGGTGCGGATGGGCGTTCTCATCCGTCGGACCGCCGTGGGTTGCCCAGCGGGTGTGGCCGATCCCGGTGGTTGCCGCGGGAAGCGGGGCTGCGGCGAGCTCGGCCGTCAGGTTGGCAAGTTTGCCCGACTTCTTGCGGGATTCGATCCCGGTCTCGGTCAGGACTGCGACTCCGGCGGAGTCATACCCGCGGTATTCCAGCCGGCGCAGGCCCTCCATGACGACGTCGAGCGCACCATGCTCATGACTCTTAAGCTGCCCTGCGGCGGCGGCACTGGGGCGGCGGCCTGCATATCCAACGATTCCACACATACAGCTAAGACTACCGGCAGCCGCAGCCACACCGGCAAAGCGCAGCTGGAGTGCCGCCGGCCCAAATCCGGTTGCCTGCAACGGGCGTTTTGGATTGGCTGCCCGGCAGGGCAGAATCGTAAAGTGACAGACCGTACATCAAAGGCAGCCCCTCATCCGGCCAAGGCCTCCTCCGGAAACGGCGCCGACAGCGGTTTTTCGCCGTTCGTGGAGCTGGACCGGCAGACCTGGTCCCGGCTTTCCAACGAAATCCGGTCCCCGCTGAACCAGGACGACATCCTGCGGCTCCGCGGCCTGGGCGAAAAACTGAACCTGGATGAAGTGCGGGAGGTGTATCTCCCGCTCTCGCGCCTGCTCAACCTTTACGTTGCCGCGGCCGGACGGCTGCACAGCGCCACCACCACATTCCTGGGCGAGAAGACCACCCGGACCCCGTTCGTCATCGGGGTCGCCGGGTCGGTGGCCGTCGGCAAGTCGACGACGGCGCGCGTGCTGCGCGAAATGCTGCGGCGCTGGCCCGAGACGCCGAACGTTGAGCTGATCACCACCGACGGATTCCTCTATCCCAACGCAGAGCTCAAGCGGCGGGGGCTCATGGACCGCAAGGGGTTCCCCGAGTCCTACGACCGCCGCGCGCTGCTGCGCTTTGTCAGCGCGGTCAAGAGCGGAGCGGAGGAGGTCAGGGCGCCAAGGTACTCGCATCTGACCTACGACATCCTGCCCGAAGCGGAGATTGTGGTCCGGCGCCCCGACGTGTTGATTGTGGAGGGCCTGAACGTCCTCGCTCCGGCGCGGACGCGGGCCGACGGCCGGGCAGGGCTCGCGCTGAGCGACTTCTTCGACTTCTCCATCTACGTGGACGCGAGGACCTCGTACATCGAGGAATGGTATGTCCAGCGCTTCATGTCTCTGCGCGGCGGCGCGTTCGCCAATCCGGACTCATACTTTCACCGCTACGCCGGACTCACCGATGAGGAAGCCCGGGCCACGGCGCTGGGCATTTGGAAGCGCATCAATGAACCGAACCTGGTCACCAACGTGCTGCCGACGCGCGGTCGTGCCCAGCTGGTGCTGACCAAGGACTCGGACCATTCAGTGACCCGGATGCTGCTGCGCAAAACGTAGGCCCGTTCCGGGCCGGGGCCGGCGCGGAAGCATCCGGATCCGCGTCAGGCGCGCGTCTCAGGCCTTGGCGAAGGGTTCCAGGGCGAGGTGGTTTTCCACCGTCTCGGCCAGCTTGGAGGCCACGGAGGCAGCGGTTTCCATGTCCGCGGCTTCCACCATCACCCGCACCAGGGGCTCGGTGCCGGAGGGACGGAGCAGCACCCGGCCCGTTTCGCCCAGAACCATCCGGGCGTCCAGGACTGCCTGGAGAACGGCCTCGTTGCTGCTTACCGCAGCCTTGTCGACGCCCTTGACGTTGATCAGGACCTGGGGCAGCTTGTTCATGACCTGCGCCAGCTCCTTGAGCGTCTTCCCGGTGCGCTTCACCTGCGCTGCGAGCTGCAGGCCGGTCAGGACGCCGTCACCGGTGGTGGCGAATTCGGAGAAGATCACATGTCCGGACTGCTCGCCGCCAAGGCTATAGCCGCCGGCGCGCATGCCCTCCAGAACGTACCGGTCCCCCACTCCGGTCTCCAGGAGAGTGATGCCGGCGTCGCGCAGCGCGAGCTTCAGGCCCAGGTTGCTCATCACCGTGGCCACGAGGGTGTCGTCCTTGAGCTTGCCGGCGTCCTTCAGCGCCACGGCCATGATGGCCATGATCTGGTCACCGTCGATGACGGTTCCTTCATGGTCCACCGCCAGGCACCGGTCGGCGTCCCCGTCATGCGCAACGCCCAGGTCGGCCCCGTGTTCCAGGACTGCCGCCTGAAGCATTTCCAGATGGGTGGAGCCGCAGCCCTCGTTGATGTTCAGGCCGTCGGGCTCTGCTCCGATGACCACCACCTCCGCGCCGGCGTCGGCAAAGACCTGCGGCGAGCAGCCGCTGGCAGCACCGTGGGCGCAGTCCAGGACGACTTTGAGCCCCTCCAGCCGGTTCGGCAGCGTCTGCAGCAAATGGATGACGTAGCGGTCCTCGGCATCGGCGAACCGGTGGATGCGTCCCACATCGGCTCCCGTGGGGCGCAGGCTGGGCTTTGCCATTTCGGTTTCAATGGCGTCTTCGGCGGCGTCGTCGAGCTTCTGGCCGCCGCGGGCCAGGAACTTGATGCCGTTGTCCGGAGCCGCATTGTGCGAGGCGGAAATCATCACGCCGAAATCGGCATCAAGATCAGCCACCAGGAAGGCCGCTGCGGGAGTCGGCAGGACGCCGGCGTCGAACACGTCAATGCCGGAGCTCGCCAGTCCGGCTTCCACAGCCGCGGAAATAAAATGCCCGCTGATGCGGGGATCCCGGGCCACTACCGCCACGGGCCTGCGGCCGCCCTGCACACGCCGGTGCCCCAGAACGACGGCGGCCGCCTGTGCCAGCCCCAAGGCCACTTCGGCGGTGATCAGGCCATTGGCCAATCCACGGACACCGTCGGTTCCAAACAATCTAGTCATCGCACATAATCCTCAAACTTGGGGCGGGGCCGTAGGCATTCAGGCGGGAGAGCCCACTGGGCCATTGTGCCACTCCTGCACCGCCGGCGACTAAGCACCGGAGGCTGCGAGGTGGTTTCACGGGCCAAGGCCACGGGTAATTCAGGTAAATAGTTGAAGCTGCTGAGCGTCCGGCAGCTGCCACGAAAAAGCCCGCCACGGGAGTCCGAGGACTTCCGTAACGGGCTTCTTCGTGTAGCGCTGGATTAGCGCTTCGAGTACTGCGGAGCCTTGCGTGCCTTCTTGAGACCAGCCTTCTTGCGCTCAATGACGCGTGCGTCACGAGTCAGGAAGCCGGCCTTCTTGAGCGTCGCGCGGTTGTTGTCGCGGTCGATCTCGTTCAGCGAGCGGGCAACACCCAGACGCAGCGCGCCGGCCTGTCCGGAAGCGCCGCCGCCGTGGATGCGGGCGATGACGTCGTAGGCGCCGTCAAGGTCGAGGACCTTGAACGGCTCGTTGACATCCTGCTGGTGCAGCTTGTTCGGGAAGTAAGCAGCCAGGTCGCGGCCGTTTACCAGCCACTTGCCGGTGCCCGGAACAACGCGCACGCGGGCAATTGCCTGCTTGCGGCGGCCAACGGCGGAGCCGGCGACCGTCAGGGCCGGGCGTTCCTTGACCGCAGCCTCGGCTGCATCAGGGGTTTCCGAGGTGTAGCTGGAAAGCTCCTCGGTTGTTTCATTGAGCTCTTCAGTGTTCTGAGCCACGATTCTCCTTGATTAAATTCTTTAGTTGGCGGGCCAGAACTACTGGGCGACCTGGGTGATTTCGAAGGTCTTGGGCTGCTGGGCTCCATGCGGGTGCTCTGCACCGCGGTAGACCTTGAGCTTGCTGATCTGCTGTGCAGCCAAGGAGTTCTTGGGCAGCATGCCGCGGATGGCCTTCTCAACTGCACGTACCGGATTCGACTCCAGCAGTTCTGCGTAGTTGACGGAGGACAGACCGCCCGGGAAACCCGAGTGGCGGTAGGCACGCTTCTGTTCGAGCTTGGCGCCGGTGAGGGCTACCTTCTCAGCGTTGATGATGATGACGAAATCGCCCATGTCCATGTGGGGAGCGAAGGTCGGCTTGTGCTTTCCGCGCAGCAGTGTTGCGGTCTGGCTGGCAAGACGGCCTAGGACAACGTCGGTGGCGTCAATGACGTGCCACTGGCGGTTGATGTCGCCGGGCTTCGGGGTGTACGTACGCACGGTTTTTGCCTTCGTTTCTTCTTCTTAGGTGGCGCGGCTCACATGGAGGCCATATGAGCCACAGCTTCTCTATGCGTTTACCGGATGGTCAGGTGAGGACTGATGTAACCAGTGGTCCTGATGTACTCGGCTATTTCCCCGGGGCCAGGTGGCTCTGCAACCGAGCCGCTCCCGTGGGCATAGACCTATCGAGGTAGGACACGCACAACGACTATAAACAATAGCCTGCTTACGGAGTCAGGTCAAAAGCCGGACAGCGCGCGCAGGGTGCGCGTGCTTTCGGCCCGCCGCTGCATTTCTTCATCGGCCGGATACCTTACCTCTTCAAGGATCAGCGGGTGGGGAGCGGCCAGCAGGGACTTCGAATCCCTGATCCGCGCCTGCAGCCTTTCCCCCAGCCATTCGGGGGTCCGCTCCCCCGCCCCGACCAGCATGGCTCCGCCGACGAGCGACCGGACCATGTTGTGGCAGAAGGCGTCGGCCTGCAGGTGAGCCTCGATCACGCCGTCGGGCCGCCTCAGGAAGGAGAACTCCTGCAGCTCCCGGACCGTCGTTGCCCTGGCGCGGGGCTTGCAGTAGGAGAGGAAGTCCCGCACGCCCAGGACCGCCTGGGCTGCGGCGTTCATCCGGTGCTCGTCCAGCGCAAAGTCGTGCCAGAGCGTGACCGTCCGGGTGAGCGGATCACGGCTGGCCTCCCGGTCGGCGATCCGGTAACTGTAGCGGCGCCACAGGGCGGAGAAGCGGGCGTCGAAGCCCTCCGGGGCCAGGGACGCGGAGTGGACCGTAATGGCGCCCTCCATGGCGTGGATGACCCGTTTGGGTGCCTTGGCCTTGCGCAGCGGCATGGTGAGGTCCTTGTTCAGGATCCCCCTCATGCGGCGGATCAGCGCCTCCTCCGGGGTCAGTGCAGCACCCCGGGAAAGGCCCTCCCACTCGGCGCGGGTGAGGTCAAAGTGGACCACCTGCCCCCGGGCGTGCACGCCCGAATCCGTCCGGCCGGCGACCGTCAGCCGGATCGGGCGCCGGACCAGGACCTCCAGGGCCGCTTCAAGGGTGCCCTGGATGGTGGGAAGGCCATCCTGGACGGCCCACCCGTAAAACGAGGCGCCGTCGTAGGAGAGATCCATCCGGACACGAAAAAGCCCGCCGTCCAGTGATGGCGCGGCGGGCCTTTCGATACTCATGCCCTCAATATTAAGGGACACGGAGCTGAAGGAAAAATTACTTCTTCTCTTCAGTCTCCACTGCTTCGTCAGCGGAATCGGCAGACTCAGCGGACTCGGCCGAATCGGCAGACTCAGCGGAATCGGCAGAGTCGGCGGACTCAGCGGATTCTTCAACCGGCGCCGGAGCAGCAACGGCTGCAGCGGTTTCGGCTTCGGCCACTACGGCCTGCTTGGCCGAGACGGGCTCGAGAACCAGTTCGATGACAGCCATGGGAGCGTTGTCGCCCTTGCGGTTGCCGATCTTCGTGATGCGGGTGTAGCCGCCGTCGCGCTTCTCGACTGCCGGAGCAATGTCGGTGAAGAGCTCGTGGACGATGCCCTTGTCCGAGATCAGGCCCAGGACGCGGCGGCGTGAAGACAGGTCTCCGCGCTTTGCGAACGTGATCAGGCGCTCGGCGTAGGGACGCAGGCGCTTGGCCTTCGTCACCGTGGTGGTGATCTGCTTGTGCTCGAACAGCTGGGCAGCCAGGTTCGCAAGCATCAGCCGCTGGTGGGCCGGGCTGCCTCCGAGGCGCTTACCCTTGGTGGGTGTAGGCATTACATTTTCTCCTCAAACGGTGCCGCACCGGGCTTGGGCCCGGACGGCAAAATTTTGCGTGTGTTAGAGCTCGTCGTCCGAGTATTCGGACTCGTCCTCTTCAATAGCTGCGGCACGGGCGGCCAGGTCAAATCCGGGAGGGGAATCCTTCAGGGACAAACCAAGCTCGACCAGCTTTGCCTTTACCTCATCAATGGACTTTGCACCGAAGTTGCGAATGTCCATCAGGTCAGCCTCGGAGCGGGCAACGAGTTCACCCACAGTGTGGATGCCTTCACGCTTGAGGCAGTTGTAGGAACGCACGGTCAGCTCAAGGTCTTCGATCGGCAGGGCCATGTCGGCTGCCAGTGCGGCATCCGTCGGGCTCGGACCAATTTCGATACCTTCAGCAGCGCTGTTCAGTTCGCGAGCCAAGCCAAACAGTTCAACCAGGGTGGTGCCGGCGGACGCGACGGCGTCGCGGGGTGCAATGGCATCCTTGGTCTCAACGTCAACGATCAAGCGATCGAAGTCGGTGCGCTGTTCAACACGGGTGGCCTCCACGCGGAAGGTCACCTTCAGGACCGGTGAGTAGATGGAGTCGACCGGAATACGGCCGATTTCCTGGTCACCGGACTTGTTCTGGCTGGCGGAAACGTAGCCGCGCCCGCGTTCGATGGTCAGCTCGAGTTCGAACTTGCCCTTCGAATTCAGGGTGGCAATGTGCAGATCCGGGTTGTGGAACTCCACGCCGGCCGGCGGAGCGATGTCCGCAGCCGTCACGACGCCGGGACCCTGCTTGCGCAGGTAGGCGACAACGGGTTCGTCGTGCTCGGAGGAGACCGACAGGTTCTTGACGTTCAGGATGATCTCGGTGACATCTTCCTTCACGCCCGGAACCGTGGTGAACTCGTGCAGCACGCCTTCGAGCCGAATGCTGGTTACTGCAGCACCGGGGATCGAGGACAGGAGCGTACGGCGAAGGGAGTTGCCAAGGGTGTAGCCGAAACCGGGTTCCAGCGGTTCAATGATGAACCGCGAGCGGTTGTCAGCTACGACTTCTTCAGTGAGGGTAGGGCGCTGTGCAATGAGCACTTGCATTTCCTTTCAGCGAGCGTCCGCTATATGACGCAACACAAATGGTGGAAACGACGACGACGGGTCTTCCGCGGGCGTCTTGGACGGCTAGCAGCCACGTGCCCGGAGCCGGAGGCGTCCGATGGGCGGCCCGCCCCGAAGGATGGACCGCCCGCCGGATACAACCGGTACCGCAGTGCTGCTTAAACGCGGCGGCGCTTCGGAGGACGGCAGCCGTTGTGCGCGCTCGGGGTGACATCCGAAATGGAGCCAACCTCCAGGCCGGTGGCCTGGAGCGAACGGATGGCGGTTTCGCGGCCTGAACCCGGACCCTTTACGAAGACGTCGACCTTGCGGACGCCGTGCTCCTGGGCGCGCTTTGCAGCGGCTTCAGCAGCCATCTGCGCAGCGAACGGGGTGGACTTACGCGAGCCCTTGAAGCCAACCTCACCGGCGGAAGCCCATGAGATAACAGCACCCGACGGATCCGTGATGGAAACGATGGTGTTGTTAAAAGTGCTCTTGATATGCGCCTGGCCAAGCGCGATATTCTTCTTATCCTTGCGACGCGGTTTGCGGACCGCTCCACGAGTCTTGGGGGGCATTACTTCTCCTACAAAGAGTTTGGTTTAGGTGGCCCGCGAGGGGCCATGGCCTCACACCGCTAGGTTTAGCGGGCGGCCTTCTTCTTACCGGCAACCGTACGCTTCGGGCCCTTGCGGGTACGAGCGTTGGTCTTCGTGCGCTGGCCGTGTACGGGCATGCCACGACGGTGGCGGATACCCTGGTAGCTGCCGATTTCAACCTTGCGGCGAATGTCGGCGGCTACCTCGCGGCGGAGGTCACCCTCAACCTTGAAGTTGCCCTCGATGTAGTCACGCAGCTGAACGAGTTCAGCATCCGTGAGGTCCTTGACGCGAGTTTCCGGGCTGATGCCGGTCTCTGCCAGGGTCTGGTCTGCACGGGTCTTACCCACGCCGTAGATATAAGTAAGCGCAATCACAACCCGCTTTTCGCGGGGAATGTCAACGCCAGCGAGACGTGCCATATCGGCGGTTCTCCTTTTGTGTCACCGGAGGTCTGAAGCAGTGCATCCCTGTTGCCAGGTCCCCGGCCTCCGGGCCGGGGGTATGCGTTACGCGTATCAACGCTGCACTGCCATATTCAATTACTACTACGCGTGGGCTGTCCCTGAGAGCAGGAAATTAGCCCTGGCGCTGCTTGTGGCGCGGGTTCTCGCAGATCACCATGACTCGACCGTTACGGCGAATCACCTTGCACTTATCGCAGATCTGCTTGACGCTCGGCTGGACCTTCATGGTTATCCTTTGCGTGGTTGCAGGGTTAAGCCGCTCGCAGCCGGCGTCCCACTTGTCCGGGACACAGCCTGCCGATGCAGCGGTTCTTACTTGTAGCGGTAGACGATACGGCCCCGAGTGAGGTCGTACGGGCTGAGTTCCACCACAACGCGGTCTCCGGGGAGGATGCGAATGTAGTGTTGACGCATCTTTCCCGAGATGTGTGCGAGCACAATGTGGCCATTGGCCAGCTCAACGCGGAACATCGCGTTGGGCAGGGCTTCGTTGACCGAGCCCTCAATCTCAATGACGCCGTCTTTCTTGGCCATATCCTCCGCTAACGTCTGTGCCCCTCGTATGCTCGAAGGGCGGTTTTTGTCTGTGGTTCTCCCCGGTGCTTCCTGCGCATCTACCGCGCAGGAACCGTTTTGACACGGCGCACATGCTTGGAAAAGGGCACGAATGTAGAGACAACCAACAGATAACTCTACTCGAAGGGTCCCGATATGTTAAATCGTTCCGCCGATCCGGGGAAGGCCGGCAGCACCACGGGACCGGTCATCTCAGTCCGAGGGAATGGGGACCGGCGTGACGCCCAGCGGCGCGAGCCGGGAGGCACCGCCGTCGGGCGAAGTCAGGACCCAGATTCCCTTGTCGTGAATCGCGACCGAATGCTCCCACTGGGAGGCGCGCGAGCCGTCGGTGGTCACCACCGTCCAGTCGTCCTCCAGCGTGAGCGTTTCAATCTTGCCGCGGACCAGCATCGGCTCGATCGCCAGGCACAGCCCGGGCCGCAGCTTCGGACCGTTGTGCGAGGTCCGGTAGTTGAGCACATCCGGTGCCTGGTGCATTTCGGTTCCGATGCCGTGGCCGACATAGTCCTCCAGGATTCCCAGCGGCTTGCCGGGAACGCTGGAGACGTAGTCGTCAATGGCCGCACCGATCTCGCCCACGAAACGGCCCTTGGCGGCGGCGGCAATGCCGTGCCACATGGCCGCTTCGGTGACCTCGGACAGGCGCTGGTCCTCGGGATCAGCGGTGCCGACAATCACCGTGCGTGCCGAATCCGAATGCCATCCGCCAACGACGGCGCCGCCGTCGATGGAGAGGATGTCCCCGTCTTTGAGGATGCGCTCCCCCGGAATGCCGTGAACGACTTCCTCATTCACTGACACGCAGACGGTGGCCGGATACCCGTGGTAGCCGAGGAAATTCGAGGTTGCCCCCGCTTCCCGAAGCACCGCGGCGAAAACCGCATCGACATCCGCGGTGGTTGCCCCCACCACCGCGGCGTCAACCGCCGCATCGAGGGCCCGGATCAGAACGAGCCCGGCCTCCCGCATGGTGCGCATCTGCGCGTTGGTTTTGTATTCAATTCGAGGCTGGCCGAACATATCTCTTCTAACTCTTTAGCTAATATCCTTGAGGACTTCCATGACGCGCTCGGTGACATCGTCGATGCCGCCCAGCCCGTCGACCCGAGCCACGATGCCGCGCTGGTCATAGCTGGCGACGACGTCGGCGGTCTGGGCCTTGTAGAGGCCCAGGCGGTGCCGGATGACGTCTTCGTTGTCGTCGGCGCGGCCTTCGATCTGGGCCCGCTTCAGCAGGCGTTCCACGAGCTCTTCGTCGTCGGCGGTCAGCTGCAGGACGACGTCGAGCTTCTGGCCCTTGCTGGCCAGGATGTCGTCGAGTTCTTCGACCTGCGCGGCGGTGCGCGGGTAGCCGTCCAGGAGGAAGCCGTCGGCGACGTCGTCTTCGAGCAGCCGGGCGCGCACCATGTCATTGGTGACGCTGTCCGGCACGAAGTTTCCGGCGTCGATGTACTTCTTGGCTTCCAGGCCCAGCGGCGTCTCGTTCTTGACGTTGGCGCGGAAGATGTCGCCCGTGGAGATTGCAGTGACACCAAGCCGGTCCGAGATCCGGGCGGCCTGTGTTCCTTTACCGGCGCCGGGAGGCCCGATAATGAGCATTCTTGTCATCGCAATAACCCTTCGTAGTGACGTTGCTGCAGTTGCGCGTCAATTTGTTTGACTGTTTCGAGTCCCACACCAACCATGATGAGGATCGAGGTTCCGCCGAACGGGAAGTTCGCATTCGCTCCGACCAGTACCAGGGCGATTAGCGGAATCAGGGCTACAAACCCCAAGTAGAGAGCGCCGGGCAGAGTGATGCGGGAGAGCACATACTGCAGGTATTCGGCGGTGGGGCGGCCGGCCCGGATGCCCGGGATGAAGCCGCCGTATTTCTTCATGTTCTCGGAGACTTCCTCCGGGTTGAACGTGATCGACACGTAGAAGTACGTGAAGAACACGATCATCAGGAAGTAGAGCGCCATGTAGAACGGATGGTCGCCGCTGGTGAGGTAGTTGTTGATCCAGACGACCCATTCCGGCGGGGTGCCGGTGGAGGGCGTGTTGAACTGGGCAATCAGCGACGGCAGGTAAAGCATCGAGGAAGCGAAGATCACAGGAATCACGCCGGCCATGTTCACCTTGATCGGAATGTAGGTGTTGGTGCCGCCTACCGTCTTCCGACCGACCATGCGCTTGGCGTACTGCACCGGAATCCGGCGCTGGGACTGCTCAACGAAGATCACGAGGGCGACCACCAGGATGCCGACGGCGAGGACGGCCAGGAACACCGTCCAGCCCTGGGCGCTGAGAATGGCTCCGAGGGAGCTCGGGAAACCGGCGGCGATCGAGGTGAAGATCAGCAGCGACATGCCGTTGCCGACACCCTTTTCGGTGACCAGTTCACCCATCCACATGATGAGGCCGGTACCGGCGGTCAACGTGATGATCAGCAGCAGGACCGTGATGATGTTGTCGTCCGGGATGATCGGCACGGAGCAGGCGTTGTTGAACAGCGCTCCGGTGCGGGCCAGCGAGACGACGGTGGTGGCGTTGAGCAGGCCCAGGGCGATGGTCAGGTACCGGGTGTACTGCGTCAGTTTCGACTGGCCCTGTGCGCCTTCGTCATAGAGTGCCTGGAAGTGGGGGATCACGACGCGCAGCAGCTGAACAATGATGCTGGCGGTGATGTACGGCATGATGCCCAGGGCAAAGATGGAGACCTGCAGCAGGGCGCCGCCGCTAAAGAGGTTAACGAATTCGTAGAGGCCACCCGAGGTGGCACCCAGAGCCAAGCACTGCTGCACATTGCCGTAGTCAACACCCGGGGCCGGGATAAAAGCACCCATGCGGAAGATAGTGATGATTCCCAGCGTAAACAACAGCTTGCGTCGCAGGTCTGGCGTCCGGAAAGCCCGGCCAATAGCGCTAAGCAAGCGTCCTCCTGAATGAGATCTGAAGTAGGTGAGTCCGATTGGACTGGTAACAAAAACAGAGTCTAGCCGCTCTGACCCCGTAGAACGTTAACGAAGCCCGCGGCGGGGTAGTGCCTTAAAACAAACTAAACCCCCGGCGGGCCGACAGGCGGCCCGCCAGGAGTTTAGTCGTCGTTCTGAGAGCAGCGCAGCGGACTGCCGGCGGCCGGTTGCCCGGCCGCCGAAAGTCGTTGCGCGAAACGGACACGGTGCTTAGAGCGCCGTTGTCGTTCCGCCTGCTGCAGCGATCTTCTCTGCCGCACTGGCGGAGAAGGCATCGGCCGTGACATTCACCTTGACGGTGATGTCGCCGGTGCCCAGAACCTTGACGGGCTGGTTCTTGCGAACGGCGCCCTTGGCAACCAGATCAGCAACCGTGATCTCGCCGCCTTCGGGGAACAGCTCCGAGATCTTGTCCAGGTTTACAACCTGGAACTCGACACGGAACGGGTTCTTGAAGCCGCGAAGCTTCGGCAGACGCATGTGCAGCGGCAGCTGGCCACCGGCGAAACCGGCCTTGACCTGGTAACGGGCCTTGGTGCCCTTCATACCGCGGCCTGCAGTCTTACCCTTGGAACCTTCACCGCGGCCAACACGGGTTTTGGCCGTCTTGGCACCGGGTGCCGGACGCAGGTGATGAACCTTCAGCGCGTGTTCGTTGTTGTTTTCTTCGGCCATGTTAATTCGCCTCCTCAACCTTCACGAGGTGCGGAACCGTGTTGATCATGCCAACGGTCACGGCGTCTGCGGTGCGAACGGTGGTAGCACCGATGCGTCGCAGGCCCAATGAGCGCAGCGTGTCCTTCTGATTCTGCTTACCACCGATGGTGGACTTGATCTGAGTGATCTTCAGTTTTGCCGTGCTGACGGCAACGTTCTTCGGAGTAGTCATCAGGCACCTGCCTTCTGCATGTTGCGGAGCATCGCGGCAGGCACAACCTCGTCCAGCGGCAGGCCGCGGCGTGCAGCCACTGCCTGAGGCTCTTCGAGGCGCTTCAGCGCATCAACCGTGGCGTGCACGATGTTGATGGCGTTGGAGGACCCGAGCGACTTGGACAGAACGTCGTGGATTCCGGCGCATTCGAGAATGGCGCGGACCGGACCACCGGCGATAACACCGGTACCCGGGGAAGCCGGACGCAGCAGGACGACGCCTGCAGCAGCTTCACCCTGGACCAAGTGGGGAATGGTTCCACCGATGCGCGGGACGCGGAAGAAAGTCTTCTTGGCTTCTTCAACGGCCTTCGCGATAGCGGAGGGAACTTCCTTGGCCTTGCCGTAACCAACACCGACCATACCGTTGCCGTCACCGACAACTACCAGGGCGGTGAAGCTGAAGCGACGACCACCCTTGACGACCTTGGCAACGCGGTTGATGGTCACGACGCGTTCAATGAACTTGTCCTTCTCATCGTTGCGTCCGCCGTCGCGGCCACCGCGGCCACCGCGTTCGCCGCGGCCTCCACGGTCGGAGCGCTGCTCGCCCTTGCGGCCGCCGCGGCGGTCGTCAGTGGCGGGAGCTGCGGCGTCCTTGGTCTCAGTTGCCTGCGCAGCTGTAGCTTCAGTCACCTGGTTTTCCTTTTCCTTGTTAACCTCGGTCACAGTGACAGCCCACCTTCACGTGCGCCGTCAGCAACGGCCGCGATGCGGCCGTGGTAGCGGTTGCCACCGCGGTCGAAGACAACGGCTTCTACGCCGGCAGCCTTCGCACGCTCTGCAACGAGCTCGCCAACACGCTTGGACTTGGCGGTTTTGTCGCCTTCCAGTGCGCGCAGGTCGGCTTCCATGGTGGAAGCCGATGCCACGGTAACGCCGCGGATGTCATCGACAACCTGGACGAATACGTGGCGGGCCGAGCGGTTAACAACCAGGCGCGGACGAGCCGCGGTACCGGAGATCCGCTTGCGGATGCGAAGCTGGCGGCGGTTACGCGCAGCCGACTTGCTCTTGGAATTGCGCTTCTTATTAATGCTGATGGCCATGGTTACTTACCAGCCTTTCCGACCTTGCGGCGGACAATCTCGCCGGCATAACGAATACCCTTGCCCTTGTAGGGATCGGGCTTGCGCAGCTTGCGGATGTTGGCCGAAACCTCGCCCACCTGCTGCTTGTCGATGCCGGACACTGTGACCTTCGTGGGACCCACGACGGTAAGCGTGATGCCATCGGGTGCCGTGACCGGAACCGGGTGGCTGTAGCCCAGGGCGAACTCGAGGTCCGCTCCCTTGGCCTGCACGCGGTAACCGGTGCCGACGATTTCCAGGTCCTTCTTGTAGCCTTCGGTCACACCGGTGATCATGTTGCTGATCAGGGTGCGGGTCAGGCCGTGAAGGGCACGGGATTCGCGCTCGTCGTTCGGGCGGGCAACGGTGATGGTGCTGTCGTCGAGCGTGACAGTGATCGGGCTGGGCACAGTGTGGCTCAGCTCGCCCTTGGCACCCTTGACGGATACGAGGTTGCCGTCAACGGCAATTTCTACTCCGGCAGGAACCGGGATGGGCAGACGTCCAATACGTGACATTTTTCTTTCCCTTCCCTGCTACCAGACGTAGGCGAGGACTTCCCCACCTACACCCTTCTTGGCGGCCTGGCGGTCGGTCAGGAGACCTGACGACGTCGACAGGATTGCGATTCCCAGACCACCGAGAACGCGCGGCAGGTTGGTGGACTTTGCGTAAACGCGCAGACCGGGCTTGGAGATACGACGCACGCCGGCGATGGAACGCTCGCGGTTCGGACCGAATTTGAGATCAAGGGTCAGCTTCTTGCCGACGACGGCCTCTTCTTCCTTCCAGCCGGCGATGTAGCCCTCGGCCTTCAGGATGTCAGCGACGCGCGCCTTGAGCTTGCTGTAAGGCATGGACACGGTATCGTGATATGCCGAGTTTGCATTGCGCAGACGCGTAAGCATGTCTGCGACAGGATCTGTCATTGTCATTGGGCTCTTGCCCTCCCTCGTAACGGTTTCCTGCGGAGCTCCGACTCAGGCGCACCTGAGGAGAGGTCCGTCGGACCTGTTACGTAGTAATTAATCTTCGGATGTAAACGGGAAGCCGAGCGCCTTCAGCAGCGCGCGTCCCTCGTCATCGGTCTTTGCGGTGGTAACCACGGTGATGTCCATGCCGCGAACGCGATCAATCTTGTCCTGATCGATTTCGTGGAACATCGACTGTTCGGTCAGACCGAACGTGTAGTTGCCGTTGCCGTCGAACTGCTTGCCGTTCAGGCCGCGGAAGTCGCGGATACGCGGCAGCGCCAGGGTAACCAGGCGATCGACGAATTCCCACATGCGGTCTCCACGCAGAGTTGCGTGGCAGCCGATGGGCATGCCTTCGCGCAGCTTGAACTGTGCGATCGACTTGCGGGCCTTCGTGACCTGAGGCTTCTGACCCGTGATCTGGGTCAGGTCCTTGACTGCACCGTCAATGAGCTTGGAGTCCTTAGCGGCATCTCCAACACCCATGTTCACAACCACCTTGACAAGGCGGGGAACCTGGTTGACGTTAGCGTAGTTGAATTCGTCCTGCAGGGTCTTCTTGATCTCCGCTGCGTAGCGGGTCTTCAGACGGGGGACGGTCTTGGTGACGGTCTCAGTCATTAGAGGTCCTTCCCAGAGCCCTTGGCGACGCGGATACGCACAGTGCGCTCACGGCCGTCTTTTTCGACGATTTCCTGACGGTAGCCAACGCGGGTCGGCTTCTTCGTTTCCGGGTCAACGATTGCGACGTTGGAAACGTGGAGGGGAGCTTCGACAATCTCGATGCCACCGGTCTTCGAGCCCTTGGAGGACTGGCCGACCTTGGTGTGCTTCTTGACCGTGTTGACGCCTTCAACCAGGACGCGGTTCGTGTCGGTGTAAACCTTCAGAACCTTGCCCTGCTTGCCGCGGTCTCCGCCGCGGGCAG
This sequence comes from Arthrobacter sp. zg-Y1219, assembly GCF_030125545.1. Classification (NCBI taxonomy): domain Bacteria; kingdom Bacillati; phylum Actinomycetota; class Actinomycetes; order Micrococcales; family Micrococcaceae; genus Arthrobacter; species Arthrobacter sp. zg-Y1219. The sequence continues at coordinate 178,133 of NZ_JASKLY010000009.1, forward strand.
CAGTTGCACCGCTGATGACCTGAACGAGGTCACCCTTTTTGATTTTTGCCATGGACTACAGCACCTCCGGAGCCAGCGAAATGATCTTCATGAACTTCTTGTCGCGAAGCTCGCGGCCGACCGGGCCGAAGATGCGGGTACCACGGGGGTCTCCGTCATTCTTCAAGATCACTGCAGCGTTCTCATCGAACTTGATGTAGGAACCGTCCTGGCGACGGCGTTCCTTCTTGGTGCGAACGATGACGGCCTTAACCACATCGCCCTTTTTGACGTTGCCGCCGGGAATTGCATCCTTGACGGTGGCAACAATGGTGTCGCCAATGCCTGCGTAGCGACGTCCGGATCCACCGAGAACACGGATGGTCAAGATTTCCTTGGCACCAGTGTTGTCGGCGACCTTAAGCCGCGACTCCTGCTGAATCACTTATAACTCCTGTCGTCGCGCCGGTTCTCAGAACTGAGCCTGGCGGAACGGATATGGGTGGACCCCGTAATACTGGTACTCAGCACTCCCCCGCTGGGGGCTGCACCGCGGCGGACCGCGGCAACGTGCCGAACAAGATTATCGGGCTTTTGTCTCATGCGGCGGTGAGGATGCCGCGCCCAAAACTGGACACACTTCCGCACCGCACAGACAAGATTTCAAGTTTATCGCGAAAGGGCCCCGGATGCGAAATCGGATGATAACGCGGCCGGGGCCCTGTCGCCGGTGGGCGGTTGCCGGCGAGCCTTTCCCTACTGGGAGCGGCTCACCGGCGGGCCGGCCGGATGTACTGCTTTAGTTACTTGGCCTTCTCGAGGATCTCGACCAGGCGCCACCGCTTTGTAGCGGAGAGCGGCCGGGTTTCGGCGATCAGCACGAGGTCTCCAACGCCGGCAGCATTCTGCTCGTCGTGGGCCTTGAGCTTCGAGGTGCGGCGAAGCACCTTTCCGTACAGGGCGTGCTTGACGCGGTCTTCAACCTGAACAACGATGGTTTTTTCCATCTTGTCAGAGACCACGTAGCCGCGTGCGGTCTTCCGGTACCCGCGGGCATCGGCTCCGTTTGCGTCAGTTGTCACTGCTGCCTCATTCTTGTTTTCACTCATTTGGCATCATCCTCAGCGACCTCGGCCGGAGCTTCAGACTCGGTAGCCTTCTTCTTGGACTTCTTCGCTGCCTTTGCAGGAGCTGCTTCCTCGACGGGAGCAACGACCTCGGGACGAATCCCCAGCTCGCGCTCACGCAGCACCGTGTAGATGCGTGCGATGTCGCGCTTCACTACGCGCAGACGGCCGTGGCTTTCCAGCTGACCGGTTGCGGACTGGAAGCGGAGGTTGAACAGTTCTTCCTTGGCCTTGCGAAGTTCCTCGACGAGACGGTCCTTATCGAAGCCATCCAGCTGCTTCGGTGCCAGTTCCTTTGAACCAATTGCCATTTCTATTCACCACCCTCGCGACGCACAATGCGTGCCTTCAACGGCAGCTTATGGATCGCCAGGCGCAGGGCCTCACGAGCTACCTCTTCACTTACACCGGAGATCTCAAAGAGAACCCGGCCCGGCTTGACGTTTGCAACCCACCACTCCGGAGAACCCTTACCGGAACCCATGCGGGTTTCGGCAGGCTTCTTCGTCAGCGGACGGTCCGGGTAGATGTTGATCCAGACCTTTCCGCCGCGCTTGATGTGGCGCGTCATGGCAATACGGGCAGCTTCAATCTGGCGGTTGGTGACATACGCAGGCGTCAAAGCCTGGATGCCCCACTCGCCGAAGCTGACTGCAGTGCCGCCGGTTGCAGCGCCGGAACGACCCGGGTGGTGCTGCTTACGGAACTTGACTCGACGTGGGATAAGCATTTAAGCCTGTCCTCCTTCTGCTGCGGGGGCAGCTGCCTCAGCGGCCGGAGCCTCTGCAACAGCAGGCGCGGCGGCCTTGTCGCCACGCTCGGGACGACGACGACGCTCGCCGCCGCGGTCTCCGCGGTCGGCCGGGCCGCGGCCCGGACGGTCGCTGGAGCGGCCGCGGGACGGTGCAGCAGCCTGCTGTGCAGCCAGTTCCTTAGCGGTGACGTCGCCCTTGTAGATCCAGACCTTCACGCCGATGCGGCCGAAGGTGGTCTTGGCTTCGAAGAAACCGTAATCGATCTGCGCGCGGAGGGTGTGCAGGGGCACACGGCCTTCGCGGTAGAACTCGGAACGGCTCATTTCAGCGCCGCCCAGACGACCGGAGCACTGGATACGGATACCCTTGGCGCCGGCACGCTGTGCGGACTGGATGGCCTTCTTCATCGCACGGCGGAAAGCCACGCGGGAAGAGAGCTGCTCAGCAACGCCCTGGGCAACAAGCTGAGCTTCCATCTCGGGGTTCTTGACCTCGAGGATGTTCAGCTGAACCTGCTTGCCCGTGAGCTTCTCCAGCTCGCCGCGGATGCGGTCTGCTTCGGCGCCGCGGCGGCCGATAACGATACCCGGGCGGGCCGTGTGGATATCCACGCGGACACGGTCGCGGGTGCGCTCGATCTCAACCTTGGCGATGCCGGCGCGGTCCATACCCGTAGACATGAGCTGGCGGATCTTGATGTCCTCGCGGACGAAGTCCTTGTAGCGCTGGCCCGGCTTGTTGCTGTCAGCAAACCAGTGCGACACATGGTCAGTGGTAATGCCGAGTCGGAACCCGTGCGGGTTAACCTTCTGTCCCACTTAGCGTTCCTCCTCGATCTTGGGGGTTGCAACAACCACGGTGACGTGGCTGGTCCGCTTGTTGATGCGGTATGCGCGGCCCTGTGCACGGGGCTGGAACCGCTTCATGGTGGGCCCTTCGTCAACGAATGCATCGCTGATGAAGAGGTCACCCTCGTCGAAGGCCACGCCGTCACGGTCCGCGAGGACACGTGCGTTGGCCATGGCCGACTGAACTACCTTAAGTACCGGCTCCGATGCTGCCTGGGGGGCAAACTTCAGAATTGCCATTGCCTCATTCGCTTGCTTGCCACGAACAAGGTTGACGACGCGCCGGGCCTTCATAGGCGTTACGCGGATATGACGCGCAATTGCCTTGGCTTCCATTGCTTTCCTTCTCTCGTCTTCTGCCGAAAGAGCAGCGCCTAGCGGCGCTTGCCCTTGCGGTCGTCCTTCACATGGCCGCGGAATGTCCGCGTCAGGGCGAATTCGCCGAGCTTGTGCCCGACCATCGACTCCGTGACAAACACCGGAATGTGCTTACGTCCATCGTGTACGGCGATCGTGTGCCCGAGCATGTCGGGGATGATCATCGAACGACGGGACCACGTCTTGATGACGTTCTTGGTGCCCTTTTCGTTTTCGGCCGCTACCTTAAGGAACAGGTGCTGGTCGACGAAGGGGCCTTTCTTCAGGCTGCGTGGCATGTTTCCAGGCTCCTATCGCTTGTTCTTGCCGGAACGACGGCGACGCACAATGAGGTTGTCGCTCTCTTTATTGGGGCGGCGTGTGCGGCCTTCGCGCTTACCATTCGGGTTGACCGGGTGGCGTCCACCGGAGGTCTTACCTTCACCACCACCGTGCGGGTGGTCGACCGGGTTCATGGCGACACCGCGGACGGTCGGGCGTACGCCCTTCCAGCGCATACGGCCGGCCTTACCCCAGTTGATGTTGGACTGCTCGGCGTTGCCGACCTCGCCGATGGTGGCGCGGCAGCGCGCGTCGACGTTGCGGATTTCGCCGGAAGGCAGACGCAGCTGGGCGAAGCGGCCTTCCTTGGCAACAAGCTGAACCGATGCACCGGCGGAGCGGGCCATCTTGGCACCGCCGCCCGGACGCAGTTCAACGGCGTGGATGGTGGTACCCACGGGGATGTTGCGCAGGGGCAGGTTGTTGCCGGGCTTGATATCAGCGCCGGCGCCGGCCTCTACGTGGTCGCCCTGCTTGAGCTTGTTCGGGGCGATGATGTAACGCTTGGTGCCATCAACGTAGTGCAGCAGTGCAATGCGAGCGGTACGGTTCGGATCGTATTCGATCTCGGCAACGCGAGCGTCGACGCCGTCCTTGTCGTGGCGGCGGAAGTCGATCAGACGGTACTGACGCTTGTGTCCACCACCCTTGTGCCTGGTCGTGATCTTACCGGTGTTGTTACGTCCACCCTTTTTGGGCAGCGGGCGTACCAACGACTTTTCCGGCGTCGACCGCGTGATTTCGGTGAAGTCGGCGACACTCGAGCCGCGACGGCCCGGTGTAGTCGGCTTGTATTTACGGATTCCCATTATTTATTTCCTCGTTAAAGTGGTCTCCGCCCTAGCTGAGCGGACCGCCGAAGATGTCGATTGTGCCGTCTTTCAGGGTGACAATGGCGCGCTTGGTGTTCTTGCGCTGTCCCCATCCGAACTTGGTCCGCTTGCGCTTACCGGCACGATTGATGGTGTTGATCGAGTCGACCTTGACGGAGAAGATTTTCTCCACGGCCAGCTTGATCTCGGTCTTGTTGGAGCGGGGGTCGACCAGGAAGGTGTACTTACCTTCGTCGATCAGGCCGTAGCTCTTTTCCGAAACGACGGGTGCCAGCACCACGTCGCGAGGGTCCTTAGCGGTGGTCGCGCTCACTTGGCGTCCTCCTTGACAGTGTTCTTGCCGACGAACTCGTCGTAGGCAGCCTTGGTGAAGACCACGTCATCGGCAACAAGCACGTCGTAGGTGTTCAGCTGATCTACGTAGATCACGTGAACATCGGTGAGGTTGCGCACGGACAGTGCAGCAACATCATTGGCGCGCTCGATGACAACGAGCATGTTCTTGCGGTCGGAAAGTGAACGCAGCGAATCGCGTGCAGCCTTGGTCGACGGCGTTTCGCCGGCTACCAGGGTTTCCAGCACGTGGATGCGGCCGTTGCGTGCCCGGTCGGAGAGAGCCCCGCGCAGTGCGGCGGCAATCATCTTCTTGGGGGTGCGCTGGCTGTAGTCGCGGGGTGTCGGTCCGTGGACGACGCCACCACCGGTCATGTGAGGAGCACGGATGGAACCCTGACGGGCGCGGCCGGTACCCTTCTGCTTGAACGGCTTGCGGCCTGCACCGGAGACCTCTGCGCGGGTCTTCGTCTTGTGCGTACCCTGGCGGGCAGCTGCAAGCTGAGCAACTACTACCTGGTGCAGAAGAGGAACGTTCGTCTGAACGTCGAAGAGCGCTGCGGGGAATTCAACAGTGGTTTCGTTAGCCATGAGACTAAGCTCCCTTCACGGCGGTGCGTACGAGGACGACCTGGCCGCGGGCGCCGGGAACGGCACCCTTGATCAGCAGCAGCGACTTCTCGGCATCCACACCGTGAACCGTGAGGTTCATTGTGGTGTGGCGGACGGCGCCCATACGGCCAGCCATCCGCATACCCTTGAAGACGCGGCCCGGGGTGGATGCGCCACCAATGGAACCGGGCTTACGGTGGTTCTTGTGTGCACCGTGGGAGGCACCGACGCCGTGGAAGCCGTGACGCTTCATGACACCGGCGAAGCCCTTGCCCTTGGAGGTTCCGGTGACGTCGACCTTCTGGCCGGCTTCGAAAATCTCAACAGAGAGTTCCTGGCCCAGCTCGTAGGTGTCGGCGTCAGAGGTGCGCAGTTCGACAACGTGACGGCGAGGCGTAACGCCTGCCTTTTCAAAGTGGCCGGCCAGCGGCTTGGTCACCTTGCGCGGGTCGATCTGGCCGTAGCCGATCTGAACGGCCGTGTAGCCGTCCCTTTCCGCGTTGCGCAGCTGTGTAATGACGTTCGAGTCAGCCTGAACGACGGTGACGGGGATGAGCTTGTTGTTCTCGTCCCAGACCTGGGTCATGCCCAGCTTGGTGCCCAGAAGGCCCTTGACCTGGCGTGTAAGTGAAGTAGACATAAGTATCCGCTCCCCCCCTACAGCTTGATTTCGATGTTCACGTCTGCCGGCAGGTCGAGACGCATGAGCGAATCAACGGCCTTAGGCGTGGGGTCAATGATGTCGATCAGACGCTTGTGCGTGCGCATTTCAAAGTGCTCGCGGCTGTCCTTGTACTTGTGCGGCGAACGGATAACGCAGTACACGTTCTTTTCCGTGGGCAGCGGCACGGGGCCTACTACCGTTGCGCCTGCACGCGTGACCGTCTCAACGATCTTCCGTGCTGATACGTCGATGACCTCGTGGTCATACGACTTCAGCCGGATGCGGATTTTTTGTCCCGCCATGGCGTCGTGCCTCTTTCTTCGAGTATTGCTCTCTGTACAGTTTTTGTACCTAGCTGCCTTTACGGCCTGGCACTCCTCCAACAGACTGAATCCGGATAAATCCGGGTTCCTCACCCTGCCGAGGCTCCGACCCCCGCGCTCGGGCGTGTCGCGGATTCTTCATCTGCGAGACCCAGGGCAAGATTGGGGGCGGGTTATATATGGGCTTTTCCCCTGAAGGACTCGACCCTGCGTCAGGCATTATCCTGACCGGGACGACATCTCATCATGTGCTGCCTGCCGGTTGAACCGGCCGAACGAGCATATGTGGGCACAAAAGCGCTTGAACAACTTCTCCAGTCTGCCAGAATCACGGCGATTCCGCCAATCCGGCGGCCGCCTGCGACTGGCTGGCCGCGATGCTCCGCGGCGCCTGCAGCATGTTCCGTTGTTCAAAGTTTCCGGCAATTCATCGATCACGCAATGATCGGTTCAGCAATCACCGGCAAGTCAACGGTATCCAGTCTAGCGCAGCGCCCGACCCACGGAAAACCGCGGGATCCGCGCGGCGCCCCGGCTCCTAGGGCCTGTCTCCGCGGTTGGACCGTCGAATGCGCTTGGCACGGTCGATCTCGCGGCGGAAATGCCGCCTGCCCCACGCAACGGTGCCGACAACGGCCACGACCACAGCGAGAATAATCAATAATTCCATCTGTTGATAATAGACCAGCCGGCCGGCGCCCTAGCTTCCGGTCTCCCCGGCGGCGTCGGCGCGTACGCGGGTCAGGCGCCAAACCGCCAGCGAGATCAGTGCCGCCGCGAGCAGTGCCAGGAGCAGGAACGTATAGCCGCGCAGGTACCAGAGCACCGCCAGGGCCACGCCCGCTGCTCCCCACACAGTGAACAGGCGCCTGTTGGTCAGGACGCCGAACCCCAAAAGCCCGGCATGGGCCACCAGCGCCCACACCTGCTCGGTGGCATCTGCGCTGACAATGCTGCTGACACCCGTGCAGGAAAGCAGCCCAGCCGACGCGGCCAGGACGGCAGTGCCGCGCTGTCCGCGGCCCCGCCGGTACTCGTAGGCGGCAAGGGCGGCCAGGACCACCACCCAGTACTGCAGGAACCAGAACCAACCGGCGCCGTCGACGGCGTACCAAATGATCCGCTGAACGGACAGCGCGGCCACCAGCGCTGCGGCTTCTCCGGCCGTCTCCCGCCACGCCCGCGGAAACTCCCGCACCGCAGCTGCCAGGGCGGCGGCGAGGACCACCGATCCGTACACGGCTGAAACATGTTCGGACGGCATGGCGGAGATGCCGGCTCCCGCGGCAATGATGGCGGCTCCCGAGCCGAGGATGCCCTGGCGGAGCACAGTGCCGGCGGTCCGCGGCAGGACGGACAGCACGTATCCCGCCGCATAGAGAAGCAGTGCGGCCGCGAATCCGGACGACAGCCGGGCGGCTGCGTCGTGTGGCGCAGTCGCGAGCACGTCCCGGACGAGCCAGGACTGGATGATGAAGGCTGCAACGGGAACCAGGACCACGGTCACGGCGGTCAGCCATGGAAGCCTCCGGGTAAAGGAGACGACCAGGAAGCCCGCGGAAGGCAACAGGATGCCCAGCCCCGTCAGCAGCCTGTTCCCGTCCAGCCCGGCCAGGGACAATGCCAGCACGCAGTACAGCGCCCCGCCGGCAAGCAGCGGATTGCGGACGGCGGCGCCGATGGCGCTGCGGGTTTCCGCGGCCAGGGCAACCGCAGCGAACACCAGCAAAAGAACACCGGCAGCGGCCAGGCTCAGCGGTGCCGGTACGTCCGAGGACCCGTTGAGGGGGGTTCCGGAGTCGCCGAAGCCAAACACGCTTGTCAGGACGACCGGCAGCATGCCCAGCGCATAAACGGCGGAATACAGGATTGCGGCGTCCCGGTCCGCCACGCTGACCGTCGCCGCCATGCCCAGCAGCAGGGACAGCGTTATCACGACGACGCAGCGCCGGGCATCGCCGTCGGCGGCGGCGGCATATATCAGGGGCAGCAGCGCCAGCACCCCCGCGCTCCCCCAGAGCGCAGCCCTGCCCAGCTGCCGCAACCCCGCGCCGGCATACCGGCCCTGCAGCAATGTCCGCACAACCTGCTGCCCGGCCACGGAGACGGCCACCGCAATAAACGTGCCGTGGACGGTCAACTCCAGGTCCGCCGCCACCAGGGCTGTCAGGATTGTCAGCAGGACCTGCCCCGCCAGCAGATAACCGCCGCGGCAGCCGGCCCGGGCACCGCGGACCACCATGAAGCCGCAGTATCCCAGCGCAGCCGCCGTGAGCGTCTCATAGCCGCGGATCCCGAGCAGGCCGGCGCCGACCACGCCGGCAGCGGCAAAACCTGTTGGACCAATCCACTGCAGCCAGGATTTCTCCGGGACGAACCGTCCCAGAACCAGCGTCGTCAGCACATTGGCTGCCAGCGCCGCGAACAACGCCCCCACCGTCAAGGTGGTTTGCGGAGCTTCCGCCAGCCGCAGCCAGACCGTCAGCGCTGTCACCAGTGCTGCGGCCGCCGCCAGCGAACCGTTCGGGAACGGCACCGGCCTGCCTGCGGCCCTTCGCCCCACCACCGACATCTGGATGAACAGTGCGCTGCCGGCCGCTATGGCCAGGAGCAGAGGCTGCATCCAGGGCAGCGGACGGGCTGCCAGCGCCTCGTAGGCCAGCGGGAGGAGCACCAGCACGCCGGTGCTTCCCCACTGGGCCGTGGTTACCAGCTGCCCCATACCCGCTCCGGCGAACCGGTCCTGCAGGAGGATGCGCAGCACCTGTTGCAGAGCCACGGAGAGAGCTGCGGCAACAAACATTTCATGCACCGTGAAGTCCAGGTCCGCCGCCGCCAGGGCCAGCAGGATGGTCAGCAGCACCTGCCCGGCCAGCAAGTAGCCGCCCCGGCGGCCAACCCGTGCCAGGCGCACCGCCATGAGCCCGCTGTAGGCCAGCGCGGCACCGGTCACGACTTCGTAGCCGCGCACGCCCAGCACGCCGGCGCCCACGAGGGCAGCCGCGGCGAAGCCGGCCGGGCCCATCCATTCCAGCCAGGACCGTTCCTCAAAGAACCGGCGCAGCACCAGGGAAGTCACCGCATTTACCGACAGGGCGGAGAACAGGACCCACAGCGTCAGCGTGATCTCCGGGTGCTCCGTAAACCGCAGCCACAGCGCCAGCAGCGCCGCCAACCCGGCCGCCGCAGCCATCACCGGAACTTCCCGGCGGGTGGATGGTGCCGTGCCAGCGGGCGCTGCGCGGTTCAGCAGGAACACGGAAAGGAGCTGGTTGAGCATCACGGCGGCACCCGTCCAGAGCAGAGACCGTGTCCAGGCTTCCCGGGCACCCGCTCCTGCGGTTTCCAGGACCGCCATCGAACCCACGGCAACCAGCACGACCGCTGTTCCCCGTACCCACAGCAGCAGGTCCTCCTTCGCCGGACCGGAACTGCGCCCTGCTCGGACGCTGTAATAGCCGGTCAGCAGCACACCCAGGACAACCGCCGGCCACAGCGTGCCCGTCTCTCCGTTGAGCCGGGCCAGGAATCCCAGCAGGGCTGCACCGGCCGGAGCGGCGTCAGGGATAACCGTGATCCTCGATGCCCCGGCCATGCACGTCAGCAGCACCATCACGGCAGTTGCGGTGAACAGGATCGCACTGGTGCTGCCTCCCGGCAGCAGCCCCGCCGCGGACTGGCCTGCGGCGAGTCCGGCCAGTATCTGCAGCACGCTCACGAGCACATAGTCAGTGACAAAAAACCGTTTGCCGCCCAGCGCCGAATATCGGCGGCGCAGGGCCAGCAGGCCGGCGGCCTGCACGAGCAGGAGCAGCGATGAGGCGAGAACGGCTGCCGCGGTGTCGTCGGTCATCTTGTAGGCGAGAACCGTCAGGCCGGCTGTGGCCGCAGCCCGAAAGCCGTAGCTGCTGAGCAGCCGTTCCTTGCGGCGGGCCTGCAGAAAGACCACGGCGTAGTAGCAGGAGAAGGCCAGGAAGAGAAGGGAGAACTGCCAGCCGCCCAGTTCCACGGCTGTCAGAAGGGCTACCCCCGCCGTCGCCGGGACCAGAAAGCGGTGAGACTGGATAAAGGCGTTCAGATAGATGTTTCCGAGCCATGCGGGGCGGCGCAAGGCCACCAGCGACACGGCGGTGGCCAGGAGGACGGTAAACAGGAAATACCACATGATCCCGGACCGCATGGAGGCCCCGGACGCAAGCGCCGTGGAGAGCAGGAACGTCATGGAGAGGTAGGCCACCACCCGGCTGTCCAGCCGGGCCGCAGCATAGGCGTAGGCCGCGGTGCCCACCACTGACGTCACCAGCCATGCCGAGGGTGCATCGCGAAGTACGAGGTTGTGCAGGGCCAGCCCGACCACCGGGATGAGGGCCAGTCCGGTACCGGTAAAGGCAACGGCAGCAGGACGCAGCCGCCGGCTCCGGGCATGGACCACCAGCCCGCCGGCGTAGAACAGGCCCGCCACCACGGTAACGCCGGCGAACCGGGCACCCTCCGGGATGGCCAGCCCAATGAACAGCGACGCCGCGGCAACGAGCAGCAGGCAGGCGGCGTACAGCGTGATGTTGATGTTCCGCAGGTCCCGGCGTCGTTTGCCGGCCTCCTCCTCAGCCGCCCGCTTGGCCAGTTCCTCCGCCGACGGCGGCTGAACCGGTGCGGGCCCGGCCGGCGGGACAGGGGCCGGGACGGGCGGCCCGGCGTTCTCCTCGAACCAGGCGCCGTCCGGCGCGGCAAGTCCGGGCAGCGGCGGGGTCGACGGCGGGGCGTCAGGAACCGGCGCCTGCGGCGGGGCGGCAAAGGATGACGGGGCGGTCACAGGTGCAGGGGCGGTCACCGGTGCCGGGACGGTCAACGGTGCCGGAGCATTCTCCCGCTGCCCTGTACCCGCCGCAGCCGCAGCCGCAGCACTGCGGTAGCCGGCCCGGAACCCGTCGTCATATGCCCGGGGAACGGCGTCGGACGCCGCCGCGGGGTCGGCGGTTGCGGCTGCAGATTTCCGCGGCGAGACGGCACCGCGGGAGAACCAGCCGATGGCGAATCCGATGCCCGTCAATATGAGCACCACCGCCAATAAGAATGTGCCCATTGCTTGAGAACCCCCGGTAACCGACTGCAGCTTGTTCCACATCCTAGGGGCGGCAGGAGAATTTCACGGGGTCCGGCTCACACTGTGGACAGACGGCGATCTGGGCAGACGGCCGCCGCGAACGGGCCGGAAATGCAAGAAGTCCCCGCTGCCAGTGGCAGCGGGGACTTCTTTTCAGTTCGTGACCGGCCGCTGGGACCGGCAACTCACCGAAGAGTCAGCAAGTAAGGAAATTACTTGATGATCTTGGTGACACGGCCTGAACCAACGGTGCGGCCGCCTTCGCGGATAGCGAAGCCGAGGCCTTCTTCCATGGCGATGGGCTGGATGAGCTCTACGGTCATCTCAGTGTTATCGCCGGGCATAACCATTTCCGTGCCTTCCGGCAGGGTGATAACGCCGGTTACGTCCGTGGTGCGGAAGTAGAACTGCGGGCGGTAGTTCGAGTAGAACGGGTTGTGGCGTCCGCCTTCATCCTTGGACAGGATGTAGACGTTGGCTTCGAAGTCGGTGTGCGGGGTAATGGAACCCGGCTTCACGATGACCTGTCCACGCTCTACGTCTTCGCGCTTGATACCGCGAAGCAGGAGGCCACAGTTCTCGCCGGCCCATGCTTCATCAAGCTGCTTGTGGAACATCTCGATACCGGTAACCGTGGTCTTCTGGACCGGACGGATGCCGACAATCTCGACCTCGGAGTTGATGGCGAGGGTACCGCGCTCGGCGCGGCCCGTGACAACGGTTCCACGACCGGTGATCGTGAAGACGTCCTCGATCGGCATCAGGAACGGCTTGTCCTTGTCGCGGATCGGGTCCGGAACGCTCTCGTCAACGGCTTCCATGAGCTCTTCGACGGCTGCAACCCACTTGGGGTCGCCTTCGAGAGCCTTGAGGCCGGAGACGCGCACGACGGGAACGTTGTCGCCGTCGAATTCCTGGGAGCTCAGCAGTTCGCGAACTTCCATTTCAACGAGGTCCAGAAGTTCCTCATCGTCGACCATGTCGGACTTGTTCAGTGCGACCAGCAGGTAGGGAACACCAACCTGGCGGGCGAGCAGAACGTGCTCGCGGGTCTGTGCCATCGGGCCGTCGGTAGCGGCAACCACGAGGATCGCGCCGTCCATCTGAGCTGCACCGGTGATCATGTTCTTGATGTAGTCAGCGTGACCGGGGGCGTCTACGTGTGCGTAGTGGCGCTTCTCGGTCTGGTACTCGATGTGAGAGATGTTGATGGTGATGCCGCGCTGGCGCTCTTCAGGTGCAGAGTCGATAGCAGCGAAATCGCGCTTTTCATTCAGATCAGGGTACTTGTCAGCAAGTACCTTCGAAATGGCAGCGGTCAACGTCGTCTTACCATGGTCAACGTGACCAATGGTGCCGATGTTGACGTGCGGCTTAGTCCGCTCGAACTTTGCCTTCGCCACGGGTTCCTCCTAGAAAGGTTGAAGACTCAATCTTCAACAGCGCTTCTCGCTGCTGAAACTGATGTAAGTCTACTGGGGGCTGTTTATTTGATGAAATTGCCGTATTTCCGCAGCAGCCTGGCGAGGCCGCTCAGTCTGGCTATGCAGCGGGCTTCCGGCCGGAGCCTTGGCCCGCTGCACACGGCTGGTGTTCCGGGATTTCCCGGAACACCAGCCAGGGTTTTTATTCGCCGCGCACCTTCTGGATGATCTCGTCGGCTACTGCCTTCGGGACCTCTGCGTAGCTGTTGAACGACATGGAGTACACGGCGCGGCCCTGCGTCTTTGAACGCAGGTCGCCGATGTACCCGAACATGCCGGACAGCGGCACGTGGGCGCGGATGACCTTGACGCCTGCGGCGTCTTCCATGGACTGCATCTGGCCGCGGCGGGAGTTGATGTCACCGATAACTTCACCCATGTATTCCTCAGGGGTGCGGACTTCAACATCCATCAGCGGTTCGAGCAGGACAGGGTTCGCCAGGCGGGCGGCTTCCTTGAAAGCCTGTCGTCCGGCGATCTTGAACGCCATTTCCGAGGAGTCAACATCGTGGTAGGCGCCGTCAAGCAGGCTTGCCTTGATGCCGACCACGGGGTAACCGGCGAGCACACCCTCGGTGAGGGCGCTCTGGATACCCTGGTCAACGGAGGGGATGTATTCGCGCGGAATACGGCCACCGGTGACCTTGTTGGCGAACTCGTAGAATACGCCTTCCGACGTATCCAGCGGCTCGAGAGCGATCTGGACCTTTGCGAACTGGCCCGAACCACCGGTCTGCTTCTTGTGCGTGTAGTCATGCTTGGCCACAGCGCGCTTGATGGTTTCGCGGTAAGCAACCTGGGGCTTGCCCACGTTTGCTTCGACGCGGAATTCGCGGCGCATGCGGTCAACCAGGATGTCCAGGTGCAGCTCGCCCATACCGGCGATGATCGTCTGGTTGGTGTCTTCGTCGAGGGAAACCTGGAAGGTCGGGTCCTCTTCGGAGAGCTTCTGGATGGCCGTGGAAAGCTTCTCCTGGTCACCCTTCGTCTTCGGCTCGATGGCCACGGAAATCACGGGCTCCGGGAAGCTCATGGATTCCAGCACGATCGGGTTCTGAAGGTCGCACAGGGTGTCGCCCGTGGTGGTGTCCTTCAGGCCGATGGCGGCGTAGATGTGGCCCGTCGTGATCTCGTCAACAGGGTTTTCCTTGTTGGCGTGCATCTGGAAGAGCTTACCGATGCGCTCCTTCTTCTGCTTGGTCGCATTCATGACCTGAGCACCGGAAGCAGCGTGACCGGAGTACACGCGGATGTAGGTCAGACGCCCGAAGAACGGGTGCGTCACAACCTTGAACGCCAGGGCCGAGAACGGAGCGTTGGCATCAGCGGCGCGTTCGAGAATGATCTCTTCGTCGCGGATGTCGTGGCCCTTGATGTTCGGCACGTCAAGCGGGTTCGGCAGGTAGGCGACGACGGCGTCAAGCATCGGCTGTACGCCGCGGTTCTTGAACGCCGAGCCGCAAAGCACCGGGTAGACCAGCGAGTTGATGGTCAGGTGGCGGATGCCGGCCTTGATTTCCTCGAGGGTGAATTCTTCACCTTCGAGGTACTTGTCCATCAGCTCGTCGCTGGCCTCGGCCACAGCCTCGATCAGCGCAGCGCGGTATTCTTCTGCCTTTTCCTGAAGATCGGCCGGGATGGGCTCGATCTCGTACTTGGCGCCCATGAGCACATCGCCCTTGGAGTCGCCGCGCCAGGTCAGGGCACGCATTTCGACGAGGTCGACAACGCCCTCAAACTCGTTCTCGGCACCGATGGGCAGCTGGATAACCAGCGGCTTGGCACCAAGGCGGTTGATGATGGTGTCAACGGTGAAGTAGAAGTCAGCGCCGAGCTTGTCCATCTTGTTGACGAAGCAGATGCGCGGGACGTTGTACTTGTCGGCCTGGCGCCAGACAGTCTCGGACTGCGGCTCCACGCCTTCCTTGCCGTCGAAAACGGCTACGGCGCCGTCGAGCACGCGCAGGGACCGCTCAACTTCGACAGTGAAGTCAACGTGACCCGGGGTGTCGATGATGTTGATCTGGTTGTTGTCCCAGTAGCACGTGGTTGCTGCGGAGGTAATGGTGATACCCCGCTCCTGCTCCTGTGCCATCCAGTCCATCGTGGAGGCGCCGTCGTGCGTCTCGCCGATCTTGTGGTTGACACCGGTGTAGAACAGGATGCGTTCGGTGGTGGTGGTCTTGCCGGCATCAATGTGGGCCATGATGCCGATGTTGCGGACCTTGTTCAGGTCGGTAAGCACGTCAAGTGCCACGGTTTCTCCCTTATTTGGTGTTTGCCGGTTCGACTGCGTTTATCTGCTTTGGGCCCTGCACCCCGCCGCAGCGGGATACAGGGCCTTCAGGAGTGGCCGCCGTCGGCCAGGCTTTTTACCAGCGGTAGTGAGCGAAGGCCTTGTTGGATTCAGCCATCTTGTGGGTGTCTTCGCGGCGCTTCACTGCAGCACCGAGACCGTTGGACGCATCCAGGATCTCGTTGCGCAGACGCTCGGTCATGGTCTTCTCGCGGCGGGCCTTGGAGTAGCCAACCAGCCAGCGCAGTGCCAGTGCAGTTGCACGGCCCGGCTTGACCTCGACGGGAACCTGGTAGGTGGCACCGCCGACGCGGCGGGACTTGACCTCAAGGCTCGGCTTGATGTTGTCCATGGCCTTCTTCAGGGCTGCAACGGGGTCTCCCCCGGTCTTCTCCTGAGCGCCTGCAAGTGCACCGTAAACGATGCGCTCTGCGGTGGACTTCTTGCCGTCAACGAGAACCTTGTTGATCAGCTGAGTGACCAGAGGGGAGCCGTAAACGGGATCCAGTACTAGCGGCCGCTTGGGGGCCGGACCCTTGCGGGGCATATTACTTCTTCTCCATCTTCGCGCCGTAACGGCTGCGAGCCTGCTTGCGGTTCTTGACACCCTGGGTGTCCAGTGCGCCGCGAACAATCTTGTAACGAACACCGGGCAGGTCCTTCACTCGACCGCCGCGAACGAGGACGATGGAGTGTTCCTGCAGGTTGTGACCTACACCGGGAATGTAAGCGGTTACTTCAATGCCGCCGTTGAGGCGCACGCGGGCAACCTTACGGAGCGCAGAGTTCGGCTTCTTCGGGGTGGTGGTGTAAACGCGGGTGCAAACACCACGGCGCATGGGGCTTCCCTGAAGGGCGGGAGCCTTGGTCTTGGAGACCTTGGGTGACCGGCCCTTGCGGACCAGCTGCTGAATCGTAGGCACTTTCGTGTTCTCCGTTTTTTCTCGAGAGTGTAATTCTCTTGGTTGCTCCGCCCCGCTGTCAGCTGTCGGAACAGCCGAGGCGATGCGCTTTAAGTCGTCGTTGCCGCAATGCCCCCGAGAAGTTCCGATACTCTCGCGGAAGCGACCGTAGGCGTGCAAAAGTGTGGCATTCGTTGCACAGGAACCCTGCAACCCGGAAACAGGCCCGCCGCACCGGGATCCCGAGGGGATTCCGTGAGCGTCCTTCATCCACTGCCACACAAACAATTGATTATCAGTCTAGCAGACTTAAGCCCTGCGTCCCGCAGGTGCGCCCTAAGTCACTCTCGGCCCCGGGAGGGCCGGCGGGCTTCAGGCCCAGCCGCGGGCGGCAAGTGCGGCGGTAATCTTCTCCGAGGCCTCTTGGAGGGCCGGCAGCACTGACGCAACAGCTTCTTCCAGCGTACCTTCCCCGGCGCCCAGGGTTGCCTGCATGGAGGTGTTGATTGCGGCCACCACCTCTCCCCCGGCTCCGCGGACCGGAACGGCAACGGACCGCAGCCCGGATTCCAGTTCCTGGTCAACCACTGCCCACCCGGCTTCCCGAACCCGGCGCACCTCGTCCCGAAGGGCTCCGGGGTCCGTGACAGTACGGTCCGTGAACGGTTCCAGCCGCACCTCGGCCAGGTACTTCTCGAGTGCCGGTTCCGAAAGACCCGCCAGCAGGACACGGCCCATGGACGTGGCATAGGCCGGGAACCGGGTGCCGACGGCGATGCCCACCCGCATCAGGCGGCGGGTGTGGATGCGGGCCACATAGACGATCTCCTCACCGTCCAGGATGGACGCCGAGGTCGACTCGGAGACCTTGCGGGAGAGATCCTCCAGCAGCGGCTGGGCCAGCTGCGGCAGGGTCTGGCCTGAGAGGTAGGAGTAACCCAGCGCCAGCACCAGGGCGGTGAGCTCGAAGTTCCGTCCATCGGTGCGCACGTAGCCGAGTTCCTCGAGCGTCAGCAGAAACCGGCGGGCCGTGGCGCGGGTCAGTCCGGTGCGGCGTGAGACCTCGCTCAGGGTCATCCGGACGTGTTCGGCGTCGAAGGCCCGGATGACGCTGAGCCCGCGGGCCAGCGACTGCACATACTGGCCGGTGGGGGCCGGAGTCTCGGTCATATCTCCCTTAAAGGAACGAGTGCCGGGAACGCCTATTCGACGCCCGGATCACGGATCAGCGGAATGTCCATGCCGGCCGCAAGCTCCTCGAAGCTGACGCCGTGGGTTTCCCGCACATGCACGCCGTCGTCCTCAAGCAGGAAGACCGCCTCACCAGTGTAGACGCGGGTTACGCAACCGACGCCGGTCAGCGGATAGGTGCATTCCGAAACCAGCTTGCTGACGCCCTCCCGCGTGAACAGGGACATCATGACGTACACGTCCTTGGCGCCGGTGGCCAGGTCCATGGCTCCGCCGACGGCGGGGATGGCGTCGGGCGCACCGGTGTGCCAGTTGGCCAGGTCCCCGGAGGCCGAGACCTGGAAGGCTCCCAGGACGCACACGTCGAGGTGTCCGCCGCGCATGATGGCGAAGGAATCGGCGTGATGGAAGTAGGCAGCTCCGGGCAGCTCGGTGACGGGAATCTTGCCGGCATTGATGAGGTCACCGTCAACCTCGTCCCCGCGGGCCTCCGGACCCATGCCCAGCATCCCGTTTTCGGTGTGCAGGGTAACGTTCTGCTCCGGCAGGAGGTAGTTCGACACCAGGGTGGGCTGGCCGATGCCCAGGTTCACGAACGAACCCGGCGCGATGTCCCGGGCAACCAGTTCGGCGAGCTGGTTCTTGTCCAGGCGGGCGCTGTGGTCGGTCACGGCCTGTGTGTCTTCGATGCGGTTGCTCATGCTGCTGCCGGCTCCTGTTCCTGTTCCACGCGGACCAGCGTGTTGACGTAGATTCCGGGGGTCACGACCGCCTCGGGGTCCAATGCTCCGATGTGCACCAGGTCGCGGACCTGGACAATGGCGTTGTTCGCGGCGGCCGCCATGATGGGGCCGAAATTGCGGGCGGTCTTGCGGTAGACCAGGTTCCCGGCGGCGTCGCCCCGCAGTGCCTTGACCAGCGCGAAGTCCGCCTGCAGCGGAGACTCGAAAACGTAGCCCCGGCCGTCGATCATCCGGGTTTCCTTGCCCTCGGCCAGCGGGGTGCCGAAGGCGGTGGGAGTGAAGAACCCGCCGATGCCGGCGCCTGCGGCGCGGATGCGTTCCGCGAGGTTGCCCTGCGGCACCAGCTCGAGCTCGATCTCCCCGGCGCGGAACTTGGCGTCGAAAATCTGGGAGTCGGCCTGGCGCGGGAAAGAGCAGATGATTTTCTTCACCCGGCCGGCGCCGATCAGCGCGGCCAGGCCGTGCTCCCCGTTTCCGGCGTTGTTGTTCACCACCGTCAGGTCCTTTGCCCCCTGGCGCAGCAGTGCTTCAATCAGCTCGACGGGCTGCCCGGCCTGGCCAAACCCGCCGATCATGACGGTGGCTCCGTCGTGGATCGGCGCTACGGCCTGGTCGACGTCCTGCACAATGTTGAGCACGGTTCTCCTCCGCTAGTTCTTCGTGTTTTCCAGGACGACGGCCAGGCCCTGGCCCACGCCGATGCAGATGGCGGCCACGCCCCAGCGCTCGCCGGAGGCTTCCAGCCGGCGTGCCAGCGTGCCCAGGATCCGGGCGCCGGAGGCTCCGAGCGGATGACCGATGGCGACGGCGCCGCCCCAGGCATTAACAATGGCCGGATCGATGTCCCAGGCGTCCAGGCAGGCCAGGGACTGTGCGGCGAAGGCTTCGTTGAGTTCGACGGCGGCCACATCGCCCCAGCCGATGCCGGCGCGCTTCAGTGCCAGGTTGGCCGCCTCCACCGGGGCGTACCCGAAGAACTGCGGCTCGTTCGCGGCGGCGCCTCGTCCTGCAATGCGGGCCAGCGGGGCCAGGCCCAGCAGGTCAGCGGCAGCGTCGCTGCCCAGCCAGGCCGCGGAGGCGCCGTCGTTCAGGGGGGAGGCGTTGCCGGCGGTGACGGTGCCGCCGGACGCGTCGTCGGAGACGGGACGGAACACGGTCTTGAGCGTGGCCAGTTTCTCCGCTGTCGATCCGGCACGGATGGATTCGTCCCGGGCCAGGTCCACGCCGTCGACGGCGACGGTCAGGTTGTCGTAGCGGCCTTCATCCCAGGCCTTGGCGGCGAGGACGTGCGAGTGCGCCGCGAACTCGTCCTGCCGTTCACGGCTGATGCCGTATTTCTCCCGCAGCTGTTCGGTGGCTTCTCCCAGGGAGACCGTCCACTCGGCCGGCATGGCGGGGTTCACCAGGCGCCACCCGAGAGTGGTGGAGGCGAGCGTCTGGTTGCCCGCGGGATAGGGCTTCTCATTCTTGGGCAGCACCCAGGGCGCGCGGCTCATGGACTCGGTGCCGCCGATCAGCATGAGGTCCGCTTCGCCGGTGTTGATCTGCCGGGAGGCAATCAGCGCGGCGTCCAGCGAGGATCCGCACAGCCGGTTCACCGTGGTGCCCGGCACCGACGTGGGCAGGCCCGCCAGCAGGGAGGACATCCGGGCGACGTTGCGGTTTTCCTCACCGGCGCCGTTGGCGTTGCCGAAGACCACCTCGTCGATCCGGTCCGGATCCAGGCCCGGGGCGCGGGAGACCGCGGCGCGGATGACCTGAGCCCCGAGGTCGTCGGGCCGCACGCCGGCCAGGGCGCCGCCGAACTTGCCGAACGGGGTGCGGACGGCGTCGTAAATATAGGCCTGGTTCATCGTGTCTCCTCTGACATGGTTTCGGCGTCAATCCCGGCGAAAACGCCCTGGGCCACCTTGAACGCCGAGTTGGCCGACGGCACGCCGCAGTAGATGGCTGACTGCAGGATGATTTCCTTGATCTCGTCCCGGCTCAGCCCGTTGGTGAGCGCTGACCGGACGTGCATGGCGAATTCCTCCATGTGCCCGTGCGCAATCAGCGCCGTGAGCGTGATCGCGCTGCGCATGGTCCGCGGCAGGCCGGGGCGGGTCCAGATGCTCCCCCAGGCGTACTTGGTGATCAGGTCCTGGAAGTCCGAGGTGAAATCGTCCTTGGCGGCGTTCGCCCGGTCGACGTGAGCCGCCCCGAGCACTTCGCGGCGCACCGCCATGCCTTCGTCGTACACGTCCTGCTGGGTTTTGCCTGCATTCTCGATCACGGTGTCCTACAGTCCTTCCTGGTGCGCGGCGCCGAAGAAGCGGCGCAGGAGTTCAGCGGTTTCCGCCGGCTTCTCGGCCGGCAGCAGATGTGCGGCGCCGTCGACGACGGCGCTGGTTCCGTTGGGGGTGCCGTTGGCGATGAACTCGGCAAACGACGGCGGCGTCACCTCGTCGGCGGCGCCGGCCGCGGCAAGCACCGGCAGGGTGATGTCGCCGAGCTGCTCGCGGACGTCGAAGCCGGCCAGGGCTTCGCAGCAGTACGCGTAGGAGAAGCGGTCTGCGTCCTGCAGCGAGTGCAGCAGCGCGGTCGCTGCCTCCTTTTCGCGCTCGATGAAGCCGGGGGCGAACCAGCGCTGGGCCGAGCCGGTCAGCACGGCGGGGGTGCCCTGGTTCCGCACCGTCGCAGCCCGGTCCAGCCAGCCCTCGGGTTCGCCGATCTTTGCCCCGGAGCACAGGATGGCCAGCCCCTCGAAGTCCTTGCCGTGGTCCAGGCCCAGCTGCAGTCCGACAACCCCGCCCAGGGACACCCCGGCGTAGCAGACGCCCTGCCCCGGGCCGATGTCACCGGCGTTGCGCGCTTCCTGCACCAGGGCGGCGACGGCGTCGGCCAGTTCCGCCACGGTGAATCCGTCCGTGGCTGCCGGACTGGTCCCGTGCCCGGGCAGGTCCCAGGCGATGACGGTGAATTCCGGGAGGGCCGCTGCCGTTGCTGACCACAGGGCCGTTCCGGAGGTGCCCAGGGACGGCCCGGCCACCAGGACGGGCGCTGCGGGTCCGGCGTAGCTGAGCCGGCTGGCTTTGATGACGGGGATGCTCACAACGAGCTCCTTCCCGGGTAGGCACTGACAATGCGGTCGATCAGGGCATCGGATTCGCCGAGGTAGTTGGCCGGTTCCAGCTGCGCCGACAGCTCCGCGTCGGAGAGCACCTGCACCGGAACAGCGCCGCGCAGCAGCCCGGCCAGGGATTCACCGCCGGCCAGTGAGGCCGAGACCAGCTCCTGCAGGCGGGCCTTGCCGCTGCCGGGGCGGCCGGTCTCCTCAAGCAGCGGTGCGATCGTGGCCATCAGGCGTTCGCTGACCACCAGCGGTCCGGCGGCGGAGAGGTTCCGCTGCAGCGCTTCGGGATGGACGTCCAAACCCTCGGCCAGTTCGGCCAGTTTCTCCGCGGCCCCGGCGGCCAGGCGCAGCAGGGAGCGCAGCGCCTGCCATTCAACGTGCCAGGAGCCGCTGGGGCGTTCGTCGTCGGCGGTGCCGGCGGCGGCCTGCAGCTGGACTCCGTATCCGGGTCCGGCGAGGGCTGCGCTGCGGACGAGCACCGACAACACCGGGTTCTGTTTCTGCGGCATGGCCGAGGAACCGCCCCGGCCGGCCGCACGGGGTTCGGAGACCTCGCCGATTTCGGGCCGGCTCATCAGCAGCACGTCGTTGGCGATCTTTCCGGCTGCGGAGAGCAGGTCCTGCAGTGCTGCGCCGAGTCCGGTGACCGGCAGCCGGTTGCCCTGCCAGGGTGCCACGGGAGCGGCCAGGCCCAGACGGGCGGCCAGGGCGTCGCTGAGCTCCAGCGGCGCCGCCGCCGAAGAGCTGCCGTCCACCGCCGTGCGCAGGGCCGCCAGGGTTCCGGAAGCACCGCCCCACTGCAGCGGCAGTCCGGCCGCCGCGGTGTCCAGCGCGGCTGCGGCGGAGCCGAAACCGTGCAGCCACTGCGCAGCGCGCAGGCCAAAGGTTGACGGCAGCGAATGCTGGGTCAGGGTCCGGGCCACGCAGAGCGTGCCGCGGTGTTCCACGGCGCGGGCCGCCAGCGCCGACATGGTCCGGCCGGCGTCCTCGCGGATGACCTGCAGCGAGCGTGCCGCCATCACCATCAGGGCGGTGTCCAGGATGTCCTGGCTGGTGGCGGCCAGGTGCACGGCGGCAGCCGCCGCGGGGTCTTCCTTCCGGACCCGGGCGCGCAGGTCGGCCAGGAGCGGAATCACCGGATTGCCGCCCCCGGCGGACCGTGCGGCAAGGGCTGCCGGGTCGTACAGGTCCGCACGGCAGGCCGGAGCGACGGCGCCGGGCACCGACGCCGGCACGATCCCCGCGTCGGCCAGGACGTGCAGCCAGGCCAGTTCGACGTCGAGCATCGCCTGCAGCAGCTGGCGGTCGCCGGTCAGCGCGGCACCCCGGGTGCCGGCCCACGCCGGGGACAGCAGTCCGTAGTCTGCGCTGTCGCCGTGGCCTCTATCGTCGCCGTGCGTGCCGTTCATGCGCTATGCCTCGGGGTAGGCGAGGAAGACGGTTTCGCCGTCGCCCTGCAGCGTGATGTCGAACCGCAGCCCGCCGTCGGCTTCGCGGGCGGCGATCAGGGTGGAGCGCCGCTCGGGCGGCAGCGAGGACAGCAGCCGGTCGCGGGCCAGCGCCTCTTCGTTCTCCGGCAGGTAGATCCGGGTGTGGAGCTTGTTCATCAGCCCGCGGCCGAAAATGAGCAGCGAGATGAACGGCGCCGCCCCGTCCTCCGTCGCCCCGGGGTTGACGGTGGTGAACGTGTAGTGGCCCGCCCCGTCAACGGCAGCCCGGCCCCAGCCGGTGAAGGTGTAGCCGTCGCGCACGAGCGATCCGGGTTCCTGCGAGATGTTGCCGGCGGCATCTGCCTGCCAGATTTCGAGCAGCGCGTCGGGAACGGTTTCGCCGGCTCCGTCGCGGACGGTGCCGTGCAGCCGGATCGAACCGGGAAGGCCCGGAGCGAGCAGCTGGCTGTCCCTCTCGAAGGGCAGCGCGTAACCGTAAAAGGGGCCGACGGTCTGCGCCGGGGTGGGCTGAAGCTTCTGCTCGCTCATTACTCTGCGTCCTCTTCTTCCATCCAGGTGCGGTTGCTGCCGCTGAGCACGATGTCCCAGTTGTAGCCGGTGGCCCATTCGTGCGCCGTCACGTTGTGGTCGTAGGTGGCGACGAGTGCGTCACGGGCCTTGGAATCGGTGATCGACTGATAGATCGGATCCAGCGTGAAGAGCGGATCGCCGGGGAAGTACATCTGGGTCACCAGCCGCTGGGTGAAGTCGGTGCCGAACAGCGAGAAGTGGATGTGCGCCGGACGCCAGGCGTTGTAGTGGTTCTTCCACGGGTATGGGCCGGGCTTGATCGTCGTGAACTGGTAGCCGCCGTCGTCGTCGGTCAGGCAGCGGCCGACGCCGGTGAAGTTGGGATCGATCGGGGCCGGGTGCTGGTCGCGCTTATGGATGTAGCGGCCGGCGGAGTTCGCCTGCCAGACTTCCACGAGCTGGTTGCGCACCGGCCGGCCGCTGCCGTCAAGGACACGGCCGCGAACGATGATGCGCTCGCCCAGGGGGTCGCCGTTGTGCTGGATGGTCAGGTCGCTCTCCAGCGCGTGGACGTCCTGATGGCCGAACGCCGGTGACCACAGCTCGATGGTTTCGGGGTCAGCGTGGTGCAGGTCCTTGGTGGGATGGCGCAGGATGGAGCTGCGGTACGGCGTGAAATCCCGCCGGGGCTGGGTTTCCTCCGGCCGGCCGTCGGCTACGCCCTTGCCGTAGGCGCCGTGGATCTCCCGGATCTCCGCAGTGATTTCATCCTGCGACGCCTGAGCGGAATCCGGCCCTGTGATGACATGGCTGTCCTGAAACTGATCTTCTTCGATCTCCATGGTTTTTCCTTTCAACGGAACCTTTTCCTGCCCGGACCGCCGGGCACTCCGAGGTCGTCACTACCCTACGGGATTGTTCACTTTGTGTACAGATGTTCAGGATGCGAACAATTGTTACGGATTGCCCGGCCACCCCGTGTAGGCCTCGGCGAGATAGGCGCTGCCGTGGCGGGAGGCGACGACGCCGGCAAGCTCGCCCAGCGCCCGCTTGCGCTCGAAATCGCTGGCATCCGTGCGGGTGTGCAGCATCGACGTCATCCAGTAGGAAAAGTTCTGGGCGCGCCAGACCCGCTCCAACGCGCGGTCGCTGTAGCCGTCCAGCAGCCCGGCCCCGTTGCCGGCGCAGAAGGATTCAATGGCTTCGAAGAGGACCCGGACGTCGGCCAGGGCGAGATTCAGCCCCTTGGCGCCGGTCGGCGGCACTGTGTGTCCGGCGTCGCCGGCCAGGAACAGGTTGCCGTAGCGCAGCGGTTCGCAGACGTAGCTGCGGAATTTCAGGAGCGTCTTTTCGAAGATGGGGCCGCGCTTGAGTTCGAAGCCGTCAGGACCGTCCACGCGCTGCTGCAGTTCGTTCCAAATCTGGTCTTCGGTCCAGGCATCGGGGTCTTCGGTCGGATCCGCTTGGAAGTACATGCGCTGGACGGTGTCGCTGCGCTGGCTGATCAGGGCAAAACCCCGGTCCGAGTTGGCATAGATCAGTTCCGGTGCGCTCGGGGGCGCTTCGGTGAGGATCCCGAACCAGGCGAAGGGGTACTCGATGAAGTTGTCCCGGCGGTGTTCAGCGGGAATGGACCGCCGGCAGACGCCCTGGGAGCCGTCAGCCCCCACCAGGATCTCGCAGTGGATCTCGAACTCGGCGCCGTCGGCGTCGGTGAAGCGGATTTTGGGGGTGCCGGTCAGCAGGTCAAGGACCTCGGTGCCGGAGACTGCGTACCGCACGTCGCCGCCGTCGCGGTCCCGAGCGGCGGCCAGGTCCACGAATACCTCGTTTTGCGGATAGAGCCATACTGACTCCCCCACCAGGTCCTGGAAATCCAAACGGTGGCTGACGCCGCCGAAGCGCAGGTCGATGCCGTCATGCCGGTGGCCGTGGGTGAGGACCCGGTTGCTCACGCCGCCCTCCGTCAGCATGCGCACGGATCCGTGTTCCAGGATCCCCGCACGGTGCGTGGTCCGGATGGCCTCGTGGTCCCGCTTTTCAACCACGATGTTGTCGATCCCGGCGGAGGCCAGGAGGTGGGACAGCATGAGCCCTGCGGGGCCGCCGCCCACAATGCCGACAGTGGTTTTCAGGACAGTGCGCGCTGCGCCCATGCAGTACTCCTTGGATGACGACCGATTGGAACTGTCTTCCAGTGTGAGCGGCGGCACAGGGGCACTGCTAAGCGGTTCTCATTGAATGGGAAAGGTTGCGTTGTGGTGCGGCCCGGCATGGGCGGAGCCCACCCCGAGCCCGCGGGTGATCCCCCGAGCCGCCGTCATCAGCGCGGGCACCGTGGCGGCGGGATTTTCGGCGCCGGTGGGCACCACCACGCCGATGGCGGCGACGGCGTTGCCGGCGGCGTCGAAAACGGGAACGGCGATGCCGGTGGTTTCGGGCACGACGATCCCGGGCAGGCTGGCGTATCCGTACTGGCGCATCGCGGCCCACTGCTGCCTCAGCCCGTCGCCGGAGGGTGCGGCGTCCTGCCCGGCTCCGGCGGCGCTCCGCCCGAGGTAGGCCTCCTGGACATGCCGTGGCGAGTGCGCCATCATCACCATCCCGGACGAGGAGATGTGCAGCGGCAGCCGGTTGGCGACCCGGGCCCGGTTCAGGACCGACCCGCGGCTGGACAGCCGTTCGATAAAGAGCACCTCGTCGTCCTGCAGCACCGACAGTTGGGTGTGCTGGCGCACCACGGCCTGGATGTCCTCCATGAACGGCATGGCGACCGCCCTGAGGTCCAGGGCGCTGGCACTGCGGCTGGCCAGTTCCCAGAGCCGGATGCCCGGCCGGATGCCTCCCCCGGGCTCGCGCTGCAGCAGGCCGTGGGCCACCAGGTCGGTTGCCAGCCGGTGCGTCGTGGAAAGCGGCAGGCCGGCGCGCCGGGACAGCGCGGCGACGGACATTGCGGGGTGCGTCCCGTCAAACGCGCTGATGATGCGCACGATCCGGCTGGTCATGGAGTCGCCGGAGGGGGAATTGGCCATTCTGAAAGTCTGGCACAGCGTGAGCGGCAGTCCGCTTAACGCGGAAGGTCCCGCACCAAACGGTGCGGGACCTTCCCTTGCTTCAGGCTGGTTTCGGGCGAAACCGGGACGAAGCGTTGCTGGTTAGCGGAAGTCGCTGCCCATGTCGTAATCATCCAGCGGGATGGCGTGGAACTCGGGGCTCAGGCCGCCGTCCACTCCGGCGTAGTCGAAGTCGCTGAAGGCGCTCGGGCCGGTGAACAGATTGGCCTTTGCTTCTTCGGTCGGCTCGACAGTGACCTCGGTGTAACGGGGCAGGCCCGTTCCGGCCGGGATCAGCTTACCGATGATGACGTTTTCCTTGAGGCCGAGCAGCGGATCGCTCTTGCCTTCCATGGCCGCCTGCGTCAGGACGCGGGTGGTTTCCTGGAAGGAAGCAGCGGACAGCCAGGACTCGGTCGCCAGCGATGCCTTGGTGATACCCATGAGCTCGGGACGGCCGGAGGCCGGCTTCTTGCCCTCGGAGACCACGCGGCGGTTCTCGTTCTCGAAGCGGCGGCGCTCGGCCAGCTCACCGGGGAGCAGGTCGGAGTCGCCGGACTCGATCACGGTCACGCGGCGCAGCATCTGGCGGACGATGACTTCCACGTGCTTGTCGTGGATGCCTACGCCCTGGCTGCGGTACACGCGCTGGACTTCGTCCACCAGGAATTCCTGTGCCTTGCGCGGGCCGAGGATACGGAGGATCTGCTTGGGATCCACCGCACCGAAGACCAGCTGCTGGCCAACCTCGACGTGGTCGCCGTCGGCAACCAGGAGGCGGGCACGGCGCAGGACCGGGTACGCGATTTCCTCGGAGCCGTCATCGGGAGTGACAACCAGACGCATCTGGCGGTCGGACTCTTCGATGGTGACCCGGCCCGCGGTCTCGGAGATCGGAGCAACACCCTTGGGGGTACGTGCTTCGAAGAGCTCCTGGATACGGGGCAGACCCTGGGTGATGTCTTCCGCGGAAGCAACACCACCGGTGTGGAAGGTACGCATGGTCAGCTGGGTACCCGGCTCACCAATGGACTGAGCGGCAATGATGCCCACGGCCTCGCCGATGTCCACGGTCTTACCCGTGGCCAGGGAGCGGCCGTAGCAAAGCGCACAGGTACCGACGGCGGACTCGCAGGTGAGTACGGAGCGGACCTTGATGTCCGTGACGCCGGCTTCGAACAGCTTGGCGATGAGGACGTCGCCCACATCGTCGCCGCCCTTGGCCAGGACGTTGCCCTGGCCATCGGTGACGTCGGTGGCCAGCGTACGGGCGTACGCCGAGTTCTCGACCTCTTCGTGCAGCTGCAGTTCGCCGTTGGAGTCCGGAACCGCGATGGTCACGTTCAGGCCGCGCTCGGTGCCGCAGTCTTCCTCGCGGACGATGACGTCCTGGGAAACGTCCACCAGACGACGGGTCAGGTAACCCGAGTTGGCGGTACGCAGAGCGGTATCGGCAAGACCCTTACGGGCACCGTGGGTGGCGATGAAGTACTCCAGCACCGACAGGCCCTCGCGGTACGAGGACTTGATCGGGCGGGGAATGATCTCGCCCTTCGGGTTGGCCACCAGGCCACGGATACCGGCAATCTGCCGGACCTGCAGCCAGTTACCGCGGGCACCCGAAGACACCATGCGGTTGATGTTGTTTTCCTTGGGCATGTTCGCACGCATGGCCGCGGCAACCTCGTTGGTTGCCTTGTTCCAAATGTCGATGAGCTCCTGGCGGCGCTCGTCTTCGGCGATCAGGCCCTTGCCGTACTGCACTTCAACCTTGGCGGCCTGTGCTTCGTAAACCTCCATGATGGCCGGCTTGTCGATCGGCGCGGAGATGTCGGAGATGGCAACGGTAACGCCCGAGCGGGTGGCCCAGTAGAAACCGGCGTCCTTCAGGTTATCCAGCGTTGCCGCCGTCATGACCTTCGGGTAGCGCTCGGCCAGGTCGTTCACGATCGTGGACAGCTGGCCCTTGTCTGCAACCTTCTCAACCCACGGGTAGTCCGCCGGCAGGGTCTGGTTGAAGATGACCTGGCCCAGGGAGGTCTGGATGAGGGCGGGAGTGCCTTCGACCCAGCCTTCCGGAGCCGGACGGTCGGCGGAGGGCACGAAGCCGTCCAGGCGCATGCTGATCTGAGCGTTCAGGTCCAGCTCGCCAAGGTCGTACGCCATCAGGGCTTCGGACGGTGAGGTGAAGAACCGTCCTTCGCCTGCAACGCCTTCCTTCTTGGTGGTGAGGTGGTGCAGGCCGATGATCATATCCTGCGAGGGCAGGGTCACCGGACGGCCGTCCGAGGGCTTCAGGATGTTGTTCGAGGACAGCATCAGGATGCGTGCCTCGGCCTGGGCCTCCGGGCTCAGCGGCAGGTGCACTGCCATCTGGTCACCGTCGAAGTCGGCGTTGAATGCGCCGCAGACGAGCGGGTGCAGCTGAAGGGCCTTGCCTTCAACCAGCTGCGGCTCGAATGCCTGGATACCCAGGCGGTGCAGGGTGGGTGCACGGTTGAGCAGCACCGGGTGTTCGGTGATGATCTCTTCCAGCACGTCCCAGACCTGCGGGCGGAAACGCTCGACCATGCGCTTGGCGCTCTTGATGTTCTGCGCGTGGTTGAGGTCAACCAGGCGCTTCATCACGAACGGCTTGAAGAGCTCCAGGGCCATCTGCTTGGGCAGACCGCACTGGTGCAGCTTCAGCTGCGGGCCGACAACGATGACGGAACGGCCGGAGTAGTCAACGCGCTTACCCAGGAGGTTCTGGCGGAAGCGGCCCTGCTTGCCCTTGAGCATGTCGGACAGCGACTTCAGCGGACGGTTGCCCGGTCCGGTGACCGGACGGCCGCGGCGGCCGTTGTCGAACAGGGAGTCAACAGCTTCCTGGAGCATCCGCTTTTCGTTGTTCACGATGATCTCGGGGGCACCGAGGTCCAGCAGGCGCTTCAGGCGGTTGTTGCGGTTGATGACGCGGCGGTACAGGTCGTTGAGGTCGGACGTTGCGAAACGTCCGCCGTCGAGCTGAACCATCGGGCGCAGTTCCGGCGGGATCACCGGGACGGCGTCCAGGACCATGCCCAGCGGGCTGTTGGTCGTGGTCAGGAACGCGTTGACAACCTTCAGGCGCTTCAGGGCGCGCGTCTTGCGCTGGCCCTTGCCGTTCTGGATGATGTCGCGCAGCAGCTCGGACTCGGCCTGCATGTCGAAGTCCTCAAGGCGCTGCTTGATGGCTTCGGCACCCATGGAGCCTTCGAAGTACAGACCGTAGCGGTCGCGCAGTTCGCGGTAGAGGCCTTCGTCGCCCTCGAGGTCGCCGACCTTGAGGTTCTTGAAGCGTTCCCAGACCTGCTCGAGGCGCTCGATGTTGTTGTCGGCGTCGCGGCGGACCTTGGCCATCTGGCGGTCGGCGGAGTCGCGGGCCTTCTTCTTGTCGGCGGCCTTGGCGCCTTCGCCCTCGAGGCGGGTAATTTCGCCTTCAAGATCCTTGGCGATGGCGGCAATGTCGGAGTCGCGCTGGTCGACGAGGTGCTTGCGCTCCAGGTCGTGCTCGGCCTGCAGGTTCGGCAGTTCGGCGTGGCGGTTCTCTTCGTCGACCGAGGTGATCATGTAGGCAGCGAAGTAGATGACCTTTTCGAGGTCCTTCGGTGCCAGGTCCAGGAGGTAGCCCAGACGGGACGGAACACCCTTGAAGTACCAGATGTGGGTCACGGGAGCGGCGAGCTCGATGTGGCCCATGCGTTCGCGGCGCACCTTGGCACGGGTGACCTCGACGCCGCAGCGCTCACAGATGATGCCCTTGAAGCGCACGCGCTTGTACTTACCGCAGTAGCATTCCCAGTCGCGGGAAGGACCGAAGATCTTTTCGCAGAAAAGACCGTCCTTTTCCGGCTTCAGGGTTCGGTAGTTGATGGTTTCCGGCTTCTTGACCTCGCCGTAAGACCAACCGCGGATTTCATCCGCAGTGGCAAGGCCGATTCGCATAAGGCCGAACGTGGAATCGTTGGACATGGGTCCCTGTTCTCTCTTGTTCTCTAAATCTGAATGTCTCGGGTACGGGAAGGGGCTGCCGGAGGCCGGCCCGCGAAAAGCGGACCGGCCGGCTCGGCTAAACCTCTTCTACGGAGCTGGGCTCTGCGCGGGACAGATCAATACCCAGTTCTTCCGCGGCCCGGAAGACTTCTTCATCCGAGTCACGCATTTCAATCGTGTTGCCCTCGGTGGAGAGGACTTCCACATTCAGGCAGAGCGACTGCATTTCCTTGATGAGCACCTTGAAGGACTCCGGAACGCCGGGCTCCGGGATGTTCTCGCCCTTGACGATGGCCTCGTAGACCTTCACGCGGCCATGGATGTCATCCGACTTGATCGTCAGCAGTTCCTGCAGCGTGTAGGCAGCGCCGTACGCTTCCAGGGCCCAGACTTCCATTTCACCGAAGCGCTGGCCACCGAACTGTGCCTTACCACCCAGCGGCTGCTGCGTGATCATGGAGTACGGGCCGGTGGAGCGTGCGTGGATCTTGTCGTCGACAAGGTGGTGCAGCTTCAGGATGTACATGTAACCCACCGAGATGGGCTCCGGGAACGGCTGGCCGGAGCGGCCGTCGAACATCTTCGCCTTACCCGAGGCACCGATCAGGCGGTTGCCGTCACGGGTCACGTTGGTGGAGTCGAGCAGGCCGGTGATTTCGTCTTCACTGGCGCCGTCGAACACCGGGGTGGCGACCGTGGTGGGACCGGATTCACGCGGCAGGGACGGCAGGTTCTTGACCCAATCCGGCTCTCCCTCGATCTTCCAACCCTGCTTGGCAGCCCACGCGAGGTGGATTTCCAGGACCTGGCCGACGTTCATTCGACCCGGAACACCCAGCGGGTTCAGGATGATGTCGACGGGGGTTCCGTCTTCCAGGAACGGCATATCCTCGATCGGCAGGATCTTGGAGATGACGCCCTTGTTGCCGTGGCGGCCGGCCAGCTTGTCGCCGTCCGTGATCTTGCGCTTGTGCGCCACGTAGACGCGCACCAGCTGGTTGACGCCCGGGGGCAGCTCGTCGTCGTTGTCACGGTCGAAGATGCGGACACCGATGACCGTGCCGGACTCGCCGTGGGGGACCTTCAGCGAGGTGTCGCGGACTTCGCGGCTCTTCTCACCGAAGATGGCGCGCAGCAGGCGCTCTTCCGGGGTCAGTTCCGTTTCACCCTTGGGGGTGACGCGGCCAACCAGGATGTCGCCGGCTTCAACCTCGGCACCGATGTGGATGATGCCGCGCTCGTCCAGCTGGGAGAGCACTTCCTCCGACACGTTGGGGATGTCACGGGTGATTTCCTCGGCACCAAGCTTGGTGTCGCGGGCATCGACTTCGTGCTCCTCGATGTGAATGGAGGTCAGGACATCGTCCGACACCATGCGCTGCGAGAGGATGATGGCATCTTCGTAGTTGTGGCCTTCCCATGACATGAATGCCACGAGCAGGTTCTTACCCAGAGCCAGCTCGCCCTGGTCCGTGGAGGGACCGTCGGCGATGATGCTGTTGACCTCGACGCGTGCGCCTTCGGAGACCAGTACCCGCTGGTTGTACGCGTTGCCCTGGTTGGAGCGCGCGAACTTCATGATCGGGTAGCTGGAATCAGTGCCGTCGTCGTTCATCACGGTGACGAGATCAGCGGAGACCTCGGTGACGACACCGGGCTTGACGGCGGTAACGGAGTCACCGGCGTCAACGGCGGCGTACTTCTCCATGCCGGTACCCACAACGGGGCGCTCGGAACGGAGCAGCGGCACTGCCTGGCGCTGCATGTTCGCACCCATGAGGGCGCGGTTGGCGTCATCGTGCTCCAGGAACGGAATCAGGGCGGTGGCCACCGACACCATCTGGCGCGGCGAGACGTCCATGTATTCCACACCGTTGGGCTCAACGAGAACCGGCTCGCCGGAACCGCCGCGGGCACGGACGAGGACGAGGTCCTCGGCGAAGTGCTGGTCTTCGCGCAGCGGAGCGTTTGCCTGGGCAATGGTGCGCTCAACTTCGTCGTCGGCGGTCAGGTAATCAACCTGGTCCGTGACGACGCCGTCGATGACCTTGCGGTACGGGGTTTCGATGAAACCGAACGCGTTGATCCGGGCGTAGGACGCCAGCGAACCGATCAGGCCGATGTTCGGGCCTTCAGGGGTTTCGATGGGGCACATGCGGCCGTAGTGCGAGGGGTGAACGTCTCGGACTTCCATGCCTGCACGGTCACGGGACAGACCACCCGGGCCCAGCGCGGACAGGCGGCGCTTGTGCGTCAGTCCGGCGAGCGGGTTGTTCTGGTCCATGAACTGCGAGAGCTGGGAGGTTCCGAAGAACTCCTTGATCGCTGCCACGACGGGCCGGATGTTGATCAGGGTCTGCGGCGTGATGGCCTCGACGTCCTGAGTGGTCATGCGCTCACGCACAACGCGCTCCATGCGGGACAGGCCCGTACGGATCTGGTTTTCGATGAGCTCGCCGACGGCGCGGATGCGGCGGTTGCCGAAGTGGTCGATGTCGTCAACCTCGACGCGGATGTCCACGTCGTCGCCGTTGCGCTTGCCCGGTACGGTCTTCTCGCCGGCGTGCAGGGCTACGAGGAACTTGATCATCGCAACGATGTCTTCGTTGTTCAGGACCGAAGCATCGGAATCCGTCAGCGGCTTGTCGATGCCCAGCTTGCGGTTGATCTTGTAACGGCCAACCTTGGCCAGGTCGTAGCGCTTCGGGTTGAAGTACAGGTTGTCCAGCAGGGTCTGGGCAGCCTCAACCGTGGGCGGCTCGCCCGGACGGAGCTTGCGGTAGATGTCCAGGAGGGCATCCTCACGGGTTTCCGTGGGGTCCTTCTCCAGGGTGGCGCGGATCGAGTCGTACTCGCCGAAGGTCTCCAGGATCTGGCCTTCGGTCCAGCCCAGGGCCTTGAGCAGGACGGTAACTGACTGCTTGCGCTTGCGG
This sequence comes from Arthrobacter sp. zg-Y1219, assembly GCF_030125545.1. Lineage (NCBI taxonomy): Bacteria > Bacillati > Actinomycetota > Actinomycetes > Micrococcales > Micrococcaceae > Arthrobacter > Arthrobacter sp. zg-Y1219. Next base: position 211,099 of record NZ_JASKLY010000009.1, read on the forward strand.
TCAAGGCGAACGCCGACCTGATCGCGCTTGTCGATTTCCAGTTCAAACCATGCACCGCGGGAAGGAATGATCTTCGCGGTGTAGATGTCCTTGTCACTGGTCTTGTCCGCGGTGCGCTCGAAGTAGGCACCCGGCGAACGGACCAGCTGGGAAACAACGACACGCTCGGTGCCGTTGATGACGAACGTTCCCTTGTCTGTCATCAGGGGGAAGTCGCCCATGAACACGGTCTGCTGCTTGATTTCGCCCGTGTTGTTGTTCATGAACTCGGCCTTAACGTACAACGGGGCCGAGTAGGTTGCGTCCCGGTCCTTGCACTCAGCCATGGTGTACTTCGGGTCGGCAAATTCCGGCTCGGTGAAACTCAGGGACATGGTGCCCTGGAAGTCTTCGATCGGGGAGATTTCCTCGAAGATGTCGGCCAGGCCGGAGGTGGTGGCAATGCCCTGTTCCCCGGTCTGCTTGGCCTTTTCTACGCGCGCCTTCCAGCGCTCGTTGCCGACAAGCCAGTCAAAGCTGTCGGTCTGCAGGGCAAGAAGATTGGGAACGTCAAGCGGTTCGTGAATCTTTGCGAATGAAATCCGGGGAGCGATGTTCTCCGGGATGTTAGCGGTTGCATTATTAGAGGTGCTCGAGGCGACCAAGAGGGATCCTTCCACAGACCTTCAGGCGTGTTTCGCGCCTCCTTCTCTGCACAGAGCGGACCTGGTCCGCGTGCGTCCTTGCATCCTGCCGGGCGCGCGAAGACGCGGCCTGGCACAGGACAAAGCCCACCGCTATATGAAGGCTGAAGGTTAAGAGAGGGAAGCAAATATTAACTATAGGGCATTGCGGGCAGACAAGTCTACCCGGTACCGCAACCCCTGCTTCGCTCGACCCGCCGGACCGTGTCTGGATTCGAGAGAATTCGATCAACCAGATCACCGTGGAACGGGGAGCTACAGGCAACACCGGCGCACCGCTGACGCTTCGGATACAGATATCTTACCGCACGATGCGCGGATCGCACGTCCAGGTGGTGCGCAAGGCCTCCCCGCGGTGTGATGACACTCTCCTCCGCCCCGCCGGTTGGCGTACCCTAGTTCCAGCGCTCGATCCGTGCCCGCCGTCCCAGCGGATGCCGGGCAGGTGCCTGGTGCACCGCCGGCCGCACCCAACATTCAACGACGAAAGTGGATTCCCGCCATGAGCAACCGCCCAGACCAGGCACCCGCAGGCCAAGAAGCAGCAGCCGGAACCGATGTGGTCATCGTTGGCGGAGCCCGCACCCCGCAGGGCCGCCTGAACGGCCAGCTCGCCTCCTTCACCGCTGTTGAACTCGGCGCCTTCGCCATTGCCGGAGCCTTGGAAAAGGCCCGTGTTCCGGCCGCCGACGTGCACGCGGTCATCATGGGGCACGTCGTCCAGGCCGGCTGCGGCCAGAACCCGGCCCGGCAGGCCTCCATCAAGGCCGGCATCGGCTGGAACGTCCCAACCGTCACCATCAACAAGGTGTGCCTCTCGGGTCTGGCTGCGGTGATCGACGCCGCGCGGCTGATCCGGGGCGGCGAGGCCACCGTGGTGGTTGCCGGGGGCCAGGAATCAATGACCCGCGGCCCGCACCTGCTGCCCGGGTCCCGCCAGGGCTGGAACTACGGAAACATTTCGGCGCTCGACTCGGTGGCCCACGACGGCCTGACCGATGCCTTCGACAACGAGTCCATGGGGGTTTCCACCGAGCGCGGCAACACCAAGCTGGCGATCAAGCGGCTGGAACAGGACGAAGTCGCCGCCGCTTCCCACCGCCGGGCCGCCGCAGCCATGGCCTCCGGTGTGTTCGACACCGAGATCGTGCCGGTCACCGTTCCCCAGCGCAAGGGCGAGCCCCTGGTGCTTACCTCCGACGAGGGGGTCCGGCCCGGCACCACCTCGGACACGCTCGCCGGCCTCCGACCGGCCTTTGACCCCGAGGGCACCATCACCGCCGGAAATTCGTCCCCGCTGTCCGACGGCGCCGCGGCCCTGATTCTCACGACCCGCACCTATGCGGAGGAAAACGGGCTCGACGTGCTCGCCGTCGTCGGCGCTCCGGGCCAGGTGGCCGGCCCGGACAACACCCTGCACTCCCAGCCGGCCAACGCCGTCTTCGCCGCCCTGGACCGGGCGGGGTGGAACGCCGCGGACCTGGACTTCATCGAAATCAACGAGGCCTTTGGCGCGGTGGCCGTCCAGTCCCTGAATGAGCTCGGCATGGACCTGGACCAGTGCAATCTTCACGGCGGCGCGATCGCGCTGGGCCACCCCATCGGTGCTTCCGGTGCCCGGCTGGCGCTGACGGCCGCCCATGAACTGATGCGCCGCGGCTCCGGCCGGGCGGCGGTTGCCCTGTGCGGCGGCGGCGGCCAGGGCGAAGCGCTGCTGCTTTACCGCGAACTGTCCTGATCCACCCGGCTCCGGGCCGAAACGCAGAAAGACCCCGTTCCAAGGAACGGGGTCTTTCTGTTCTCCGCAGCGGAAAGCTGCGGAAGGAAAAAACTACTACTTGACGGTAACCGTGGCGCCGGCAGCCTCGAGGGCGTCCTTTGCCTTCTCTGCGGCTTCCTTCGTAGCGCCTTCCAGGACAGCCTTCGGGGCGCTGTCGACAACGTCCTTGGCTTCCTTCAGGCCCAGGGAAGTCAGGGCACGAACTTCCTTGATCACTGCGATCTTCTTGTCGCCGGCGGCTTCGAGGATGACGTCGAATTCAGTCTTCTCTTCCTCGGCCTCGGCAGCGCCACCGGCGGGACCGGCAACTGCAACAGCAGCAGCGGTAACGTCGAAGGTCTCTTCGAAGAGCTTCACGAAATCAGAAAGCTCGATGATGGACAGTTCCTTGAAGGCTGCAATGAGCTCTTCGTTGGTCAGCTTCGCCATGGTGTGGCGTCCTTCCTATAAGTGGTGCGCGGGCACCTATGTGGTGCGTCGGCACCGGAGTGTGGATTGGAAGAGCGATTACTCTTCGGTGGCTGCTTCTGCGGCCGGAGCTTCTTCTGCGGCGGCCGGAGCCTCTTCCGCAGCGGGAGCAGATTCGGTGCCCTCGTCGAGCTTCAGGCGCAGTGCATCTACCGAGCGGACCAGCATGGACATCGGTGCCTTGAGGACACCGGCGACGCGTGCGAGCTGGAACTCACGGGATTCAAGAGCAGCCAAAGCGGCAACACCGGCTGCGTCGAGGTTGTTGCCCTCGAAAACGCCGGTCTTGATGATGAGCTGCGGGTTGGTCTTGGCAAAATCCGTCAGGCTCTTTGCAGCTGCAACTGCGTCACCCTTGATGAAGGCGATTGCAGTAGGTCCGGCAAGCTGGCCGTCGAACGCGTCGATGCCGGCTTCCTTGGCTGCAATGCCAGTCAGGGTGTTCTTGACGACCGAGTACTTGGTGTCCTGGCCGAGCGAACGACGCAGCTCCTTGAGCTGTGCAACGGTGAGCCCGCGGTATTCGGTTAGGACGGCAGCAGTTGAATCCTTGAAATCGGTGACGATTTCTTCAACAGCCGTTACCTTTGTTGGCGTTGCCATCTAACCCTCCTTCCGGGGAATAGTGCCGGTGGATCGGGTCCCGAACATAAAAAACGCCCCGGGCAGATGCACGGGGCTGAGCAGTGGTAACGCATAAGCGTACCGTTTGCTGAGTTCGTTCACCTGCGCAGGCCGCCCTCTGAAGGGACTTTCGGATGTCCGATCAACCGAGGTCCACCCGCGCGCCTGGAGTTCCGGGAGCTAAGGATGGGATTGAAAGCACATCGACCGACGGTCTTTGGTATATCCAGAGTACGGGAGAATCACCGCCCGGCCAAATCCCCTGCGCAGGGCCGGTCCGGCCGGGCGGCGCGGCGTCAGGAAGCGCCGCCGATCACCTTCTGCCACTCCCCCGAATAACCCGCCGGCTGAAAGCCAAGCTCGTCATTGATGGCCAGCATGTGCTCGTTCTCGGCTGCATTCCACGTCCAGATCCGGGCGGTTTCCGGCAGCTCTTCCCGCAGCCGGACCAGGTTCGCGGCCTTGAGCAGCATGCCGAGCCGGTGGCCCCGGTGCTCCCGGAGAACCAGTGTGTCGTCCTGGAAGGCGACCGCCGGATTGCTGTTGAACACCATCAGCACCGTGTGCCCGGCCAGCGCTCCGGTGGGAAGGTGCCGCACCGCACTGACCAGCACCTCGGCGTCCATGTCCAGCGCCTTCCGCTCGGCCTCCCGGACGCGGGCGGCGTCCCACTGTTCCTCTTCGACATCCAAGCCGGCCATTGGCGGAGCCACGCTCATCGTCTGTTTCAGCCGCGCATACGCGTCCACGAGGCGCTCCGGGCACGCACCGCGCCAGAATTCGAGACCATAGTCGGCACCGGCCGCGGCTGCCGCGGCGTCAAGCGCTTCCTGCCCGACGGCGGTTGCCGCCAGATCCAGCCTGCTGATCCGCTCCACCTGTTCCAGGCTAAAGCCGCTTTTCGAGGCGAAGACAGCGGCAGCGTCGGCGGGGATGCTGCCCGCTCCGCTTTTCGGTGCAAGCGTGCCGCCGCTGCCCGCAGCGGGCCGCTCCGGATGGTCCGTCTCGCTCAGGATCGTCCTTCGGCCTCCGGCTGCCGCCGCCTGCTCGACTGCTGCGTACAGGCGCGAACCGAGCCCCGCCCGGCGTGCCTGCGGTGCCACCACCACTTTCACCGAGGCGGAGTGCGTGTTGTCGGCCAGCGGCAGGCTCAGCGTCGCCAGCCCCAGAATCTCCCTGCCGGAGCGGGCGGCCAGCAGCACCCGCCGCCGCACCGGCGAGGGGCGGCACCCGGCCAGCTGCGTTGCAGGCGAGTCATGGAAGTCGGTGTTGCCCCACAGCTCCAGCATGTGGTCGTTCAGCAATTGGCCCGCGGCTATAAAGTCCGCGGCGGCAGGATCCCCCGGGTCCAGGCTTGAGGGAATGACGAGCGGGGATATCACGGGGACCGTTTGAGTCATGGCTCACATCCTGCCGGAAGTGCCTGCAGATACGCAAAAGGCGGCCGCAGCGAAAAGCTGCGGCCGCCTTCAGCGGATTCGGGACGGCCAGCGTCCCTTGGGGCCGGTTAGGCCTAAAACCAATTACGCGTCGGCAAGTACCTTGGTCACGGCCGGGTCCACGGAGATGCCCGGGCCGAACGTGGTGGAGACGGTTGCCTTCTGGATGTAGCGTCCCTTGGAAGCGGACGGCTTCAGGCGCAGAACTTCTTCAAGGGCTGCAGCGTAGTTCTCGGCCAGCTTCTGCTGATCGAAGGACACCTTGCCGATGATGAAGTGCAGGTTGGAGTGCTTGTCGACGCGGAAGTCGATCTTTCCGCCCTTGATGTCGGTGACAGCCTTGGCGACGTTCGGCGTAACCGTGCCGGTCTTCGGGTTCGGCATCAGGTTACGCGGGCCCAGGACACGGCCCAGGCGGCCGACCTTGCCCATCATGTCCGGGGTGGCAACGGCGGCGTCGAAGTCGACCCAGCCTGCTGCAACCTTTTCGATCATGTCATCGGAACCAACGAAGTCAGCGCCGGCTGCAATAGCCTGCTCTGCCTTTTCGCCCGTTGCGAAAACCAGGACGCGGGCGGTCTTACCCGTACCGTGGGGCAGGTTGACCGTGCCGCGGACCATCTGATCGGCCTTGCGGGGGTCAACGCCCAGACGGAAGGCAACCTCTACAGTCGCATCGAACTTGGACGGGTTGGTTGCCTTCGCCAGCTCTACAGCCTCAACCGGTGCGTACAGCTTGTCCGCATCGATCTTGGCTACAGCTGCTTCATATGCTTTGCTGCGCTTTGCCATCTGCTTTTTCTCCTTGTGCAGTCGTGGTCTGTCGGACCGCGCTCGGCCCTGCCACACGCCGTCGTGCCCGATGGCACGATCAGCTTTTTATGAGTGTAAATGTTTGGTCGGCGGGCGGACCCGCTTTCCGGAAGTGCGGGCTGATTAGCCTTCTACGGTGATACCCATGGAGCGGGCGGTGCCGGCGATGATCTTGGCGGCAGCCTTCACGTCGTTGGCGTTGAGGTCTTCCATCTTCATGGTGGCGATCTCTTCGACCTGGGCCTGCGTCAGGTTGGCAACCTTGGTGGTGTGCGGGGTTGCGGAACCCTTGGCGACGCCGGCAGCCTTCTTGATCAGCTGGGCAGCCGGAGGAGTCTTCGTGATGAAGGTGAAGGAACGGTCTTCGTAGACCGTGATTTCCACGGGGATGACGTTGCCGCGCTGGGATTCCGTTGCAGCGTTGTACGCCTTGCAGAATTCCATGATGTTGACACCGTGCTGGCCAAGTGCCGGACCAATCGGAGGAGCCGGGTTGGCGGCACCTGCGTTGATCTGCAGCTTGATGAGGCCGGTGACCTTTTTCTTGGGGGCCATGAAAGGGTCCTTCTCTAAATTATGTTCCCGGGGAACAGGAGCGTCCGTCCGGGTTGGTGGCCGCCATGGCGTGGCGGCCGGACGCTGCCGGCAGGGTAAAGCGGACCTGCAGACAACGAAGTCTTTGTGCTACTGCAGCTTCGTGACCTGGCCGAAGCCAAGGGTCACCGGAGTCTCGCGCTCGAAGATGGTCACGAGGACCACCAGCTGCTGGGACTCGGGCTTGATCTCGGAGATCGTGGCCTGGAGCGTCTCGAACGGGCCTTCGTTGACCGTTACGGGCTCGCCGACCTCGAAGTCCACTGCGTAGTTCGAAGACTCCTGCGCGGGCTTGCCGGCTTCGGTCTTCGGGGAAACCACTGTGTGCTCCAGCATGGAGTAAACCTCTTTGAGGCTCAGCGGCACCGGGTTGTGGGCGTTGCCCACGAAGCCGGTGACGCCGGGAGTGTGCCGGACAACGCCCCAGGACGCGTCGGTCAGTTCCATGCGGACCAGAACGTAACCGGGGATGCGCACCCGGTTGACGATCTTGCGGGTCGTGTTCTTGATCTCGACGACTTCCTCCATCGGAACCTGGATTTCGAAGATGTTCTCTTCCATGTCCAGGGTCTGGATGCGGGTCTCGAGGTTTGCCTTGACGCGGTTTTCGTAACCTGCGTAGGAGTGGATGACGTACCAGTCACCCTCCTGGCGGCGCAGCTTGGCCTTGAAGGCCTCTGCGGGATCTTCCTCGGGCTCTTCTGCAGAATCATCTTCTGCGGAGCCTTCAGATGCGGAGTCGTCGGAGACTGAGTCTTCGGAGTCTGCGGAATCAGAGTTCACGGCCTCATCGGCGGTATCGGCGTCTTCTGCCGTCACATCGCCCTCAGCGGTGGCCTCGGCGGCGTCCGCTGCGGTCGTTTCATCCTCGGCATCCAGATCAGCGGTTTCGTCATTGATCTGTGATTCGAGTTCTTGCTCGGACACGTAGATTCCTGCTTTCTTCTTCAGAGCTCTATGGGGTTTGTCACTAGCTCAAAGGCCTGCGGTTCCTGCCCTTGGGGCGGAACACAGGCAGGGCGCTAGCTCTCGCCGCTGCCTTCACCGAAGATCCACAGTGCTCCTGCACCAAAGACAAAATCCAGAACTGTCACGATAACGATCATCACGACCACAAAGGCCAGGACCACGAGGGTGTATCTCAGCAGTTCCTTGCGGGTGGGGGTAACCACCTTTTTCAGTTCAGCAACAACCTGACGCAGAAAGAGCGTTATGGCCGCGAAGAAGCCGCGCTTCTTGGGCCCGCTGGAGGGGTGTCCCTTGGAGCTGCTGGCAGCTGTCTCGGTCACCTTTCGCCTCACTCATCTGTTCGGTTCACAGTCGCAGCGCGTGCTGGGACTGCTGCTTCATGAAGGACTGCTGAGCTGTCGTGATGACAGCCGTGCGCAGGGCAGACAGGACTCGAACCTGCAACCTGCGGTTTTGGAGACCGCTGCGCTACCAATTGCGCCACTACCCTATGGAGGAAATCAACTCTACCGGTAATGCCCCTCGTCAGCGAACCGGCGACGGGCACGAACCAGTGTCGAGACTTCAACACCGAAGGTCTAGTCTACTCAATGTTTCCGGTTCCGTCGAACCGGGCCGCCCGGGGTGCGCTGCGGCGTCATTTTCCCGGCCGGATCCCGCCGAATCGCGGCGCGCTGCGCCGACCTTCCGGCGCTCTTTCCGCGCTGATTCCGGCGCCGCCCCGACCGCAAGAAACGGCCGGGACCTGCCCCTGCACCTAAACTGGGAGGGAACACGCCACCGCAACCACAGACGGGAACGTCATGCCTTCCACCGGCCGTATTTCAGAGCGCATCGCCTCCATCGCAGAATCCGCCACTCTTGCCGTAGATGCCAAGGCGAAGGCCCTCAAGGCCGCCGGACGCCCCGTGATCGGCTTCGGGGCCGGCGAACCGGACTTCCCCACCCCGGAGTACATTGTCGACGCCGCCGTCGAGGCCGCCCGGACCCCCCGTTTCCACCGCTACTCCCCCGCCGGCGGCCTGCCGGAGCTGAAGACGGCCATCGCGGCGAAAACCCTGCGTGACTCGGGCTACTCAGTGGAGCCGTCGCAGATCCTGGTTACCAACGGCGGCAAGCAGGCCGTCTACGAGGCCTTCGCCACCCTCTTGAATCCCGGCGACGAGGTCCTGTTGCCCGCCCCGTACTGGACCACCTACCCCGAGGCCATCCGGCTCGCCGGCGGGGTTCCCGTCGAGGTTTTCGCCGGCCCCGAGCAGGGCTACATGGTGACCGTGGAGCAGCTCGAGGCCGCCCGCACCGACAAGACCAAGCTGCTGCTCTTCTGCTCCCCCTCCAACCCCACCGGCGCCGTCTACCCCGCCGAGCAGGTCGCGGCGATCGGCCGGTGGGCAGCCGAGCAGGGCCTGTGGGTGGTCACCGACGAAATTTACGAGCACCTGACGTACGACGGCGTGGAGTTCACCTCCATCGCGACCGCCGCGCCCGAGCTGGGCGACAGGGTGGTTGTGCTCAACGGCGTGGCCAAGACCTACGCCATGACCGGCTGGCGCGTGGGTTGGATGATCGCCGCCGCCGACGTCATCAAGGCGGCCACCAACCTCCAGTCGCACCTGTCCTCCAACGTTGCCAACGTCTCCCAGATGGCAGCGCTGGCCGCAGTGTCGGGGCCGCTGACCGCCGTCGAGGACATGAAGACTGCCTTCGACCGCCGCCGCAAGGCCATGGTCTCGGCGCTGAACTCGATTGACGGGGTCGTCTGCCCCATGCCGGAGGGCGCCTTCTATGCCTACGCCGATGTCCGCGGACTCCTCGGGCGGGAATTCCCGGGCAGCAACGGGCCGGTGCGGCCGCAGACCTCAGCGGAGCTGGCCGCACTGATCCTGGAGACGGTGGAGGTGGCGGTGGTCCCCGGTGAGGCATTCGGGCCGTCGGGCTACCTCCGCCTGTCGTACGCCCTCGGCGACGAGGACCTGGCGGCAGGCATGTCCCGGCTGCAGGAATTTCTGGGCCGGGCCCAGTAGCTGCACCGTGTGCTCCTCCCGGCCGCCTGCTGCCCTAGAGCAGCCGGCGGTCGGCGGCCCACCGGCTGATCTCATGCCTGCTGGATAGCTGGAGCTTGCGCAGTACCGCGGACACGTGGGTTTCAACCGTTTTTACGGAGATGAAAAGTTCCCGGGCCACTTCCTTGTAGCTGTAGCCGCGGGCGATCAGCCGCATCACCTCCAGTTCCCGGGCCGACAACCGGTCCAACTCGTCATCGACTGCGGCCACGGTGCCGGTGCCGAACGCGTCCAGGACAAATCCCGCCAGCCGCGGTGAGAACACAGCGTCTCCCCCGGCAACCCGGACCACGGCGTCGGAGATCTCCGCTCCCGAAATGGTTTTGGTGACGTAGCCGCGGGCACCGGCGCGGATGACCGTCACCACGTCTTCCGCCGAGTCCGAAACACTGAGTGCCAGGAAACGGGTGCTGCCCAGCAGATCCCGGCAGCCGGCGATCACTTCCGCGCCGCCGCCGCCGTCCCCGCCGGGCAGGTGCACATCCAAGAGGACGACGGCGGGGCGGTGGGCGCGGATCGCGGCGATCGCCGACTCCACGGTGTCCGCTTCCGCGACAACCCGCAGTCTGCCGTCCAGGTCCGCTTTCAGCCCGGACCGGAAGATGGCGTGGTCATCAACGACTACAACATTGATGCCTTCGCCGGTGATGGTGGTGGTGCTTGTCATGGATGCTCCGATGCCTGGTTGGTGTTGGTGCCCGCTTCCGCCCCGGGCAGGGACAGCGGCAGCGCCAGCCGCACTTCCGTCCCCTCCGGTCCGCTGCGGATGAGGGCGGTGCCCCCGTTGCGCCTCATGCGTCCCACAATGGACTCACGCACGCCGAGCCGGTCCGGTCCGGGGGCACTGTGTCCGGATCAAAACCTGTCCCGCGGTCGCGGATGAAAATCTCGGCGCGGTCCGCCGTGCACTCCACATAGACGGAGACCGGTCCGCCCGCGTGCTGTGCTGCGTTAACAAGCGCGGCCCGGGCGGCCTGGGTCAAAGCTTCAGTGGCAGCGTCCAGCGGCGCATCCCCACCGTCACCACCTCCACCGGATATCCGTATTCGTCCGCGGACCAGCACCATAGTGTGGGGCCTGCTCCTCACGGCCGCCGGCCTCCTGGTCCTGGCCTGGCTGCTGACCGACATAGCGTTCGACCCGCTGGTCGTCCTGCTCGGGCTGACGCTCGGCACCGGCGCAGCCCTGCTCGTCGGCGGCGCGGTCAGCGCCTACGGGGGACGGAACAGCGGACGAAACGGGGGACGGAACAGCGGAGCGCAGTAACTTTTTCACCCCGGGCGGAACCGCCCTCCAACTTCGATTCGAAGAGGCAAGCTGAAACCATGAACCGATTCTTTAGCATTCTGCATTCCTCCCCCGTCCGCAGGACCAACGGCTGGGCAGGCGGCGTTTGCGCCGGCGTCGCCCAGCACTTCGGCTGGGATGTCGCCGTGGTCCGGATAGCCGTCCTGCTCAGCTTCCTCCTGCCGTTTGTGGGTGTCTGGACCTACCTCGCCGCCTGGCTGCTGCTGCCGAAGACCGACGGCAGCATTGCCCTGGAACGCCTGATCAACAGGCGCTAGCTGCCCATTCCCGGCTCCGCGGCTCCGCAGAGCACCGTCCTGCAGTGGCCGGCGGGCGGGGGTGGCTAGAATCGAGGCTGAGGATCCACCAGCCCCGCAACGGAACCAGAGGTTAATCATGAAGATCGGCATCCTAACCAGTGGGGGCGACTGCCCCGGACTCAACGCAGTCATCCGCGGAGCCGTCCTGAAGGGGATCAAGATCCATGGTCAGGAGTTCGTTGGGTTCCTGGACGGCTGGCGCGGCGTGGTCGACGGCGACATCATCGATCTGCCCCGCGCCAGTGTCCGCGGCATTTCCAAGCAGGGCGGAACCATTCTGGGAACCTCCCGGACCAATCCCTTCGATGGCCCCAACGGCGGTCCGGAGAAGATCAAGGCGACAATGGACCGGTTGGGAATCGACGCGATCATCGCGATCGGCGGCGAAGGCACCCTCGCAGCGGCGCAGCGGCTCACCGATGCCGGCCTGAACATTGTCGGCGTGCCCAAGACTGTGGACAACGATCTGGATGCCACCGATTACACCTTCGGTTTTGATACCGCCGTGCAGATCGCCACCGAGGCGATCGACCGGCTGCGGACCACCGGTGAATCCCACCACCGCTGCATGGTGGCCGAGGTCATGGGCCGCCACGTGGGCTGGATTGCACTGCACTCGGGGATGGCAGCCGGCGCCCACGCCATCCTGATCCCGGAGAACCCGCAGAGCCTGGACCAGATCGCCGAATGGGTCACTCAGGCCCGTGACCGCGGCCGTGCACCGCTCGTTGTCGTCGCCGAAGGATTCGTGACCACCGACATGGAATCCCCGCACTCCGAACGCGGCCTGGATGCCTTCGGCCGGCCGCGGCTGGGCGGCATCGGCGAACTGCTTGCCCCGGAAATCGAGGCCCGAACCGGGATCGAGACCCGCGCCACGGTGCTGGGACACATCCAGCGCGGCGGAGTTCCGACGGCGTATGACCGCGTGCTGGCCACCCGGCTGGGCATGGCCGCCATCGACTCCGTCATCGACAAGCTCTGGGGCACCATGGTGGCCCTGAACGGCACCGACATCGTCCACGTGGGCTTTGAAAAGGCGCTGGACAACCTGAAAACGGTCCCCAAGCACCGCTACGACGAAGCCTCCATCCTCTTCGGCTGACTTCGCGGGCCGGGGAGCGCTCCGGTGTAGTTTGGAACGTATGAACTTGGATCCGGGAACGATTGCGATCATCCAGCTCGCCTGGTCCCGCCGCCTCGGCCTGGCCGATGATGCGCTTGCCGAAACCGGGAGAGGCAGCCGCATTTACAGTGTGCAGGAACAGTCGCGGCGGGTGTCCTTTGTGCGGCTGTTCGGCCGGGAGGTGTTCTGCGGGCCCGAGTGGGCGGCGGACCGCGCCCGCGGCAAGAGCACCGAGGAGCTCAGCCGGCACACCGCGCTCGCCAGCCTCTCGATGGAGTACGGCGGGCGTACCGTCGGCTCGGAGCGCCTTTGTTTCGCCGATTCCTTCCCCGGGCCGGTGGAGCCTGCCGACGAAGTCGCGGTGGCCGAGGACCAGGCGCTCGCGGTGCAGCTGGAGCGCCGGTGCCCGCCCGACGACGTCGCTGCAGCCGGCTTGTCCGGCAAGGAAACGCTGTTCATCGTGGTGGATGACAGCGCTGAGGAACCGGTGCCGCTGGCCGGAGCCGGTTACAGCATCCGGGACGGGATACTCGCGGACATCAGTACGCTCACCGCGCCGGACGCGAGGCGCCGGGGCCTGGGACGCTACGCCACCTCAGTCGCAGTCGAAGAGGCCATGGCGGAAGGCCTGATTCCGCAGTACCGGGCACCGCTGGACAACATTGGCGCTGCCAGGACCGCTGCCGGCGCCGGATTTGTCGCCGCCGGCATCCGTTCCGAGGTCCAGCTCTCCGCCTAGGCGCCGCCCCGGCCGGGGTTATGGCAGCAGATCCAGCATTTCCTGCCGCTTGAAGAAGCCTGCCGTATCACGTGCACTGGGTGAGCCGGCGTCCGGGTCCGCTCCGCCTTCCAGCAGGATGCGGAAGATCCCGGTGTAGCCCTTGAATACAGCACCCGCCAGCGGGGTCTGGCCCCGGTCATTCTGCGTATTCACATCGGCGCCCCGTTCCACCAGCAGGGCAGTCAGGTTCTCGTGGCCATGGTAGGACGCCAGCATCACCAGGGTGTCACCGGAGCCGTTGGTGAGATTCACCGGCACGCCGGCGTCCAGAAAACTCCGGATCCCGTCCGTATCGCCGGCCCGCGCAGCGTCGAACACCAGACCCGCCAGTTCAATGATGTCGTCGTCAATCTCTGGACGGGGTTCCGGGGTCATCATGGATCTCCTCTGAAGGGTGTGTTGGTCTGACGTCTTTGCCGCTGGATGCGGCTATGCCCGTGGCGGGCGAAGGAAGCCGCCGGCCCGGCCGACGACCTGCCCGGCGTCGGGCGCCACGATGATCTCCTGTGCGGCGGCGTAGGGCTCGCCGCCGTCGTTCACCATCAGCGGGGCGGCAGGATCCGCTGACCGCTTCACCACGGCCAACGCCACCGCGCCCATCTCATAGTGCTGGGCCACTGAGGTCACGGTGCCCACCTTCCGCTCCCCCAGCAGCACTTCGCTGCCGGGCGCCGGCAGGGTGTGCTGGGAGCCGTCCAGCTGCAGGAACACGAGGCGGCGCGGCGGGTGGCCAAGGTTGTGCACCCGGGCCACGGTCTCCTGGCCCTTGTAGCAGCCCTTGGCCAGGTGCACCGCAGTCCGGATCAGGTCCAGCTCGTGCGGAATCGTCTTGTCGTCGGTCTCGGCGCCGAGCCGCGGGCGCCACGCGGCTATCCGCAGGGCCTCGGAAGCCATGGTGCCGGCCAGCGTCCGGCCGGAGGCCTCCACGGCCGGTTCCAGCTCGGCGGCAGGAATCAGGTACTCGTGCCAGGGGCGGTCGCGGCCGGGATGGGCATCCTCCGGCACCCCGGTATAGGCAAAGCCTCCGGGCCCGATGTTCGGCCAGGGATCAGTCCAGCACAGGTACTGCTCCCACGCCGGGACCGGTGCCACCGAGGCTGCCACGGCCCACTCGGCGCTGGCATCCGCCACTTCCACCCGAAGCATGAACTTCATCCGTTCGAGCCAGGCGGACAGGACCGGAGCTTCCGCCGCTTCCACGATCAGCCAGGCGGTGTCGCCGTCGTCGAGGATCCGGGCGTCATGCTCGATCCGTCCCTGGACGCTCAGCAGCAGCAGTTCCGAGCTCATTCCGGGCTGCAGGCTGCTGACGTTCTGCGAGGAGAGCGTGTTCAGCCAGCTCAGCCGGTCCGGGCCGCTGACGGTGACCACTCCGCGGTGGGACAGGTCGACGACGGCGTTGCCGCGGGCCAGTTCCCGCTGTTCGCGCAGGGGATCGCCGTAGTGTGCGGCGACGCCGGCATCCAGGCCTCCGGCTTCCACCGCACCGTGGCGGGACAGGAGGGGGCTTCGATAAGTCATAACGGGTGCAACGTCCTTGCGGGTGCGGCTATTCCGCCGGGCAAAAGGTGTCTCAGGAGTTTTTCTTGAGGATGGCGGACGCATGGGCCGTCAGGGCGTTGCCGCCTTCGGCCACGTCCCAGCGCCAGTACAGGTCCCCGTTGACTAGCCCGAAGATGCGCGTGGCGGCTGTGTATTCCTTGGAATTCACGCCGCGCATCACCATGTCGGTGGTCAGAGAGATCTGCGGGCCCTTGATTTGGCCGTAGTACAGCTCAGCGATGCCGCCGGGATGGACGATGGTGGCCGTGATGTCGAAGCCGCCGGTGTCGTTGCGGAGTTTTTCAACCTCGTCGGCGCTGCGCAGGGCCGGGACGATGTCCGCGGGGGTGAGCCCGGGGCCGCCGTCGGCGTCGTTCAGCGGGCGGTCCAGCGCCCAGAAGCCGGTCTCGACCGCGAGTGGCCGCAGAACGGTGCCTTCCTCGTCGGTGAGCCAGCTTTCGGCCTCATACTTCAGGTACGGCAGGCCGTTCTGGCTGAAGGTGACACGCTGCGAGAAGTACTCGGAGTCTGCCTCGCCCTCCCCGAGCCGGCCGGAGCCTTCCCAGGTGCCAAGCAGCCAGGACAACGGCACGAGTTCAGGGGTCAGATCGGTGGGAATCTCCATGGGCATGGCGCTGACCTGTTCCTTCGGGTTGCTGAGAGGGGGTTACTTCTGCCCTTTATACAGGCGGCTGACGACTAGGCCGGCGAATGCTGCCATGCCGACGCCGGTGATGCCGAGCAGAACGAGAAAGAAGATTTCGAGGGCTAAGAGCGGATCCATAGCTACATCCTAACCCGCAGCCGCGGGCGTTTCCTTCCATGACATCCCGGTGGCATCCCGCATGACATCTCCCATGACATCCCCGTGCCGGGAAACCGGAACGCGCGGCAATCCGGCAGGGGTCAGGGTACGAGGAGCCGGGCCAGGAAATACACCACGGAGCCCAGCGCGAGAATCGGCGCCAGGGCCAGGGCGAGCCGGCCCCGGCGGGTGGTGATGTCGCGGGAGAGGACCAGCCGGCGCACTGCCATGATCACGGCGGCGCCCACGGCACCCATCAGGGCTGCTGACAACGCGGGAACATCGGCCTCGGGCTGCAGGACCCCGGCCAGCGCCCCGGCGAGGGCGCCCGCGGCGACGCCCAGCGGTGCTGCGATCCGGTCCGGCACTGGAATAAGGCTGGCGGCCAGGGCCGCCACGATGCCGGCGGCCGCCATGGTCAGGCCCGCCGGACTGCCGTCGGTACCGGCCAGCCGGTCCGCTGCAACCCAGCCGGACCCCATCACGGCCAGGAGCACACCGGCGATGTTGCCGATGGTCGATTCCAGCCGGTGGGCCTGGCCGGTGCCTCGCAGCAGCTGAATGAGGAAGATCGCGCCCACGCCCACGGCGGCGATTCCGGGCAGCCAGGTCAGCAGGGCAGCAGCCGGGGCAACAAACGCCGCAGCGCAGGCCCCTGCGCCGGCCAGCGCCAGCACGGCGCCCTGGGTTTTTTTCGCCGGCACATCCAGCAGGTGCGGCCAGCCGATGCCCATGACAACTGCCAGAAGGCCGGTCATCACCGCAACGGCCGCCACCGACCAGTACGAAGCACCTACGATGCCAATGAGGGCTGCTCCCGCAAGCACCGCTACGCTCCAAAGTTTCACTTAAGCCATCCTGCCTTATTACGCCGCGCAGAAGAAAGCTACAGGCCGGGCGTTCCCGCATGGTTATACTTTCAACACCTTCGCCTCCTGCGGATGCGGTCAAGCTTGTGCCCAACGATGTGCGCCCAACTTTCGGAGGATCCATGTCGCACATTCTGCTCCTGACCAACAGTCCGGGCCCCTCAGTGGATGTCCTGCCTGCCCTCGGGCTGTTGAACCACAAGGTCCAGGTTGTTCCCGCCGAGCCCACGGCGCTGCTGGAAACCGATCCCAGCGACGTGGTCCTGGTTGACGCCCGCAAGGACCTGGTCGGTGCCCGGTCCCTGACCCAGCTGCTGAAGGCCACCGGCCTCGACACTCCCCTGATCCTTATTCTGACCGAGGGCGGAATGGCCGCCGTGGCGGCGAACTGGCTCGCCGACGACGTCATCCTCGACACGGCCGGGCCCGCCGAACTGGAAGCCCGGCTCCGGCTGATGGCGGCCCGGGTCCACTCCACGTCCGAGGCTGCCAGCACCGAAATCCGCGCCTCCGGCGTCGTGATCGACGAGGCCAGCTACACCGCACGGGTGAATGGCACGGCGCTCAACCTGACCTACAAGGAATTCGAGCTCCTGAAATACCTGGCGCAGCATCCCGGCAGGGTTTTCACCCGTGACCAGCTGCTGCACGAGGTCTGGGGCTACGACTATTACGGCGGCACCCGGACCGTGGACGTTCACGTGCGGCGGCTGCGCGCCAAGCTGGGCACGGACCACGAGAACCTCATCGGCACCGTCCGCAACGTCGGATACCGGTTCACCCGCTCCCGCCTGGCCGAGGATCCGGCACCCGCAGCGAGCCAGGACGCCTGACCCCTCCGTCCCCGCGATGCCCGTCCCCCGCGACACCCGAGGTCCGGACGGGCCGCGGCCGCTTTGAGCCGTCCGGGTTGCCCGCCGGCCTCCGGGCGTTAGGCTTCTTCAATGAGAGACGAACGAGTATTGCCCTGGACCGTCACCCTCACCAAGGGAACGCCCGATCCGGAACTCCTGGCCCAGATCCGTGAGCTCGCCTCCGCCGCCAACGACGCCGACGGCAATCCACCGCTCTCGGAGCAGACACTCGTTGATCTTCGTTCCGCCGAAACGGATCCCGGCTCGCTGTTGGTTTTTGCCACCTTCGCCGAGGACGAGTCCCCGGCGGCCTCGGCCGCGAAGGCCCTGGCCGGCGTCGCCGTGCTGATCCGCGGACGGGACGGAGAACCCGGCGTCCTGGAGCTGGTGGTTCATCCCGCATACCGGAGCAAGGGAGTGGGCGCCGCCCTGGCATCCGCGGTGCAGGAACAGGTGGGCGAAGGCTCGTTCCCCGCGCCCCAGGCGTGGTCGCACGGCAACCATGAAGCCGCCGTCGAACTCGCGCAGCGCTTCGGCTACCGCCCCGTGCGCGAGCTCCTGCGCCTGCGCCTGACCCACGGCGGCGAGGCTGCCGCCCTGCCCCCGGCCGACCTGCCAGACGGCGTGTCGCTGCGGTCCTTCCGGCCGGGCACCGACGAAGACGCCTGGCTCGCCGCGAACGCTGCGGCATTTGCGCACCACCCCGAGCAGGGCGGCATGACGCGCGCCGACCTGCAGGCGCGGATGGCGGAAGACTGGTTCGATCCGGAAGGCTTCCTCCTGGCGGTCCGCGACGACGACGGCGCGATCCTCGGCTTCCACTGGACCAAGGTCCATCCCGGCGCGGGCGGCCATCCGCCGATCGGCGAGGTGTACGTGGTCGGCGTCGTTCCCGCCGCCCAGGGCATGGGACTGGGCAAGACCCTGACCGTCGCGGGCATCCGGCATCTTCAGGACGCCGGGCTGCAGGCAATCATGCTCTACGTGGATGCCGACAACGAAGCCGCCATGGCGCTCTACAAGAGGCTGGGGTTCGTCCGCTGGGACACCGACGTGATGTACGCGGCCGGATGAGCCGGAACAGCTTGTAATGTTGATTCGACGGCTGTGTCCGCCGGGGAACCCCGGGAGCACGGTCCGAACCGCCGCCAGTACTGCAGGGAGAGACCATGGGATCCGATACCGCCGCCGAACCGCATTACACTTTCGGGTCGGCTGAGTCCATGTCTGCGCCCCGGGCCACCGAGGACCGGATAGACATTCCCGACTTCGGCCCGGCGCTGGTGCCCGAGGGGGACATCAGTCCGGAACGCTTCCTGGACCGCGAGATCAGCTGGCTGCACTTCAACGCCCGGGTCCTGGAGCTGGCCGAGGATCCGGACCTGTACCTGCTGGAACGGGTCAGCTTCCTGTCCATCTTCGCGTCCAACCTCGACGAGTTCTTCATGGTCCGCGTTGCCGGCCTGAAGCGCCGGATTGCCACCGGCCTGGCCGTCCCCTCGGCGGCCGGGCTGAGTCCCATTGAACAGCTGGAACACATTGTCGAAGCCGGCTACCGGCTGCAGCAGCGCCACGCCGAGGTCTTTGCGCGGCAGATCCGGCCCGCCCTGGCCGAGGAACAGATCTTCCTGGTGGGCTGGGACGAGCTCGACGACACGTCCAAGGCGTACCTGCACCGCCAGTTCGCCTCCAAGGTCTTTCCGATCCTCACGCCGCTGGCCGTGGATCCGGCGCATCCCTTCCCCTACATTTCCGGGCTGTCGCTGAACCTGGCCGTCGTCGTCCGCAATCCCGTCAGCGGCAAGGAATTCTTCGCCCGCGTGAAGGTGCCTGACCAGCTGCCGCGCCTGATCTCCGTGGACGGCCCCCGGGCCGGCAACGTGGCCGGCCGGGTGGCCCGCTTCATTCCGCTCGAAGACGTGATCGCCGAGCATCTGGACCAGCTCTTCCCCGGCATGGACGTGATGGAACACCACGCCTTCCGGGTGACCCGCAACGAGGACCTGGAGGTGGAAGAGGACGACGCCGAGAACCTCCTGCAGGCGCTCGAAAAGGAACTGCTGCGCCGCCGGTTCGGCCCGCCCGTCCGGCTTGAGGTCACCACCGACATCAATCCCAGCATCCGTGAACTGCTGGTGCGCGAACTCGGCGTCGAAGAGGACGAAGTTTATGCCCTGCCGGCTCCGCTGGATCTGCGCGGCCTGGCCGGCATCAGCCGGATTGACCGCGCCGACCTGCACTATCCCAAGCAGGTCCCGCACACCAGCCTGCACCTGAAGGAATCCGAAACCTCCAAGCCGGCCGATGTGTTCGCCGCCATGCGCCGCCGCGACATCCTGCTGCACCACCCGTACGATTCCTTCTCCACCTCGGTTCAGGCCTTCCTGGAGCAGGCCGCCGCGGATCCGCGCGTCCAGGCCATAAAGCAGACCCTGTACCGCACGTCCGGGGACTCCCCCATCGTTGACGCGCTGATTGACGCCGCCGAATCAGGCAAGCAGGTCCTGGCCCTGGTGGAGATCAAGGCGCGCTTCGACGAGCAGGCGAACATTTCCTGGGCGCGCAAGCTGGAGCAGGCCGGCGTCCATGTGGTGTACGGAATCGTGGGCCTGAAAACCCACTGCAAGCTTTCCCTGGTGGTCCGCCAGGAAGTGGACGGGCTGCGGCGCTACTGCCACATCGGCACAGGCAACTACCATCCGCGCACCGCCCGGTACTACGAGGACCTCGGGCTGCTGACGTCCAACGAGCAGGTGGGCGAGGACCTGACGAAGCTCTTCAACCAGCTCTCCGGCTACGCCCCGAAGTCAACGTTCAAGCGCCTGCTGGTGGCTCCCCGGTCGGTCCGGTCAGGCCTGATCGACCGCATTGAGCGGGAAATTGCCAACAAAAAGGCCGGGCTGGCCGCACGCGTGATCATCAAGGTCAATTCGATGGTGGATGAGGCGATCATCGACTCCCTGTACCGGGCTTCGCAGGCCGGCGTCCGGGTGGACGTGATCGTGCGCGGCATCTGCTCGGTGCGGCCGGGTGTTCCGGGACTGAGCGAGAACATCACCGTCCGTTCCGTGCTGGGCCGCTTCCTCGAGCACTCCCGGGTCTTCGCGTTCGCCAATGCCGGGGATCCGGTGGTGTTCATCGGTTCGGCCGACATGATGCACCGCAACCTGGACCGCCGGGTAGAAGCCCTGGTGCAGCTGGCCTCACGGGAGGACGTCGCTGACCTCATCTCCCTCATGGACCGCTACATGGACCCCGGGACGGCGAGCTGGCACCTCGAGAAGGACGGCATCTGGACCCGGCACCATAAGAACGAGGAGGGGGAACCGCTCCAGGACGTGCAGTCCTGGCTGCTGGCTTCCCGGTCCCGCCAGCGCGCCGCCGCCCGCCGTTGATGGTCATGTCCACTGAACCCGGAACCTCGGCGGACGAGCTGATTCAGCCCCAGGGCGAACGGACCCGGCCTTCGGGTGCCGGCGGCTGGCCCGACGGCGAGAAAACGCCGGGCGAGGGCGGCACCGCGGCGGAGGCCATTCGAGTGGTGGCCGCCGGCGCGCTGTGCTGGCGCACCCGGGACGGCCGGCTCGAGGTCCTCATGATTCACCGCCCCCGGTACAAGGACTGGTCCTGGCCCAAGGGAAAGCTGGACGACGGGGAAAC
Source organism: Arthrobacter sp. zg-Y1219 (assembly GCF_030125545.1). Classification (NCBI taxonomy): domain Bacteria; kingdom Bacillati; phylum Actinomycetota; class Actinomycetes; order Micrococcales; family Micrococcaceae; genus Arthrobacter; species Arthrobacter sp. zg-Y1219. The sequence continues at coordinate 231,776 of NZ_JASKLY010000009.1, forward strand.
CACTCCCGAATGTGCGGTGCGGGAGGTCCGGGAGGAAGCCGGGATCCGGATCCGGCTGGGCATTCCCCTGCCGGCCCCTGTGTATCCGGTGGCGTCGGGCATGAAGATTGTCCATTACTGGGCCGCTCGGATCCAGGACGGCAAACCGGTTCCGGACGGCAAGGAAGTGGACGGCGTCCGCTGGTGCAGTCCGGAGGAAGCGCACGCCGAGCTGACCAATCCCTCCGACAGGCTGCCGCTGCATGCCCTGGAAGAGGCCCATGCCGAGGGCAGGCTCCGGACCTGGCCGCTGATTGTCGTCCGGCACGCCAAGGCGAAGCCGCGCTCCTCCTGGACCCGGGCCGAAGGCGACCGGCCGCTGGCGGCAACCGGGCTGCGCCAGGCACAGGCCGTGTCGCGGCTGCTGGCCGCGTGGCTCCCGGACCGCGTGGTGTCCAGTCCCTGGGTCCGCTGCGTGCAGACGGTGCGTCCGTATGTGAAGGCAAGGTCAGTGAAGTTCAAGACCGTGGATGCCATCACCGAGCGCAGCGCCAAGCGCAAGCCGGGGAAGGCACGGAACGCGGTGGAGGCGCTGTTCGACAAGGGCAAGCCGGTGGTGCTGTGCACCCACCGGCCGGTGCTTCCCCTGACCTTCGAGGTCCTGTCCCGGCACATGCCCACCGGCCTGTCCATTGGGCTGCCGTCCAAGGACCCGTTCCTGGCGCCGGGTGAAGCCGTGATCTGCCAGGTCAGCGCAACCGACGAGGGAAGAATCGTCTCCCTGGAACGCTTCCGGGCCTTCGACGACTAGCTGGGGCCCGATCCGGATAGGCTTGGCCCGCCCAGGCGAGCCAAGCCTATCCGTGCTTTTTTCGGTGCACCCGGCGGCCTAGGGTGGGGCCATGAGCACATTCACGGAACTCCTCGAAGCCCAGATCGGCCACGAATTCAACGCCTCCCAGCAGTACATTGCGATGGCAGTGTTCTTTGACGGTGAAGACCTCCCGCAGCTGGCCCGGCACTTCTACGCCCAGTCGGTGGAGGAACGCAACCACGCCATGATGCTGGTGCAGTACATGGTGGACCGGGACCTTCCCGTTCGCATTCCCGGCATCGCAGCGGTGCGCAACGACTTTTCCACCGTGGTGGAACCCATAAGCCTGGCCCTGGAACAGGAAAAGCAGGTGACCCGGCAGATCGAGGCGCTCTTTGCCGCGGCGCGCGCCGAAGGTGATGCCCTCGGCGAGCAGTTCATGCTGTGGTTCCTCAAGGAACAGGTGGAGGAAGTTGCCTCCATGTCGACGCTGCTGACGGTTGCCAAGCGGGCAGAGAACCTCTTCGACTTGGAGAACTTCATGGCCCGCGAGCAGATCGGCGACAGCGGCCGGCACGACGCCGCGGCACCCGCAGCCGCCGGCGGCGCGCTCTAACCCTCAGAAGCCAGCGAGGACGGGCGGCAAACAGCCAAGTGCACAGACGAACTAGACTGATGCAGTGACTATTCCTACCCCGTATGAAGACCTGCTCCGCGACGTCATGGACCACGGGACGCAGAAATCCGACCGCACCGGCACCGGCACCCGCAGCGTTTTCGGCCGCCAGATGCGCTTTGACCTGCAGGATTCCTTTCCGCTGATCACCACCAAGCGGGTGCACTTCAAGTCGGTGGCCCTTGAGCTGCTGTGGTTCCTGCGCGGGGACTCCAATGTCCGCTGGCTGCAGGAGCGCGGCGTGAAGATCTGGAACGAATGGGCGGACGACGACGGCGAGCTGGGCCCGGTCTACGGCGTCCAGTGGCGCTCGTGGCCGACGCCGGACGGGGGCTCCATCGACCAGATCGCCAAGGTGGTCGAGAGCATCCGGACCAATCCCGATTCCCGCCGCCACATCGTCACCGCCTGGAACCCGGCCGAGGTGGACAACATGGCCCTGCCGCCGTGCCACGCCCTGTTCCAGTTCTACGTGGCCGACGGGAAGCTCTCCTGCCAGCTGTACCAGCGCTCCGCCGACCTGTTCCTCGGGGTGCCGTTCAACATTGCCTCTTACGCGCTGCTGACCCTCATGGTCGCGCAGCAGACCGGCCTGGAGCCGGGAGAGTTCGTCTGGACCGGCGGGGATGTCCACATCTATGACAATCACGTGGACCAGGTCCGGGAACAGCTCAGCCGCGAGCCCTTCCCCTATCCGCAGCTGCGCCTGGCGCGGAAGCCGGACTCGATTTTCGGCTACGCCCTGGAGGACTTCGAGGTCCTGGACTACCGGCACCATCCCGGCATCAAAGCTCCGATTGCAGTCTGAGAGGCGCGCTCCCTTGAGTAACTTGAGCAGCTTGAGTAATTCCACCGGCGGCATCCGCTACTTTCCCGCCGGCGGCGCAGAGGCTTCCCCCGAGGGGCAGGACCTGAGCTCGGCACTGGCGGAGCATGTGCCCGCGAATACCCGGGATCCGCTGATCGGCCTGATCTGGGCCCAGACGATCGACGGGGTGATTGGCCGCGACGGCGGCATGCCGTGGCACCTTCCCGAAGACCTGGCGCACTTCAAGGCCACCACTGCGGGACATCCGGTCATCATGGGGCGGCGGACCTGGGAATCCTTCCCGCCCGCCTTCCGCCCGCTGCCCGGCCGCACCAACATCGTGGTCAGCTCCAGCGACACGCTGGCTGCGGAGATCGCGCCGTCCGGCGCCGTCGTCGTTCCCTCGCTGGAGCAGGCGCTGGACACCGCTCGCCGCAGTCCGGGCAGCGGGGAAATCTGGATCATCGGCGGCGCCCGGCTCTGGGAATCGGCTGTGCCGCTCGCCGACGCCGCGGTGGTAACCGTCATCGATGCCAGCATCGAGGGCGACACTTATGCGCCGGGGCTGGGACCGGACTGGACGTTCACCGCCGTGAGCCCGGCCCGGGGATGGTTTGCCGCTGCCAACGGCACCGCGTACAGGATTGCCTTGTGGGTCCGCGCCCGGACGTCCGACACCGTCACCGATCAGGACGGGCAAGCCGAACTGCCCTAAACTGGGAAGCATGACTTTCGCAGCTACCTCCGTTCCCACCGCGGGCTTCATCGGCTGGCGGGGCATGGTCGGTTCCGTCCTCATGCAGCGCATGCAGGACGAGGGCGACTTTGACCTGATCAACCCCGTGTTCTTCTCCACCTCCAACGCGGGAGGCGCCGCGCCGGCCTTCGCCGACGGTGCGGGAAAGCTTCAGGACGCGTACGACGTCGAGACGCTGGCCAAGCTGCCGATTATCGTTACCGCCCAGGGCGGGGGCTACACCTCCGAGGTCTACCCCAAACTGCGCGACGCCGGCTGGGACGGGCTCTGGATTGACGCTGCGTCCACGCTGCGGATGGAGCAGGAATCGATCATCGTCCTGGACCCGGTGAACCGGAACGTCATCGACGCCGGCCTGGCGCGCGGCGTGAAGAACTTCGTGGGCGGCAACTGCACTGTCTCCTGCATGCTGATGGGACTGGGCGGACTGTTCCGCAACGGCCTGGTGGAGTGGGGCACCTCCATGACCTACCAGGCGGCTTCGGGCGGAGGCGCCCGGCACATGCGCGAACTGCTCAACCAGTTCGGATCGCTGAACTCCGTCGTGGCGGACAATCTGGCCGATCCCGGCTCCGCCATCCTGGACATCGACCGGGCCGTCCTGGCCCAGCAGCGGAACCCGAACCTGGACGCCTCGCAGTTCGGCGTGCCGCTGGCGGGTTCGGTGATCCCCTGGATCGATGCGGACCTGGGCAACGGGCAGTCCAAGGAAGAATGGAAGGCCGGCGCGGAGACCAACAAGATTCTGGGCCGGGAAACCGACGGGCGGATTCCGTTCGACGGTCTGTGCGTCCGGATCGGCGCGATGCGCTCGCACTCCCAGGCGCTGACGCTCAAGCTCACCGAGGACCTGTCCGTCGCCGAGATTGAACGCATCATCGACGCCGACAACGAATGGGCCAAGGTGGTGCCCAACACCAAGGAAGCGTCCATGGCGGAGCTGACACCGGTGGCGGTCAGCGGAACCCTGGACATTCCGGTGGGCCGGATCCGCAAGCTGGAAATGGGCCCGGAGTACATCAGCGCCTTCACCATCGGTGACCAGCTGCTCTGGGGCGCTGCCGAGCCGCTGCGGCGCATGCTCAAGATCGCCACCGGCAACCTCTAAAACACCGGGTTTTTCGGTTTAGGGCTCAGGGTTCCGCCGGCCCGCGAAGCGGACCAGCAGGAGAACCAGGGCCACGCCCGCAGCCACTACCAGGGCGGCGAGTGGCCAGGGGGCTCCGCCGTCCAGCATCCGGAAAGCCATCCGCAGGGCGATCAGGGTCACCAGGAAACCCGCCGGATAGACGGCCAGCGGCCATCTCCGTCGCGCCATCTGCTGTCCTTCCTGCCGGTGCCGGGGCGGCGGACTGCGCCGGCGGTTGAGCTTGAGGCTACCCCTTCCGCCCAGTGTCAGTGGCAGGTGGGACGGTGTTCCCATGGAGCAGAAACCGGCAGGCCAGCAACCCCTGGAATCCATTGATTCCATCCTCGACAGTTTTTTCGCGTCCAGCTGCATCGGCAAACGGATACCCACCGGCGTGCGGTATCTGCGGGTGGGGGCGCATCTGCGGGATTACCTCGAAACGGAAGGCGAGCGGATTCTCTGCGCCGAAGACGCCGAGCTGCTGGACCTTGAGCGGTCCCTGGATCCGGATGATGCCTTTGCCCGGCTGTTCGGAGCGGAAGTGCTCGCCTACCTGCTCAGCGGCTTCCTGGAACCGGAGTGGCTGCTGCCGGATCTCCAGGACCGCCGGACCCAGATCAGCCTGACGCCGCGGCTGATCCAGTGGCTGTGCAACTGCCGTCTGCTGGATCCCCGCCGGGACCGCGCCGCCATCCACAGCACCCGGGCGGCGGCGGCCTGGGCGCGGCGCGGGCCGGCCCGCGGAGGGCCGCGTTAGGCGGTCAGAGGCTGCAGTTGATCAGCAGCGGCTCGGGGTGCAGCCGGATGCCGAACGCGTCCTCCACGCCGTCGGCCACGGCCCGTGCCACGGCCAGCAGGTCTTCGGCGGTGGCGTTGCCGCGGTTCGTCACGGCCAGCGTGTGTTTGGTGGACAGCGAGGCGCGGCCGCCGGCCAGTTCAGTGCCCTGGCCGGTGGAGGGCAGGCCGAACCCCTTGGGAAAACCGGACCGGTCAATCAGCCAGGCGGCGCTGAGCTTGACCATGCCGGGCTGGGACACCGGATAGCGCGGCGCCTCCGGCGGCAAATGAGCGGCCGCTTCCTCGGACACCACCGGGTTCGTGAAGAACGATCCGGTGCTGTACGTGTCGGGATCCGACGCGTCAAGCACCATGCCCTTGCCGGCACGCAGGCGCAGGACCTCGCGGCGCACGTCGTCGGCGGGAGCCCGCTCGCCCACCTGCACGTTCAGGGCGCGGGCCAGCTCGGCGTAGCGCACCGGGGCGCTCTCCATGCCGCGGGTCAGCCCGAAGTCGACGGTGAGGACCACATAGCGCGGCGAGCCGTTCACGGTGCTGCGCTTGAGCACCGAGTCCCGGTAGCCGAACTGCAGGTCCTCGTTGCCGAAGGAAACGATGGCTCGGTCCTGCCGGTCCCAGGCACGGACTCCGGTGATGCTGTGCGAGACGTCGGCGCCGTAGGCGCCCACGTTCTGCACCGGCGTCGCGCCGGCCAGTCCCGGAATGCCGGAGAGGGCCTCCAGTCCGGAGCAGCCCTCGCGCAGCGTTTGCGCCACCACCTCGTCCCAGGGGTGTCCGGCCTGGGCCCGGACCGTCACGGTTCCATCGGTGTTGGTGTTCAGGTCCAGGCCGAGGGTGGCGACGTGGACCACCGCACCGTCAAAACCGGCGTCGGAAATCAGCAGATTGGAGCCGCCGCCCACGATCAGCAGCGGTTCCTTCGCTTCGTCGGCGGCGCGGACCGCGCCGATCAGCTCGTCTTCGGTTTCCGCGTTGATGTAGCGGCGCGCCGGGCCGCCTACGCGGGAGGTGGTCAGGGAGGCCAGGGGTACCGAGGTCAGTGCGCTCACCAGATCCGTACAACCGCCTGTGCCTTGACCAGGACCTTCTTGCCGTCGTAGGTGACGGTGAGGTCCACGCGTGCGGTGGAATTGTCGGCGTCGAGCGCGCCAATGACGCCGGTGACCTCGACGACGGCGCCGGGTTCCCCTTCAATGTCCTCGACGGGGACCGGGCGGGTGAAGCGGGTCTGGTAGTCGATGACGGCGCCGGGGTCGCCGATCCAGTCGGTCACCAGCTGCACTGCGGCGCCCATGGTGAACATGCCGTGGGCGATGACGCCGGGCAGGTCCACGCTGCGGGCGAAGCGCTCGTTCCAGTGGATGGGGTTGAAATCTCCGGACGCTCCCGCGTAGCGGACCAGGTCGGCGCGGGAAATCTCCAGCGTGGCGGAACCGATTTCCTGCCCGGGAGCGAGTTCGCTCAATGCAATCGACACGGCGTTACTGCCCTTCTCCTCGGACGAGGATTGATGACACGGCGGTGGCGACTTTTTCGCCCTCCGTGGTGGAGATCTCCGATCGGGTGGTGAGCAGGGCGCCGTCGCCCATGGCCCGGACGGCATCCACGGAAAGCTCAGCGATGAGTTCGTCGCCGGCGACGATTGGCCGGTGGTGGGTGAAGCGCTGGTCGGCGTGCACTACGCGGGTGAAGTCGATGCCGGCGTCGGGGTCTGAGATGAGCTGCGCGTCGGCGCGCTGGGCCACGATCACGGCAAACGTGGGAGGGGCCACCAGATCGGCATAACCCAGGCGCTCGGCTTCGGCCACGTCAAAGTGGGCGGCATGGCTGGCCTGAACGGCGCGGGCGAATTCGCGGATCTTCTCGCGGCCCACCTGATACGGCTCGCTGGCAGGGTAGCTGCGGCCCTGCAGCTCGGGATTAATGCTCATTTGGTTCCCTTCATCCGGCGCCGGGCGTCCCGGGCTCGAACCACCATGCCGGTGAGGTGCAGGCACATGCCCACCACGATCACCGGGGCGGCAATGTACATCAGCAGCTGAGACTCGCTAACGGCGCCGACGACGACCATCAGCACACCGGCTCCCGAGACCACCAGCGCGGAGACGACCAGTTTGCGGTACAGGGCGGAACCGGTCTCCCAGGGAGTGTTTAGCATGGTCCCAGAATACAGGCGCGGCACCTTCCGCCGCGAAACGGGGCCCGGGCCGCCGGCTTGCTCAGAAGAGCGCGGTCTGCAGGGCGGGCAAAAGGGTCCGGTAGGGGCCGGTCTGCAGGCGCCGGCCCTTGAGCCGGGCCAGATTCGCAACGAAGGGCGTGTCGGAGCCCTCCACCCGCACCAGCGCCGCGGCTCCCAGCATGGCCTCGATGGACAGACCGTGTTCACCGCTGCCCGGATCCAGCGGGTAAGGGGCAGCCCCGGCCGCGCCGAGCACGGTTTGCGCCTGCTCCGGGCGCTGCCAGGTCTCGTCAGCGACGGCGAACCCTTCGATGCCGGAGCCGCGCAGCAGATGACGCGCGGACGCCGCGTGGCGGGAATTGATTCCGTCCAGAAGGTCCGGCGCCAACGGCCGGGCCAGTGCCGCGGTCTTCGCGCCGGCACGGACCGCCTGGACCAGCCCCGCTTCGGCCGTGACCAAATCTTCGAGGATGCGGACCACGCGTCCGTCCCCGGCGCGGGCAACGTAACGCGCCGCCACCGCGCCCTGCTCGGTCAGGCGCAGGCGCTTGTGCCCGTCAGCGGCCGTGCCCACCTTGGTGGTGCCGTCGGCAAAGGTCGCCACATAGAGCCAGTGCGGCTGGGCCAGGTACAGCTTCAGCCCCGGGGACGCGATGCCTGACCGGTGGCTGTTGTGCACCAGCCGCCAGTCGTCACGGGCGAAGCAGGGCCCGCACTGATAGCCGCGGTCCGCCGGAGCGTGTCCCGGACAGGGCTCGTGGAGCCGGGTGTGCCTGTCCTGCACCTTCACGGAGCCGAGGCAGTATTTCAGGGCTCCGCCGTCCCCGGGCAGCACCCGGTAGGCCAGGGCGGTGCCGGCGTCGAGCCGCCGGCGCTCCCGTGCTCCCTCGGGAGTGCTCAGCGCCAGGTACGGGCCGTCGTCGTCCCAGGAAACTCCGGTGCACAGGTACCGGCCGGCAGCAGTCATCGAAGCGGATCTCCAGGTATTCAGCGGGCGGGCAGGACATTTGGCAGCAGGACAATTGGCAGCAGGACAATGGGCAGCAGGACAATGGGCAGCAGGACAATGGGCGGGGAATAGCTTCCCCGCCCATTGTCCCGCTATCTCATCCCGCCGCGGCGGACCCGCCCCGGCCTGTCGCCGCGATCTCCGGCCGGAGACTGCGACGGGTCAGGCGTGCTGGCCTTCGTGCTCGCCTTCGGCGATTTCCTCGACCAGTTTGTCGTTGAAGGCGGGCAGGTCGCCGGGGTTGCGGCTGGTCACCAGGCCCTGGTCCACCACCACTTCCTCGTCGCTCCAGTTGGCGCCGGCGTTCTTCAGGTCCGTCGCCAGGGACGGATAGGACGTCATGTCGCGCCCCCGGACCACGCCGGCCTCGATCAGCAGCCAGGGGGCATGGCAGATTGACGCCACCGGCTTGTGCGCCTCGAAGAACGCGCGGGCAAAATCCTGGGCGTCTTTGTCCACCCGCAGGTAATCGGCATTGACCACTCCCCCGGGCAGCACCAGCGCGTCATAGTCCGCGGCGTCCGCGTCCGCGACGGTCAGGTCGACGGTGAAGGTCTCCCCCTTGTCGATGCCGTCGAAACCCTGGATGGTGCCGCTGGACAGGGAGACCAGTGTGGGCTCTCCGCCGGCAGCCTTCACGGCTTCCCACGGGCTGGTGAGCTCCACCTGTTCCACCCCGTCGGTTAGGAGAAAAGCGACCTTCTTGCCGGAAATATCATGCTCAGCCATGTTGCCTCCGTTTTTCCTCGATGCTTGGCCGGCGGTTGCCTGAAACGTACAATGAACCGCCTCGCCGAACCTGGCGGTTCCGCTGCCCCTACCCTAGAAAACACCACCGACAATAAGCAAGCTGACTATCTTCGCGGGCGGTTCAGCTAACGGGCCCTGTTTCCGACAGGCCGGCGGCCACTGCCGCAGCGGCGGTGAGCCAGGCCCGCTGCGTCGCCGAGCGAAGCGAACCGTACCGGATTTGCCCCTTCCGCAGCGCAGCGTCGTAGGGAATGGTGACGGTGGCCCGGGCCAGCGGCTCAAAGCCCTGCGCCACCGAGCGGATCTGGGCATCAGTGCCGTTGCGGTTGGACTGGCTGACGATGACGACGGCGTTGGCCGCCAGCTGCGCAAACGCACCGCCGCGTTCCTGCAGGGCTTCGAGGAGCAGGGCGCCGGCCTCGGCATGTTCATCCACCGTGGTGGTGGCGATCACCAGCTGATCCGTGTGGTGGATCATCCGCAGCCAGCGCTCGGCGCTTTCATCGTTGCCGGAGTCCATGATGTTCAGCCGGAAGTACTTCGAGGCAACCTCGTGCAGGGCATCAAAGTCCGCCATCGTGATCTTCTGCTCGGAGGCCAGGACGTCGGGCTTCGACCGCAGGACGTCAAACTTGTCCTCGGTTTGGTGGTGCACGAAGCGGGCCAGCAGCGCCGACTGGGCCGCCGGCGACAGCAGGTTGCCGGTGTTCGGCAGCAGGTCCATGACGGTTGCGTCGTGCGGACCCTGCTCGGTGCGCCAGCCCAGGGTTCCCCGGGTTTCGTTGTTGTCCCAGGCGAGCACGGGACCGCCGCCGTTGCGGGCAAACACGGCCGCAAGCATCACCGTGGTGGGCGTTTTGTTGGCACCGCCCTTGCCGTTGACCACGGAGATGGTGCGCGGGCCGGGCCAGTGCTGGCTGACCGCCCGGATGTCGCGGCGCTCCGCCAGCTCGGACTCAGAGGGTGATATCCGCACGCCGAGGCTGGCTATAACGCCGCGGAAGCCTCGGGTGGCGGGAATCCGGGCGGTCTGCGTGTCCAGGAACGAGGCCCGGCGGCGGGCCGGTGCACGGTCGCGCACTTCGGCGCGGGTTGCCGGCGTTCCAGCGGAGGCGGGTTCGGGAGCGGGACGGGCGGCGGGCAGCTCGGGCGTGGGCGGGGCGGCGGGTTCGGCCAGACCAGCAGACTGAACGGGATGGTCCTGCGGTTCCGGGGCTTCCCGGATGGGCGTTGCGGCGGCAGCGGAACCGGCAGCGACCGACTGGAACACCGGTTCCGGGGGCAGCGGCGGAGGCATCGACGGTCGATCCAGCTCGAGCCCGGCCTCCAAGCGGTACGCGGCAAGGTCACCGTCGGCAAGGCCGCCGTCGGAGGGAAGGGCTCCCGTAAAGTTGCCGCCGTCGTCGGCCCTCTCGTCCGCCCCGCTGAAAATCCGGTCGGCGAATGTGGAGGTTTCAGCCGCCGACCCGCCGTGCCCCGCATTCTGGTGTTCGGTGTGCGCACGCAGCCTTCGCCGAGTGGGCCAGTTCTCCGGGTAATCGGAATCGGAATCGGCGTCGGATGTGTACTCAGTCATGGGTCTGCGTCTTTCGTTCCGGAGGGGGCTTGATCTGGACGATAAGTTTTCGCATGGTACTTCGCCGCTTGGTTCCGGCACCCGCGTAGTGATCGTTCACCGATCTTCGGCCCCCGCCGGATTCGCCTTCCGCGCTGCCGCGCCGGACAGCACACGGGCGAACCCGCTGCGCATCCGGGCACAGAAAAACCCCCGGAATCACAAGGATTCCGGGGGTCCGGCTGTAGCGGTGGGGAGGCTCGATCTCCCGACCTCACGATTATGAGTCGTGCGCTCTAACCAACTGAGCTACACCGCCAAAAAATGAGTGAAGCCCGCGTCCCTAAATTGGCCTCTGCAAAACAAACAGCCTTAGCAACACGGGCCCTCCCATTGAGAGCCCCGACCGGGAATCGATCCCGGGACCTCCATCTTACCAAGATGGCGCTCTACCACTGAGCTATCGGGGCAACGAGTAAATACTTTACCAGCACTTTTGGAGAACGTGAAATCGGGCAAAAACCGCGCCAGCAAAGTGATCCAGGCCACTTCGGTGGAGGCTGGGAATCTGCCCCCCGCAAGGCCGTCCGGACACCCGCTTTCCGGGCCGCCCGCCACCCCTCCAGCGCACCCGCTGCACCTGCTGCCACTTTGGTAAATCACTGCCACTTTGGCGATTCCCTGCCACTTTGGTAAATCCCTGCCGGTCCGCAGTGGCAGGGATTTAACAAACCGGTCGATTTACGCCAAACCGGAGGGCTTCCACTCGCACCGGCGCCTCCGCTCGGGCCGCCGCCCGGCATCGGTTGCCGCCCGCTTCCAGGCCTCCGCCATCCCTTCAGGGGGGCCTTTCCCAGAGCCGTCCGAGCCGCCCGTGGCGGGTAAAAACCCCGCGGAATCCTCAGTATGCTTAGGGAACAAGAAAGTAGGTACAGTGACTGATTCCCCAAAGCACCCCGCGGGTGCGCTGCTGGGTGCGCGCTACCGGCTGGTCGAGAAGATCGGCGCCGGAGCGATGGGAACCGTGTACCGGGCCCGGGACGAATTCCTTGACCGCGAGGTCGCGGTCAAGCTGGCCCGCTCCGTTGCCGCCACTCCGGACGAGCAGCGTGAGACCGACGCCGAAGCCAAGATCCTGGCCCGCCTGAACCACCACAGCCTGGTCACCCTGTTGGATGCAGGCACCCACCTCAGCGACACCGGCGTCCAGCAGGTGTACCTGGTCATGGAACTGGTGGCGGGACCCGACCTGCGCGAGCGGCTCCAGGGCGGCCCGTTGGCCGCACGCCAGGTGGCCCAGTTGGGCTACGACCTGGCAGTGGGTCTTGATTACATGCACGACGCCGACGTCGTGCACCGCGATGTGAAGCCTGCCAACATCATGCTGTTCGACTACCGGGGGGACGACACCCGGCTGCGGGCCAAGCTCACGGATTTCGGCGTGGCACTGGTCGCCCGCGGTCCGCAGCCGCAGAGCGGCACGTTCACCGGATCAGCGGCGTACATGAGCCCGGAGCAGGCCCGCGGCGAAGCTGTGGGCACGGCGTCCGACATCTATTCGCTCGGCCTGGTCCTGCTGCAGTGCCTCACCGGCGTGCCCGCCTACCCCGGGCCGGCCCTGGAGAGTGCCGTGGCGCGCCTCCTGAGGCCCCCTGCCATCCCCGACACCCTCGAAGAGGGGTTCCGGGTGCTGCTGCGTGAAATGACGGCACTGGAGCCGCAGGAGCGGCCTTCCGCCCATGATGCTTCGCTGGCACTGTTTGAACTGGCCGTGGCTCCGCGCGCCCGGCACCGGCAGAGCCCGCCGCTGATCCCCGAAAACGAAGCGGAACGGCTGGAAGCGGTCCGCCGCTACAACCTGCTGGATACCCCGCCGGACGGCGCCTTCGACCGGATCACGGCTCTGGCCTCGCGGCTGTTCTCCGTGCCGGTGGCCATCGTGAGCGTGGTGGACACCGACCGGATCTGGTTCAAGTCCCACCACGGCACCGACGCCCAGCAGATCGGCAGGGATCCGGGACTCTGCGCCTCCGCCATTCTGCAGGATGAAGCCTGGGTGGTCTCCGACGCCCGGGCAGATCCACGGACACTGGCCAATCCCCTGGTCGCCGGCGAGTTCGGCCTCCAGTTCTACGCCGGGGTCCCGCTCTCCACCCGCGACGGTTACAACCTGGGAACGCTGTGCATCCTGGACCGTACGCCGCGGGACTTCACCGACGACGACGTCCTGACCCTCGAGGACCTGGCCGCCATCGTGATGAATGACCTGGAGCTGCGGCTCGAAAGCCAGCGCGCCCTCGTCGGCTGACCGCCCGCGCCAGCGCAACAAGCCCGCACCGAAACAAAGGGCCGGCACCAGCACAAAAGGAAGGGCGCCTCCGGAAAAATCCGGAGGCGCCCTTCCTTTTGCCTTACGTCAGAGCGGCTGCGCCTGCAGTGTGCAGGCGCTCCGCTGCCGAGCGTGCTGCTTAGTCGCGGAAACGCGGCTGGCGGGTACCGGCAGGCTTGAAGCCGCCGCGGTCGCCTTCGCGCTTCTTGAAGCCGCCACGGTCGCTGCCGCGGTCGCTGGCACTGCGGTCACCGAAGGAACGCTCGCCGTCGCGCTTCTTGAAATCCTTCTTGAAGCCGCCGCGGTCGCCGCGGTCGTTGAAGCCGCCGCTTTCGCGTTCGCGGGACGGCTTGCGGCCGTTGTCCAGCTCGAGGTGGATCAGCTCGCCGCCGATCCGGGTGCGGGACAGGGCGCGCAGCTGATCCTGGCTGAGGTCAGCCGGGAGTTCAACGAGCGTGTGGTCGGCGCGGATGTCGATGCCGCCGATCTGTGCGGAGGAGAGTCCGCCTTCGTTGGCAATGGCGCCAACGATGGAGCCGGGCATAACGCGCTGGCGGCGGCCGACGGCGATGCGGTACGTTGCATTGCCTTCGGTCAGCGGGCGTGTCGGGCCGCGGGAGCCGGTCGCGTCGCCGCGGCCTTCGGAACGCTCGCGCTGGCGGGCCGGAGCCTGCGGAATTTCTTCCATCAGCAGCGGGCGGCCGCCCTGGGCCATGACGGCCAGTGCAGCGGCAACTTCCTCGGGAGTGACGTCGTGGTCGGCCAGGTAGGTCGTGACCAGGTCGCGGAAGACCGAGACATCCTCGGATGCCAGGGTTTCGGTGATCTGCTCGGAGAACTTCGCGAGGCGCTTGTTGTTCACGATGTCGATGCTCGGAAGCTGCATGTGCTCAACCGGCTGGCGGGTAGCCTTCTCGATGGCCCGCAGCAGGTACTTCTCACGCGGGGTCATGAAGAGGATCGCGTCGCCGGTGCGTCCTGCGCGGCCGGTGCGGCCGATGCGGTGGACGTAGGACTCCGTGTCATGCGGGATGTCGTAGTTGATGACGTGGCTGATGCGCTCAACGTCAAGACCGCGGGCGGCGACGTCGGTGGCAACCAGGATGTCGATCTTGCCGCTGCGCAGGGCCTCGACGGTGCGCTCGCGCTGCTGCTGCGGGATGTCACCGTTGATTGCTGCGGCCAGGTAGCCGCGGGCCTTGAGCTTGTCAGCCAGGTCCTCGGTTGCCATCTTGGTGCGGACGAAGGCGATGACGCCGTCGTAGTCTTCGCTTTCCAGGATGCGGGTCATCGCGTCCAGCTTGTGCGGGCCCATGACCTGCACGTAGCGCTGGCGGGTGTTCGCACCGGTGGTCGTCTTGGACTTGACCGTGACCTCGGCCGGGTTGTTCAGGTACTTCTTGGCGATCTTGCGGATCGCGCCGGGCATCGTGGCGGAGAACAGTGCCACCTGTTTGTCGGCGGGTGTGGTCGAGAGGATCTGCTCAACATCTTCGGCGAAGCCCATACGGAGCATTTCGTCGGCCTCGTCCAGTACCAGGTACTGAAGGTTGGACAGGTCCAGGGAACCCTTGGAGATGTGGTCGATGACGCGACCCGGGGTACCGACAACAACCTGGGCGCCGCGGCGCAGGCCGGCCAGCTGGGGGCCGTAGGCGGATCCGCCGTAGACCGGCAGGACGGTGAAGTTGTCGATGTGCTTGGCGTAGGAAGCGAAGGCTTCAGCGGACTGAAGGGCCAGTTCGCGGGTCGGGGCCAGCACGAGGATCTGGGTGTCCTTGGTGGCGGGCAGGCCGGCCATCAGGGACAGGGCGGGAACCGCGAATGCGGCGGTCTTGCCGGTTCCGGTCTGCGCCAGGCCGACGACGTCGCGGCCTTCAAGCAGGAGGGGGATGGTGGCTGCCTGGATGGGAGAAGGCTTTTCGTAGCCTACGTCTACCAGTGCCTGCAGAACGCGCGGGTCCAGACCGAAGTCGGTGAAGAGAACCTGGTTCTCTTCGGCTTCGGGAGCGGCGGTTGCTGCGGTTTCGGTGTTTTCTACAGAGTCAAGCAAAAGAAATAATCCTCATTCATTGGGACCGCGCGGCCAGAGACGGCCGCAGGACGTAAGTCCGGCGCTATTGCAATCCCATGGCAGGACTTTCCGTCACAGCTGTAGGCCAATTTCACTGGATTGTGACGTGGGCCGGTGTGACGATTTCTTTGCCGGCGCTCCCAAAAGATGAATCTGCCCGCATTCGAAAACGCGAGCCCCAACACAACGTAACTTGCGGTCGGAAACCGCAGGACAATAAGGGAATACCGGAGTGGGGGATGTTTCAAGTGTACGGCATGCGGGGACCCGCCCGTCCATACTGGACGGTGAGCTTGGGCACAGGGGTGGTGAATTGGCCGTTTGAGGGCCGGATTTACGCATTTGCGGCGGCCTGGCGGCGGTGCAGTTTCCGCAGTATTTTCTGCAGTTCCGGCGAGAGCCTGAGCCCCCCGTTGGCCTCTGCCCGGGCCAGCAGCCGGGCCTGTTCGCCCGACACCCCGCGAAAAACATCCCCTGAGGTCACCCCGTGGTTGGGGCGGTGGATGACGGACACGGTGTCCCCGGCACTGATGGTGCCGTTCCGAACGACGCGCAGGTAGGTGCCCACCCTGCCGGCCTCGGCAAACCGGGCCACCCAGCGGGGCTGCTGCATCCGGACGGCGAAGTTCCGGCAGGGCGTCCGCGGGCACGTTACCTCCAGCAGGGTTGTTGCCCCGATTTGCCAGCGCTCTCCGATCACGGCTTCGGATACCGGGATGCCCGCGATGCGCAGGTTTTCCCCGAACAGCCCGGGCATGATCTCCGTGCCCAGCTCTGCCGCCCAATAGTCGGCGTCGTCCTGCGAATAGGCGTAGACGGCCTTGGACTCCCCGCCGTGATGTTTGCGGCTGGCCTGCAGATCCCCGCTCAAACCGAGGCCGTGCACCTTAACCGGTCCGGCGGCCGGGCGCTTGTCGATGGCAGTGACGCCCGTGGAGTCGGAGGTGGGCAGAAGTTCGTGGACGCGGCAGACCGCCAGCAGGGTTCCGGAGCTCATGCGGATCATCCTACGATCCGGGCCGGTCAATGCAGCAGATAACCGGCGGCGAAGTTTTCCAACGGCTCGACCACGAGGCGGTCACCGCCGTCGTGGCCGACAATCCGCACCCGGCAGCCCTTGGGGATCTCCACCTTCTCAGTTGTTCCCACGGTGATGGCATAGACGTTCCGGTCAGAATCGATCCGGACCCGTCCCTCCAGGTTGATCCTGCCCTTGTCGAGGCTGTAAAGCGGCCTCGTGACAACTCCCTGCCGGCCGATGTAAGAGGGAGCATCTTTCTTGCGGACTATCTTTTTGTTGTTCCGCGCAGCGGCCGGCAAATGCACCAGGAGGGCGGCGAGCAGGCCCGCTGCCAAACCGGCGTACGGTGAACCCGAAACCGCATGCATCATCCCGCCCACGAGGCAGAACGGCAGTCCGGCCCACCACAATAAGGGCGGAACATCTGCGCGTCCACGCCGGAAATTATTGAGCAGGGCCCAAATGCCGAGGGCCCAGGCCCCGCCCCAAACGTAGATCATTGCGGTCCACCTTTTCCGGTCGTCTTTTCGCTGACCGGATTCTACGTCGCTTAGGGCTGGACGTTCTTCACCCGCGGCGGCTCGACACGCAGCTGGACCGGCTGCTTCCACCAGCGCGGCGGACGGTTCCGCCACAGGACCGCGGCCCACCAGGCCATCACTGCAATCCCCCAGAAGACGCCGATGCTGGAGGCCATGAGCCACGGTGCCACCACCTGGGAATCCAGGTTCTGAGCACCCATCAGCCCACCGATGGACTTGGGTGAGAGCAGGAAAATCGGGAAGGCCGAGGCCAGCAGAATGATGCCGGCGGTGCGCTGCCCGGAGCCCTTCGCCGTGAGGTCGGCGATGTTGCGTCCCAGTACGGGAATGAAGAGGGCCACCCAGACCCAGTGGTGGGACCAGGACACCGGGGAGATGAGCAGCATGAGGAGTGCTGTGGCGGCGACGGCGGTGAACCGGTCGCCGCGGTTGCCGGCCAGCATGATGATCAGCGCTGCGGCGGCCACGGCCAGCAGGGACAGCAGCAGCCAGGGCAGGTCCACGGGAAAGTCGGGGCCGGCGAAGTGCAGGATGGCGCCCTTGAGGCCCAGGTTGTCCACGTAGCCGGCGCCGCCGATGCGGGAGGTGTCAGGCAGCAGATCAACCCAGAAGGTGCGTGATTCCCGCGGCAGGATCAGGAAACCCAGTCCGAAGGTCGCCAGGAAGCCGAAGGCCATGTTGCGCAGGCCGCGCCAGTCCCCGCGGGCCAGGAAGTACAGGCCGAAGACCAGCGGCGTGAGCTTCAGGCCGGCGGCAACGCCGGTGAGCAGGCCCCGTGGCCAGCTGTCGCGCCGGATCAGGAAGTCCGCCATGATCAGGCCAAAGAGCAGGATGTTGATCTGGCCAAACGCCATGGTCTCGCGCCAGGGGCCCAGCAGCACCACAAAGCCGAAGCCCGCCAGCGCCAGCGGGCGCAGCCAGGGATGCTTCAGCACCGCGCGCACGCTGGGCTGCCGGAAAGCGTAGCGCACGCCCAGCACTGAGGCGGCGGCGGCAATCAGCAGCGAAATGCCGGTGAAGATGTTCAACCCGAGGCTTTGCCCGAAGGGCGCCAGCACGGCGAACATGAGGGCCGAAAACGGCGGATAGGTGAACAGCAGGCTGCTGCCCTCGCGGTACTGCAGCTGCTTTGTGTAAAGCTCTCCGCCGGCGTCGAGCACGCTCTGTCCGCCGGAGAGGTAAACGCTGAAATCCAGGCCGTGCCGGGGTGAAATAACGAACGCGGCGGTGATCATCGCTGCCGCCGCGAGGAGCGCTGCCAGAGTTGCTGCCAGCCGGACCATCCCGGATCGGGTCTTCAGGCCCATGATTCTCCCTGCACTACAGCCAGCCTAGATATTAACGTTCGCAAGTCTACCGGCGGGGGCGTCCATCTGCGGACTGTCAGGGCGCAGGATAGGCTGGGCGGACTCGATCAGAGAACGGAAGGTTGCTCATGCCCGCACCGGTTATGGCCATCGTCAACGCCCATGTTGTTCCCGTCACCGCGCCGCCGTTCACCGGCACGCTCCTGGTCGCGGACGGCAAGATCCTGGACCTCGGCCCCGACGTCCGGGTCCCGGAGGGCGCGCAGGTGCTTGATGCCGAGGGCAAGTGGCTGCTGCCCGGCCTGGTGGACGCCCACACCCATCTGGGCGTGCACGAGGAGGGTGAAGGCTGGGCCGGAAACGACACCAACGAAATGACCGATCCGGTGATGGCCGGGGTGCGTGCCATCGACGCGGTGAACCCGGACGATCTGGGTTTCGATGACGCCCTGGCCGGCGGAGTCACGGCGGTGAACATCAATCCCGGCTCCGGCAATCCCATCGGCGGGCTGGCCGTGGCCCTGCACACGCACGGCCGCTATGTGGAGGAAATGGTCCTCCGCTCCCCCAGCGGCCTGAAGTCGGCCCTCGGCGAGAACCCCAAACGGATTTACAGCGACAAGAAGCAGACCCCTTCCACCCGTCTGGGCACGGCGCTGGTCATCCGCAAGGCGTTCATGGACGCGCAGAATTACCTGGGCAAGAACGACGACGACGACGCCCGCGACCCCCATATGGATGCCCTCGCCATGGTGCTGCGCCGGGAAATCCCGTGGCGCCAGCACGCCCACCGTGCCGACGACATCGGCACCGCCCTGCGGCTGGCTGACGAGTTCGGCTACGACCTGGTCCTGGACCACGGCACCGAAGCCCACCTCCTGGCCGATGTGCTGGCCGAGCGCGGCGTGCCGGTCCTGATCGGACCGCTTTTCACCACCCGCTCCAAGGTGGAGCTGCGCCGGCGCAGCATGGAAAACCCCGCGAAGCTGGCCGAGGCCGGCGTGGAAATCTCCATCATCACCGACCACCCCGTGGTTCCGATCAACTTCCTGATCTATCAGGCGGCCCTGGCCATGAAGGAAGGACTGAACCGGGAAACCGCGCTGCGTTCCGTCACCATTAACCCGGCCAAAGTCCTGGGATTGGCGGACCGCATCGGGTCCCTGGAGGCGGGCAAGGATGCCGACGTCGTGCTCTGGAGCGGGGATCCGCTCGATGTCATGCAGCGGGCCCTGACGGTGTGGATCGGCGGCCGGGAGGTTTACCGCTACGACACCGAAACCCGCACCCCCGTGGTGGCTGACCGCCCGTGACGGGAGCTGCACGACGCCGGCCTGCGGGCAGCGCCCGGAACGTTCCCCGCACCCCGCTGCCCGGCATCATCCGGGCCGCCTCGGCAGCCTGGTTCGCCGCCGCCGCCCTGGTGGCCGTGGCCGGTGTTTCGTTCATCGTTTCCGCCGGCACCCAGCACCGCGACGGCGCCGGGCTGACAGTGCTGGGGCTGGTGGTCCTGGCCGTATCGCTGGTTATCGGCTTCTGCGTCTTCCGCCTCCGCGCCGGCAGGCGCAGCGCCCGGGAGACCCTCACCACCGTGGGAGTGATCGTGGGGATTCCGCTGCTCTTCCGCGGCCCGGCGCTGATCGCCGTCGGCTCGGTGCTGCTGCTGTGCGTGCTGCTGCTCTGGCTTCCGCAGAGCAGCAGGTTCTTCCAGGAGCGCGAGCCCAAGGCCCGCCGCCGGCTCTTCGGCCGCTAGCAGCATCTGCCGGCGGCCGAAGGCCTCCTACAGCGTCGCCAGCGCCTGCTCCAGGTCCGCGATCAGGTCCTCGAGGTCTTCGATTCCCACGGAGAGCCGCAGCAGGTTCTCCGGCACCGCCAGCTCGGTTCCTTTCACCGAGGCGTGCGTCATCTCGGACGGGTAGTTCATCAGTGACTCCACGCCGCCCAGGGACTCGGCCAGCGTGAACACGCGGGTGGCTTCGGCCACGGTGCGCGCCGCGGCCTCGCCGCCCTTGAAGGACACCGAGACCATCCCGCCGAAGTCCTTCATCTGCGCCTTGGCGAGGTCGTGGCCGGGATGGTCCTCCAGCCCCGGATAGAGCACGCTTTCCACGGCCGGCTGCTCCCGCAGCCACTTGGCCACCGCCATGGCGTTGGAGGAGTGGCGGTCCATCCGCACCCCCAGGGTCTTCAGCCCGCGGGTGGTCAGCCAGGCTTCCATCGGCGCGGACACCGCGCCGACGGCGAACTGGATGAAGCCGATCTTCTCGGCGGCGGCGTCGTCGTTCAGGATGACCGCGCCGCCCACCGCGTCGGAGTGCCCGCCGATGTATTTGGTGGTGGAATGCACCACGATGTCCGCGCCCAGGGCCAGCGGCTGCTGCAGGTACGGGGAGGCAAAGGTGTTGTCCACCACCAGCCAGGCTCCGGCGTCGTGCGCGGCCTGCGCGACGGCGGCGATGTCGGAAATCTTCATCATCGGGTTCGACGGCGTCTCCAGCCACACCATCTTGGTGTTGCCGGCGGCGATCGCAGCAGTGAGCGCCCCGACGTCGGACATGTCCACCGCGGCATTGGTGATGCCCCAGCCGGCGAGGACCTTGTTAATCAGCCGGTAGGTGCCGCCGTAGGCGTCGTTGCCCAGCACGATGTGGTCGCCCGGCGCCAGCAGGGCGCGGATCAGAGAGTCCTCGGCGGCCAGCCCCGAACTGAAGGAATAGGCATGGGCGCCGCCTTCCAGCGCGGCAAGCTGATCCTGCAGGGCGTCGCGGGTGGGATTGGTGCCGCGGCCGTATTCATAGCCGTTGCGCAGGTTGCCGATGCCGTCCTGGGCGAACGTGGTGCTCTGGTACAGCGGCGGAATGACCGCTCCGGTGGTGGGGTCGGGGGTCTGGCCCGCATGGATCGCGCGGGTGTTGAAGCCTTCACTCATGGTTCGCTCCTTGCTAGATGCTCATGTAGGACAGCAGGTCGTGCCGGGTGAGTATTCCCACCGGCGCGCCCTCGGAGGTGACCATGACGGCGTCGTTCTCCTGCAGCTTTTCCTTCGCCGCGGCCACCGAGTCGCCGGCGCCGACCATCGCCAACTGCGGTCCCATATGGTCGCGGATGCTGTCAGTGGGCTTGGCCTCGCCGCGGAACAGCTTTTCCGTCAGCGAGCGCTCATCGGCGGATCCCAGGACCTCGCCGATCCGCACCGGTGGTTCCTGGGACAGCACCGGGATGCAGGAAACGCCGTATTTGTTGAGGATGTTGATGACGTCCAGGACCGTCTCGTTCGGATGGGTGTGCACCAGATCCGGCAGCGAACCGTCCTTCGTGGCCAGCACGTCGCGCACCGAGGCTTCCTGCTCGGCTCCCTGCAGGAACCCGTAGGAGCGCATCCACTCGTCATTGAAAATCTTGCCCATGTATCCGCGTCCGCTGTCCGGCAGCAGGACCACGACGACGTCGTCGGGCCCCAGGTCCCGGGCCGCGCGCAGGGCAGCCACCACCGCCATGCCGGAGGACCCGCCCACCAGCAGTCCCTCTTCGCGGGCCAGGCGGCGGGTCATGGCGAAGGATTCCGCGTCGTTGACGGCAATCACCTCGTCCGGAACCGACGGATCGTAGTTGTCCGGCCACATGTCCTCGCCCACTCCCTCCACGAAGTAGGGGCGTCCGGTGCCGCCGGAGTAGACCGATCCCTCCGGATCGGCGGCGATGATGCGGACCGCGCCCGACGAGCGGTCCGCCGAGACTTCCTTCAGGTACCGGCCGGTGCCGGTGATTGTGCCGCCGGTTCCGGCGCAGGCCACAAAATGGGTCACCGTGCCGTCGGTGTCCCGCCAGACTTCGGGACCCGTGCTCTCGTAGTGGCTGGCCGGGGCGGCGGGGTTGGAGAACTGGTCCGGCTTGTACGCGCCCGGGATCTCCCGCACCAGGCGGTCGGAGACCCCGTAGTAGGAATCGGGGCTTTCCGGGGCGACCGCGGTGGGTGTCACCACCACTTCGGCGCCGTAGGCCCGCAGCACGTCGCGTTTCTCCACGCCCACCTTGTCCGGTGTGACGAAGATGCACCGGTAGCCCTTTTGCTGCGCCACCAGGGCGAGCCCGACGCCGGTGTTGCCGCTGGTGGGTTCGATGATGGTGCCGCCGGGCTTCAGTTTGCCCTCGCGTTCGGCCGCCTCGATCATGCGGACCGCGATGCGGTCCTTGATGGAGCCGCCCGGGTTCAGGTATTCCAGCTTCACCAGCACCGTGGCCGCAAGGCCATCGGTCACGTTGTGCAGCTTCACCAGCGGGGTATTGCCGATCAGGTCCAGGACTGTATCTGCATACTTCATGTGCAACACGTTACTTGTTCGGCAGGACCGGTCCAGCTTTCCGCGGAACCCGGCGTAGCAAAAGCCACACGGGCCGTTCCTTACCGGGGCCCGGCAGCGTCAGCGGTGCGTGCGACGATGGAGATATGTCCGTGTCCATCCCGGTGTCCCTCCCGGTGTCCGCTGCCGCGGGAGCCGGAGCCCTGTCCCTGCTGTGGGAGTCCGGCCGCCCGTTTTCCCTGGCCCTGTCACTGGGCATCCTGGCCCACGGCCGGAAGGACCCCTCGGTGCGGCTCGGCCCGGGCGTCGCCTGGCTTGCCTTCGCCACACCGGAGGGCAACGCCACCCTGGCGCTTCGCGAGCAGCCCGCTCCTGCGCCGGGCGCCAGGGTCCTCGCCCGTGCCTGGGGTCCGGGCGCCGAGTCTGCGCTGGCCGGCATTCCCGCGCTGCTCGGAGACGCCGATGACTGGACGGCCTTCGACGAGCCCGGCTTCACCGCCACCCTGCCCCCGGCTGTGGCCGAGACCCGCCGCCGCCATCCCGGCCTGCGTCTGCCCAGCACCGGAAGGATGCTTGACAGCATTGTGCCGGTGGTCCTGGAGCAGAAGGTGACGGCGATGGAGGCGTACTACTCCTGGCGGTACCTGGTGACCAGGTACGGCGTCGACGCGCCCGGTCCGGTGCCGGCGGGGCTGAAGGTTCCGCCGACGGCGGCCCAGTGGCGCCGGGTCCCCAGCTGGGACTGGCACCGGGCGGGCGTGGATTCGCACCGCTCGGGCACCATCCTGCGCTCCTGCGCCGTCACCTCCGGCCTGGAGCGGCTGGCCGCCGTTCCGCTCGGCCCGGACCTGACGGAACGCCTGTGTTCGGTTCCCGGGATCGGCCCCTGGAGCGCCGCTGAAATCACGCAGCGCACCCACGGAGCCCCCGACTCCGTGTCGGTGGGCGACTATCATCTGGCGGCGTTCGTGGGCGAGGCACTGACCGGACGGCGGACCGACGACGCCGGGATGCTCACCCTGCTCCGGCCCTGGCTGGGCCACCGGCAGCGGGTGGTGCGCCTGCTGGTGCTGAGCGGTTTCCGCAAGCAGGCGTTCGGCCCGCGGCTGTCACCGGAAGACCACCGGCGCCGCTGACGGCGCCCCGGACGGGGTTAGTGCGGCTCAATCGCCACCCGGTAGATCGATGACGGATCGGCTCCGAAGCGCTTGAGCACCGACACGACTGCCTCCTCGTGGTCGCTGTCGACGGCCGCGTAGACGCGCAGCCGGTCATCGAAGTCCAGTTTCCGTTTCTGTCCGCGGAAGTTCTCCGTGCGGACCGTCCCGGAGTACACCGCGGCATCCGCCAGTTCCAGTGACCGGGCTCCGGCCATCAGCAGCGCGTCCCGCAGGCCGTCGATCCGGCCCGTGTCCAGCACGGCGCTGAGCAGGTACGCCGGCGGGCCGAGGCGGCTGTCCGTGTTCCTGCCGGCGAACAGGCCGTCCTCGGCGCTCCGGCCGCTTGTCGTCGGCCGTGAAATGATCCCGCTCAGCGCGTAGCCGGACGCCCCCTGCTGCACGCGGTCCAGGTCCTCCTGCTCGGGGCCGCGTTCGCGGAGACCTATGGTGCGGCTGATGACAGCGGCCAGAATCCAGCTCAGGACGAAGGAGAACAGCACCACGCAGACAACGGCAACCACCTGGTGCCAGAGAAGCAGTCCCCCGCCGCCGGTGAAGACCCCGTCCTCGCTGACCGCGTTGACGGAGCTGTCCGCGAAGAACCCCAGGAGCAGCGACCCCAGCACCCCGCCCACGAAATGGACGGCAATAACGTCCAGGGCGTCGTCGTAATGCAGGACGTGCTTCAGCCGCACCGCGAAGCAGCACACGCAGCCGGCGATCAGCCCAATGAGCAGGGCTGCCCCGGTGCTCACATACCCGGCGCAGGGGGTAATGGTCGCCAGGCCCGCGATGGCACCGGACGCCGCGCCCACCAAGGTGGAGTTGCCGCTGCTGAGCCGTTCCACCAAAAGCCAGGTCAGCATCGCCGCACCGCCGGCCACGTGGGTGTTGACCAGCGCCTGGGCGGCAATGTCATTTGCCTGCAGGCCGTCTCCGGCGTTGAACCCGAACCAGCCGAACCACAGGATCCCGGCGCCGACCAGCATCATGGGCAGGTTGTTGGGGGAGGTTTTAAGGTTCGGCCAGCCGTGGCGCCGTCCCGCCACCAGAAGGACAGCAACGGCCGCGGCTCCCGCGGAGGCATGCACCACTATTCCGCCGGCCCAGTCCTGCGCGCCCAGTTGCACGAGCCATCCCTTCGGATGCCACAGCCAGCGAGCCACCTGCGGATACACGAGGATGGACCAGGCCGCAAGGAACACGGTCCAGCCGGCGAATTTCAGCCGCCCCGCAGTTGCTCCCGTCAACAGCGCCGGGGTGATGATGGCAAACATCATCTGATACGCCACAAAGGCGAGCGTCGGAATGGTCACCCCCGCCGCCACGGTATGGAACTGCGGGGTATCCACGGTAATGAGGGCAAACGCGTCGAACTCCCCGACCAGCGAGTTGCCCCTGTTGCTGAAGGCCAGCGTGTACCCCACCAGCACCCAGGTGACGGTAATGATGCCCAGCGGAATGATGTTCTGCATCATCATGGTCAGAACGTTCCGGACCGGGACCATGCCCCCGTAGAAGAGCGCCAGGCCCGGAGTCATGAACAGGACAAGGCCTGCACAGATGAGAACCCAGGCGGTGTCCCCGTTCATGGCCGGACTCCCCCGGCTGCGGGCGGAACGGGACAACTGGGGTGATCGGCAGGCTCCCGAGCGGACATGGCATCCCCGTTTCCAACGCTGCATTGGTGAGTATTTGGAGGGCCCCCGAGCCGCAGATACGGCTGGAATTCCGGTTCAACGACTGTACGTCCCGGTCCGGAAGCAGCGGAAGACACACCTTCACCCAGCGCAGCCCAGAGGCCGAAACCGTGCGGTTCCGGCCCCTGGGCTGCGCTGTGGCGTTGTGATGTGGTGGTGTGCCGGCCCTGAGGCGCGGCGGTGCGCGGTGATCCGCTAGGCAGGCACCATCCCGTTGGGATCGATGACGTATTTGCGCGCCACCCCGGAGTCGAACTCCTGATACGACTCCGGCGCCTGGTCCAAGCTGATGGTCGTCGCGTTCACGGCCTTGGCGATCTGCACCTTGTCGTGCAGGATCGCCATCATCAGGTCCCGGTGGTATTTCATCACCGGACACTGCCCGGTGGTGAAGGACAGCGACTTCGCCCAGCCGGTCCCCAGCGACAGGGACAGCGAGCCCACCTTGGCCGCTTCGTCCACGCCGCCGGGATCGCCGGTGACATAGAGACCCGGAATACCGAGCGCTCCGCCGGCGGCAGTGATGTCCATGAGGGAATTCAGCACCGTGGCCGGTGCCTCCGTCCCCGAGCCGTGTCCGTGTCCGCGGGCTTCAAAGCCGACGGCGTCCACCGCGCAGTCCACTTCCGGCACACCGAGCAGCTGCTCGATCTGGTCCTTGGGGTCGCCCTTGGACACGTCAACGGTTTCACAGCCGAAGCTGCGGGCCTGGGCCAGGCGTTCCTCGTTCAGGTCGCCGACGATGACGACGGCGGCGCCCAGCAGCTGCGCGCTGGCAGCGGCTGCCAGCCCCACGGGACCGGCGCCGGCGATGTACACGGTGGAGCCCACGCGCGTGCCCGCCGTGATGGCCCCGTGGTACCCGGTGGGGAAAATGTCCGAGAGCATGGTCAGGTCCAGGATTTTCTCCATCGCCTGGTCCTTGTCCGGGAACCGCAGCAGGTTCCAGTCCGCGTACGGCACCATCACGTACTCGGCCTGGCCCCCTACCCAGCCGCCCATGTCCACATATCCGTAGGCGGCGCCCGGCCGGGCCGGATTCACGTTCAGGCAGATGCCGGTTTTGCGTTCCTTGCAGTTCTTGCAGCGTCCGCAGGAAATGTTGAAGGGAACCGAGACCAGGTCTCCCACGGAATGGAACTCCACGTCGGGGCCGGTTTCCACGATTTCGCCGGTGATCTCGTGCCCCAGGATCAGGTTCGGCGGTGCGGTGGTGCGGCCGCGGACCATGTGCTGGTCCGAACCGCAGATATTGGTGGTCACCACTTTCAAGATGGCACCGTGAGGCAATTTGCGGCCGATATTGGCCGGGTTGACCCCCGGACCGTCCTTCAGCTCGAACGTTGGATAGTCGATGTCCTGGACTTCCACGACACCGGGTTCCATGTAGGCAACTCCGCGGTTTCCATTCATAGGTCTTCGCCTCGCTCTTATCGTCGTTGACTGTGAGCCTCGCGGGCGGTCGGGATTTCCGGGAGCGTTGTCTCGAAAATGCTGCTGGGAAAATTTCGGCTGAGAAACTTTCGGCTGAGAAACTCTCGGCTGGGCCCGGTTCCGCTCAAGGTGCGTCCGATCCTACCGCCGCCGGGGTGCCCGGAACAGGGTGCCGGGACGGTTAAAAAAGACCGCGGAGGCTCCCCTTCGGGGAACCTCCGCGGTCTTTCAGTCTGTGCTGCTGAGCGGGTGTTAGCTGACCTGCCCGTCCGAGCCGGCCGCTGCCTGCCCGTTCTCCTGCGCTGCGATCTGTTCGTGGACGGCCTTCATGTCCAGTCCCTTGACCGCGTCCACCAGTTCGCTGAACTGGGAAGCGTTGAGGGCACCGGGCTGGGAGAAGACCAGGACCTTCTCGCGGAACGCCATCAGGGTGGGGATGGAGGTGATGCCGGCAGCGGCTGCCAGGCCCTGCTCGGCCTCCGTGTCCACCTTCGCGAACGTGATGTCGTCGTGCTTCTGGGAAACGGCGTCGTACACCGGTGCGAACTGCTTGCACGGGCCGCACCAGTCTGCCCAGAAGTCCACGAACACGATGTCGTTTTCCTCAATGGTCTCGGGGAACGTTGCCTCGGTGATGTCAATAGTTGCCATCCTCCAACGCTATCCGGCAGGTGTGGAGATGTCTCTACGTGTTCGCTCAGCGGTGAAGGGTGCGGCTGAGGCCTGAATCATGGAGCGTCCGGGCTGTCGCGGCCCGCCGGGCACGGCCGTTTCCGGGCAAGAAAAAACCCGCTCCGGCCAGTTTCCTGGTGGAGCGGGCTCTTTCCGTTCGGTGGCAGATACTGGATTCGAACCAGTGAAGGCGTTGCCAGCTGATTTACAGTCAGCCCCCTT
The DNA here is from genome assembly GCF_030125545.1 of Arthrobacter sp. zg-Y1219. Lineage (NCBI taxonomy): Bacteria > Bacillati > Actinomycetota > Actinomycetes > Micrococcales > Micrococcaceae > Arthrobacter > Arthrobacter sp. zg-Y1219. The sequence continues at coordinate 258,992 of NZ_JASKLY010000009.1, forward strand.
TGGCCGCTCGGGTAATCTGCCGAACATCTTCGTGATGAAGATTCGCCGCAAGCGACTGCGGCCTAAACAACTTTACAGAACTTTTGCCCAAGATACGAATCGGCGGCGGGAGCGGCTGTTTCCGGAGCCCGCCGCCGCACCCGGCACTACAGTCCGCGGGCGATCCGGGACTGCATCTGCGTGTAAAACTGATCCGCCTGCTGCTGCGTCACGGAGCCCCAGGCGACGGCATTCGCCAGGTCCTGCCGGATGCCCAGCAGCCTTCCCTCATCGGATGTCCTGCGGTCCGTGTCACTGCCCGGCGTGTCACTGCCCGGCGAGCCCGCGGCTTCTCCCGGGCGGTCCAGCGGTGCCAGGAAGGACCGCAGCTCCGCGGCGGAGGCCGGTGCGGCGGCAGCCCCCACCCCCGTAATCGATACCGCTGCCAGAACGGATCCTGCGGCCGCGGTGCGGAGCCTGCTCAGATGGGTGCGTCGGGGGCGGGGGGCTTCCGGGTGCTTTCCTGTCGTAGTCACCCCCACACTGTCGCGGCAGAAGATGGGACAAGTCCCGGGATAGCCTGAGTGGAACCTGTGAGGGCTGCCACCGAAGCCCGGAGCTACTAGGCTGGATGCAGGAGAAAAAACTACTGCAAGGAGCGCCCATGGCCAGCGAGTCATCATTTGATGTTGTGAGCAAGATCGACAAACAGGAAGTTGCCAACGCCCTGAACCAGGCGCAGAAGGAACTGTCCCAGCGCTACGACTTCAAGGGAGTCGGCGCCGAGGTGGATTTCAGCGGGGAGAACATCCTCATGAAGGCCAACTCAGAGGAGCGGGTCCTGGCAGTCCTTGACGTCCTGCAGTCCAAGCTGGTCCGGCGCGGCATTTCCCTGAAGTCGCTCGACGCCGGCGAGCCGTTCGCCTCCGGCAAGGAGTACCGGATCGAGGCCTCCATGAAGGAAGGCATCGCCCAGGACCAGGCCAAGAAGATCAACAAGATCATCCGCGACGAGGGGCCCAAGGGCGTGAACTCCCGGATCCAGGGCGACGAGCTGCGCGTGACCTCCAAGTCCCGCGACGACCTGCAGGCCACCATGGCCCTGCTCAAGGGTGCCGACGTGGACGTGGACCTGCAGTTCATCAACTTCCGCTAGAACACACACATATGGCCTAGTCAGGCCTGAATAGTTGGCCTCAGTCCGCACTGAGTCCGCAGGATTATCGAGGACCGCAGCCATCAGACCATCGGCTGCGGTCCTCGTCTTGTCCTCAGCAGTCGGCCAGAGGTGGCTGTAAGTGTTCAGTGTGATTGTTGATTGTTGCCTGGGTATGCCCCCGGGCCGACACCTCTTGAACCAATTCTGAGATTCCAGCCGGGCTCCGACGGTCAGCTGAGCCCACAATTTATTCCAAGAGCTCACCGTTCATTCGCAAAGCACAGCGACCGGGCAACAGCTCAGCGGCGCCACGTGGGCCGGTTTGTCATCTAGACTCACGCCCATGACCGACTTTGAGAAGTTCCTGAACCTCGTGGCCGAATATCAGATTGCCAAAGACGGCGAGAAATTCCTACGCTCTTCTCCGATGCTCCGCCCAGCTTCTGTCGTTGCGCAGGAAGCCGAAGACGCGCTCCTGGCATACCTGGCCGCGCGATGAGGGCTAACGACTAATCGAACACCGATGACACTGCACGCCTCGTCGTGTGGATCCGAGACCATCGGGGCCACAAAGACGATTGGGCGGCAGAGCCAGAGCATGACCCCTTCGGTTAGTCCTAGAGCAACACGTCCTCGCCGGCGGGGCCGTCCTCGCCGTAATCACGCAGCTCGCGGCCGCCCACCGCCTCGCCCATCCAGGTGAGCAGCTTCCACCGGTCGGGGGCGCCGTCGTCGGCGGGAACGGATTCCATCACGGCCATGCCGGTGTTGCTCAGCGCGCCTTCCACGATGAAGTCCGGTTCCACGTTGTCGGCCCGGAACGTGCACCACGCGCGGATCATCGCGCCGTGGCTGACCACCACGGGCATCGTCAGGCCGGCTGCCTGCAGCTCGGCGATCACGGCGTCGAACCGACCGAAGGTCTCGTGGCCGTTCGGCCCGCCGGGCATGTGCACGTCCAGGTCGCCCTTCACCCAGCTGTAGACGGTCTTGAGGTAGGCGACGACGGCGTCGCGGTCATTGCGCATTTCCAGGCTGCCGGCGGAGACCTCGCGCAGGCCGTCGCGCACTTCCACCGGCAGGCCCAGGGCTGCCGCCAGCGGGGCGGCGGTGAGCTGGGTGCGCACCAGGTTGGAGGCGTACACGGCGTCGATCGGTTCCCCGGCCAGGGCTTCCGGCAGGGCCGCTGCCTGCGCCAGCCCCAGCTCGGTCAGTCCCGGCCCGGGGACCGCCGTGTCGAGGTAATGGTGGACGTTGGACGGAGTCTGGCCGTGCCGGATCAGTATCAAACGCATGGAACCGACCCTACCGGCATCGCCGAAGCGTTCCTGAACATGCGGTCAGGACCCCAGCGGACGGCCGGCCATGTTCTCCAGCCGCCGGATGCGGTCAGGCATGGGCGGATGGGTGGCCAGCAGGCCGCGGACGCCGTTCCGGAACGGGTTGGCGATCATCAGATGTGCCGTGTTCGCCAGCTTCTGGTCGGTGTCCGGCAGCGGGGCGCGCTGGGTGCCGGTTTCCAGCTTGCGCAGGGCGGAGGCGAGCGCCAGCGGATCGTCGGTGAGCTTCGCGCCGTCCTCGTCGGCGTCGTACTCCCGGGTCCGGCCAATCGCCATCTGAATCAGTGAGGCCGCGAACGGAGCCAGGATGGCCATGGCAATCATGGCCAGCGGATTGCCGTTGCGGCGGTCGCCGCCGCCGAAGTAGAGCAGGAACTGGCCCAGCGAGGTGATCACGCCGGCAATGGCAGCGGCCACCGAGGAGGTGAGGATGTCGCGGTTATAGACGTGCATGAGTTCGTGGCCCAGGACGCCGCGCAGCTCGCGCTCGGTGAGCAGGGCCAGGATGCCCTGGGTGCAGCACACTGCGGCGTGCTGCGGGTTGCGGCCGGTGGCGAAGGCGTTCGGTGCCATGGTCGGCGAAATGTAGAGCCTGGGCATCGGCTGGTTGGCGCGGGCCGAAAGCTCGCGGACGATCCGGTACATTTCCGGAGCCTGCTGCTCGGTGACGGGAACCGCCCGCATCGCGCGGATGGCCAGCTTGTCGCTGTTCCAGTAGCTGTAGGCAGTGGTGGCCAGCCCGATGAACAGGAACACCCAGATAAAGGTCGGGCTTCCGGTTCCGCTGGAGAGCAGGGCTCCAATGCCCAGCAGCACGGCGAAGAGCACTCCGAACAGTGCGGCAGTCTTCAAACCGTTGAAGTGTTGGTGCACGTGAAGTTCCTTCCTGAGCGGATCTGCACCGGACCCCGGCATGGTGCCCGGAGATGACCGGATCCGCGAAACGCCAGTCTATCCACCGATATCAACGCTCCATAGGGTGCTCATGTTCCGCGCGGCCCCGGGGCTGAAACCGGGTTCCGGGACAGCACCGGCTCCGGCTACGGCTCCGGGTGGCGCGCGTCGTAGCGGGCGAACCGCGGCTGCCTGCGGGCCAGCACCCCCACCAGCACCACACACACCAGTCCTCCGATGACCGCGGCCCAGCCCTCGCCCAGGAAGGATGCATCGACGCCGGCCACGAGGTCACCCAGCCGGGGCCCGCCGGCCACCACCACCACGAACACCCCCTGCAGCCGTCCGCGCATGGCATCCGGCGTAGCCGACTGGAGAATGGTGGAGCGGAACACGCCGCTGACCGAATCGGCGATGCCCGCGCAGCCCATGGCGACGGCGGCCGGAATCAGCCAGGCGCTGGGGTCATCCCCCTCGTTGCGGCCCGCCATGACCACCACCGCGCCGAAGGCGGATACGGACAGCCCCCAGGCCGCCACCGACCAGAGCACCGCCAGCCCCTGCCGCCGCACGGCGCCCAGGGGCCCGGAGAACAGCCCGGCCAGGAAGGCGCCGACGGCGGTGGCCGCCAGCAGCACGCCCACCGTCGTTGCTCCGCCTCCGAGCAGCAGGGCGCCGACGGCGGGCAGCAGCGCCCGGGGCTGCGCCATCACCATCGCTGCCAGATCCACCAGGAACGTCATCCGGATGTTCGGCCGGGTCGCCAGGAAACGGAACCCGTCCAGCACGGATTTAAGGCCCGCCTTCTGCACCTCGCCCTCCGGGGGCATGGGCGGCAGCCGGTACACCGCCCACATCGCGGCGGTGAAGGTGACGACGTCGATCGTGTAGGTCCACCCGTAGCCCACCCGGGCCACCAGGACCCCGGCCAGCAGCGGTCCGACGGTCATGGCCAGGCCGAAGGTGATCATGCTCAGGGCATTCGCCGCCGGCAGCAGTTCCGGCCGGACCAGCCGCGGAATGATCGCGCTGCGGGCCGGATGGTTCAGGCCGCTGGCGCCGGCGTTGACCGCCACCAGGGCGTAGAGCAGCCAGATGTTGCCCACTCCAGCCCAGGCCTGGGCGGCGATGCCGATGGTGGATACCCACAGCAGTACGGAGGAAAGGAGGGCGACCTTGCGGCGGTCATAGGCGTCCACGATCGACCCGCCGTACAGGCCGGCCACAATCAGGGGAATCAGCCCCACCAGCCCCAGGAGCCCGACGTAGAAGCTGGAGGACGTCAGGGAATAGACCTCCAGGCTCACTGCCACGAGGGTCAGCTGGGTGCCGACGGCGGACAGCGCCGTTCCGGTCCACAGCCGCCGGTATTCGGGGCTTTCGCGCAGCGGAGAGAGGTCGGCGAGGAGTCTGGGCATCCGAGCAGTCTAAGCAGCGGCGGCTTAGGTTTCCGGACGACGCTGCCCGCCGGCTCGGGACCTGGGATAAACAGCGTGCTTAGGATAGAGCGGGAAGTGCCGGAACCTACCTTGGAGGTCATGTGTTTACTCGGAACGTTGCGGAAGGAATCCACCGCATCGAGCACGCCTACGTCAATACCTACCTGGTGGAGGACGACAACGGCCTGGCCATCATCGATGCCGGGCTTCCCGGCCTGTGGCCGGAGCTCGTCCGCGCAGTGAAGGAACTTGGTTACGGGCCGGGATCCGTCTCCGCCCTGGTGCTGACCCACGCACACTTTGACCATGTGGGCACCGCTGCCCGGATCCGGCAAAAGTTCCGCACACCGATTCTGGTGCACGACGCCGACCGGTACATCGCGGCGCATCCCTACCGGTACGAGCATGAAAACAACCGGTTCCTGTATCCGGTTCGCTATCCGCGGTCGATTCCCTATCTTGGCGCGATGACGGCGGCCGGGGCGCTGAACGTCCGGGGCGTCACCGACGTGCACAGCCTGGGCGGGGACAGCGGAAGCTCCCTTCCCGGCCGGCCCCGGATCCTGCACACGCCCGGGCACACTGCCGGGCACGTGGCCCTGCACTATCCGGAGCGGGACGCGCTGATCTGTGGAGATTCGCTGGTCACGCTCAATCCCTACACCGGAGCCAAGGGCCCGCAGATCGTCTCCGGCGCCGCCACTGCCAACAGTCCGGAGGCGCTGGAGTCCCTGGGCCTGCTGGCCAAGACAAAAGCCCCGCTGCTGCTGACCGGCCACGGGGAGCCGTGGACCGGCGGAGCCGAGGCCGCCGTCCAACAGGCACTGGCGCGCGGCGCTTCCTAGGGTGCACGGCGGGGCCTAAGCCTGGCCGTCCAACTCCTGCTCCAGCACCGCGAGGAGCCGCGGATCGCCGATGGGCCGAAAGTGCCCCATCGTCTCCAGCCGGATGTTGCGGGCACCGGGCAGGTGGCTGCCGCCGGGAATGTGCGGATCAAAACGGCTGTACACCGAGGTGATGCGGGCATTGATGTCGCTGCTCTCCTGCAGCCGGCGCAGGAACTTGTTGCGGGGCGCAAAGGCACGGATGGACGGCAGCACAAAGAAGTTGGCGTAGACGGATCCGGAGAAGGGCGTATTGACCGCCACCATCCGGTCCACCCGGCGGCCGCCCTCCGGCAGGAGCATCAGCTGTTTGCCGATCAGCCCGCCCTTGCTGTGCGCCACCGCCACCACGCCGCTCAGATCATGCTCCACCAGATACTCCTGGACCAGCACCGCCATCCGGTCGATCCGGCCCCGGTTGTAGCCCAGCGGCGCCACCGTGTGCACGGGATGTCCGCGGGCGGAAAGGGCTTCGGCGAGCGGACGCAGGAACTGCCAGTTTTCATAAACGCCGGGAATCAGGATGACCGGGCAGCGCTGGCTGCCCGCGGCGGATTCTTTGGACGGAGCCAGGTAGACAGCCGGATCCTTGCGGAACAGAAAACCGCGCACCTGCCAGTACGCCACGTAGGCATAGTCGGCCGCCCAGGCGCGGGCCTGCATCAGCCGGCGGCGCCACCACGGTCCGGTGCCGGCGCTCGTGCCGGCGCTCGTGCTGCCGCCGGGCCTGCCGTTGGTGCGCCGCTTCACTGCCCGGAGGCCGCTTCCCGCAGCAGCGCAGCGGTCCGCGCCGGTTCGGTGAACATGCAGACATGCGGCTGTCCGGGCAGCTCCACGGCAACGGCCCCGGGCCGTGCGGCGGCCAGCTCCTGCAGCCAGCGGGCGGGCACAATCGGATCGCGGCCCCCGCGGATCAGCGTCACCGGCACTTCCACCCCGCCGATGCGCTGCTCGAGCCGATGCCTCACCATCTTGGGCATGGTCCGCAGATACCAGCGAGGACCGGCACGCAGATAGTCGGTGAGCAGCATCCAGTTGACGGCCGGCGGTTCGCGCAGGCAGTCCTGCGCCAGCCGCAGCCCCTGCAGCACTGCGTTGCGCTCGCCGCGGTTGATGGTGGGACTGAGCAGCACCACCGAGGTGACCAGGTCCGGTGCCAGCAGCGCCATTTCCGTCACCACCTGGCAGCCCATGGAATGGCCCACCCATTGGGCGGGGCCGATGCCGGCGGCCCGCAGGGCGTCGCAGTTGACGGCGGCAAAGCCGGCCATGTCCAGGCTGTGGGACGGCTTCGGCGCGGAACCGAACCCCGGCATTTCCAGCGTGTGCACGGTGCAGGTCTGTGCGAGAAGGTCCACCAGGCGGGAGAAATAGCGGCCGGACGCCCCAATGCCGTGCACGAGCACCACGTTCCGGGCGCCGGCGCCGTAGGTGCGGATATCGACGTCGTACCCCCGAATCCGCACGCGCTGATGGTGTGCCTGCGCTTTGATGCTGGCCAAAGGATCTCCCCCGTCGTGGTTTGCGTCTGCATCCAGTGTGCCACCACGGAGCTTATTATGAATTATTCATAATTAGTGGTTAGCTGGGGTCATGACATCGACAGCAGCCCCCACCGAGACCACCGAAACGTGGACCGGAGCGCTGCGTGCCCACGGCCGTCGGGTCACCAAGCAGCGGCTGGCGGTCCTCACCGCCGTCGAACGCCTGCCGCATTCGGTGGCCGACGACGTCGCTGCCGCAGTGCGCGGCGAACTTCCCGACATCAGCCTGCAGTCGGTCTACGTGGTCCTGGCGGACCTGACCGACATCGGCCTGCTGCGGAAGATCGAACCGCCGCACTCCCCGGCCCGGTACGAGACCCGCGTGGACGACAACCATCACCACGCGATCTGCACCGAATGCGGGCGGATCGAGGATGTGGACTGCGCAGTGGGGCACGCACCGTGCCTGACACCGGACAACACCCACGGCATGACCATCCAGATTGCGGATGTGCTCTACCGGGGAATCTGCGCCGACTGCGCCGCCAAAGCTTCCTGACTCACCTGCTTCACCCCCTTATGGAAAGAGAGAGTATGTCGAACTTCACCACCACCCAGACCGGTACTCCGGTTGCCAGCGACGACCAGTCGCTGAGCGCAGGCGCCAACGGCGCCATCGCCCTTCACGACCGTTACCTGGTCGAGAAGCTGGCCCAGTTCAACCGCGAGCGCATCCCGGAGCGCATCGTGCACGCCAAGGGTGGCGGCGCATTCGGTGAATTCGTTGTTACCGAAGATGTCTCCAAGTACACGCGTGCCGCTGTCTTCCAGCCGGGCGCCGTGACGGAAACCGTCCAGCGCTTCTCCTCGGTTGCCGGCGAGCAGGGCTCCCCCGACACCTGGCGCGACGTCCGCGGCTTCGCGATGCGTTTCTACACGTCCGAAGGCAACTACGACATCGTCGGAAACAACACCCCGGTGTTCTTCATCCGCGACGGCATCAAGTTCCCGGACTTCATCCACTCGCAGAAGCGCCTCCCGGGTTCCGGCCTGCGCGACGCCGACATGCAGTGGGACTTCTGGACCAACTCCCCCGAGTCCGCACACCAGGTCACGTACCTGATGGGTGACCGCGGCATCCCGACGTCGTGGCGCGAAATGCCCGGCTTCGGCTCGCACACCTACCAGTGGATCAATGCCGCCGGTGCGCGCTTCTGGGTGAAGTACCACTTCACGTCCAACCAGGGCAACCATGAAATCGACGGTGCCGAGGCAGAGAAGATTGCCGGCGCCGACGCCGACTACTACCGCCGCGACCTGTACGAGGCCATCGAAGCCGGCAACTTCCCGTCCTGGGACCTGCACGTGCAGGTCATGCCGTACGAAGATGCCAAGACGTACCGGTTCAACCCGTTCGACCTGACCAAGGTCTGGCCGCACGCTGACTACCCGCTGATCAAGGTGGGTACCCACACCCTGAACCGCAACCCGGAGAACTTCTTCGCGCAGATCGAACAGGTTGCCCTGTCCCCCGCGAACCTGGTCCCCGGCATCGACGCCAGCCCGGACAAGATGCTGATGGCCCGCATCTTCTCCTACCCGGATGCCCAGCGTTACCGCATCGGCGCCAACTACAACCAGCTGCCGGTCAACGCGCCGAAGGCTCCGCTCAACAACTACTCTCAGGACGGCGCCATGCGCTTCTCCTACAACACCCCGGAAACCCCGGTCTACGCACCGAACACGCTGGGCGGCCCCGTGGCCGACGCAGCGCTGGCCGGCGCCGGCAGCTGGGAGAGCGACGGCGCATTGGTACGCGCCGCTGCGACCCTGCACTCCGAGGACAGCGACTTCGGCCAGGCCGGTACCCTGTACCGCGAGGTGTTCGACGACGCCGCCAAGGAGCGTTTCCTGGAAACGATCACCGGTGCCGTCTCCGGCGTGCAGCGCCCGCACATCCGCGAAGCCGCGATCCAGTACTGGACCAACGTTGACGCGACCCTGGGCGAGAAGCTGCGCCTGAACCTGGCGACCGGCGACACCACGCCGATCGAAAAGGCTGAGTTCGTGGGCGTTGCCGAGTAATTTCGGTTAGTTCCACACCTCGGGCTTTGCGCCCGAACATCTTTGCCCCTGAACAGTAAGAGCGGCCGGTCCCTTCGGGGGCCGGCCGCTCTTGTCTTTCCCGCGAGATGGCAGAAAGTGCACGTCCCAGCGCTCAGAGACGCACTTTCTGCCATCTCGCGCTACCGGGGAGGGGCCAGATCCCGCTACCGGGAGGGCCAGTACCAGATGATCAGCATTGTCACGAGGAAACCGGTGAGGAAGTTCAGCTTCAGGAACCGCTTCCACCCGGCGTTGGCCTGCTCCGAGTCCGCGTCGGAAATCCCCCGGAACGGCAGCAGGTTCAGGATGTACGGCAGCGCCAGCAAACCGCCGAGCGCGGCCGGCCACGGGGTGAGCAGCATCAGCAGCCCGCCGGCGAGGTAGGCGGCGGCGGCGATCCGGACCACGGCCCTGGCTCCGAGCACCGTGGCAATGGAACTGATGCCGCCCTCGCGGTCCGGCACCACGTCCTGAACGGCCCCGAAGGCCTGGCTGGCCATGCCCCAGAGGAAGAACGCGCCCAGCACCGCCCACAGCCCCGGCGTAAAGACCGCGCCGGCAAGCACCAGCCCGTAGACCGCCGGTGAGACGAAGTGCGTGCTGGAGGTGACCGAGTCCAGGAACGGCCGTTCCTTGAACCGCAGCCCCGGCGCGCTGTAGGCAATGACGGCAAACACGCTGATGGCAAGCACCAGCCAGGACAGCGGATTGCCCAGCAGGATAAGCGCGATCAGGAACGGCACATTGGTGACGACGGCGGCCCACAGCGTGATCCGGTGGACGCCGCGGTCCAGGACGGCGCCCTCCACCCCGCCCTTGCGCGGATTCTGCAGATCCGATTCGTAGTCGAAGACATCGTTGATGCCGTACATCGCCAGGTTGTAGGGAATCAGGAAGTACAGCGTGCCCAGCACCCAGGTCAGGTCGATGCCGCCGGTGGTGATCAGGTAGGCGGCGGCAAAGGGATAGGCGGTGTTCACCCAGGACAATGGCCGGGACGAGACCAGCAGCATCCTCAGCGTTGATCCCGGGGTCCGGGTTGAGGTGCTCACTGCTTCTCCTCGGTGTCGGTGTCAGCTGCAACGGCAGGCGGGGTCGTGCTGCCCGGCTTTTTTCCCAGCAGCAGCCACAGCGCCGGCAGCAGCAGCACAGCCGCCAGCGCGTAGGCGAAGTCCTCCAGCGGAGCGCTGCCGATGAACGCGCCGGAAATCCGGTCCGGGTTGTAGCCGAACAGGCCGGCAGCGATCATCACGTTGTCGAACACCGCGGTGAGGACCAGCAGCACCGCGGCGGTGATCGCCAGCGCGGCCAGCACGCCTTTCCGGCCGGGAACCCCGGGGCGGGCAGCAGCCGTCCGGCGCAGGACGGCGAAAACCAGCACGGCGGCGGCCGGAACCAGGAACACGGCGTTGAGCGCCCAGTACGTCATCGCTGTGCTTCCTGGTGCTGGGTGCGGCGGAGGGCGGCCCGGCGGAGGACCAGCGAGACCAGGCCGAACAGCACCATGGTCAGGTAGCAGAGGAAGGCCAGGAAGAAGACCTCTTCAACGGGCAGGTGCGGAGCCAGGACAACACCGAGCATGATCGGCGTTTCACCGCGGTAGAAGATGTCCAGGCCAATGCCGCCCAGGTCCCAGAGCAGGAAAAACGCCAGGCCGATGACCGTCACCAGCGCCGCGCGCCGAGCGTCGGCGAAGAAGAACAGCTTGAACCGGTGGTCCAGCAGCCCCATGCAGGCGATCGAGACCAGCAGCAGGAGCAGATACACGGCACCCATCAGGACCGGCTCCGCTGGTTCGGCCCGGGCTCCGGCGTTGCGGCAGGCACCGGCAGCTCTTCGGTGCTGGTGTCCCCGCGGAGCCGTTTGAGCACCAGCTCAGCGCTGATCAGGCACATCGGCAGGCCGATGCCCGGCAGCGTGGAGCCGCCGGCGTAGAGCAGTCCGTCCACCTTGCGGCTGGCATTGGAGCCGCGGAAAAAGGCGCTCTGCTTGAGCACATGCGCGGGGCCCAGGAGCGTGCCGCGCCAGGAATTCAGGTCCTGCGCAAAATCCTGCGGCCCCACGGTTCGCCGGACGGTGATGCGGTCGGCCAGATCCGGAATGTCCGCCCACTGGGAAATCTGGGCGATCACGGCATCGGCCATCCGCTCAATCCGCTCGTCCCCGCCGCCGTCCAGCCCGCCGGAGCCAAGGGCCGGGTCCGAAGGCACCGGCACCAGGACAAACAGGTTCTCGTGCCCCTCGGGCGCAGCGGCCGGATCCGTGGCACTGGGTCGGCAGACATAGAGCGACGCCGGATCGGGCACCGATTTGTCCCTGCCGAAGATCTTGCCGAAATTTTCTTTCCAGTCCGAGGTGAAGAGCAGCGTGTGGTGCGCCAGGGACGGCAGTTCGCCGCGCACGCCCAGATGCAGCAGCAGGCCGCCCGGGCCCGGAATGCGGCGGCGCCAGTAGCGTTCCGGATAGGTCTGCAGTCGCTGCGGCAACAGCGTGGTCTCGGTGTGGTGCAGGTCCGCCGCGGAGACCACCAGATCGGCTTCCAGGGTGAGCGCCTGCCCGGAACCGTCGGTGTAGTCGACGCCGGTGGCGCGGGGCTTGCGCCGGGAAGCGGACTCCGAGGTGCGGATCCGGGTCACTGCGGCGCCGGTGTGGATCGTGACGCCCTCGGCCCGGGCCAGCGAGTCGATGACGTCGATAAGGCGGGTGAAGCCGCCCATCGGATACATCACGCCGTCGGCCAGGTCCAGCCGGCTCATCAGGTGGTACATGCTCGGCGTGGTGTAGGGCGAGGAGCCCAGGAACACCGCCGGATAGCCCAGAATCTGCCGGATCCGGGGGTCGGTGAATTTCCGGGCCACAAAGGAACTCAGCGGCTGGAGCAGCAGCTGGGCCAGCCGCGGTCCGCGCCGCAGCACGTCCGCGCGCAGCAGGGGCAGGAAGGAGGCGAAGGTGGAGTAGAGGAAGCGCTTTTTGGCCATGTCATAGACCTCGATGGCGGAGTCCAGGTACTTTTCCAGCCGGGCGCCGGCCCCGGGCTCGAGCGACTCGAACAACTTCACGTTCTCGTCCCGGGTGGCGGCAATGTCCACCGGTTCGGCGGAGCCTTCAAACAGCACCCGGTAGCCCGGATCCAGCCGGACCAGGTCCAGCTGCTCCGCCGCTGAGGTGCCCAGCAGCCGGAAGAAATGGTCAAAGACCTCGGGCATCAGGTACCAGGACGGTCCGGTGTCAAAGCTGAAGCCGGCGCTCTGCCAGGTTCCGGCCCGCCCGCCGACCACCGGCTGCTTTTCCAGCACCGTGACCGCAAGGCCCTCCCGGGCCAGCAGGGCGGCGGTCGCCAGCCCGGTGATGCCGCCGCCAATGACGACGGCGGTGCGGGGCGGTGCGGATTCGGTCCTGCGGGTCATGACAGCCTTCCGGCGGTTCGCCCGCGCGGCGCCGAGCGGCGGAGGCGGTGGGTGACAAGGGTTTCTGCCGCGATGCGCAGCTTGACCGGATTGGGCACCCGGATGCGGGTGCTGCGCAGCTGCTCCGCCGGAGTCGCCCGCAGGCGGCGGGACAGCTCGGTGAACAGTTCCTGGGCCAGGGCGACGGCGGGCCGGGCCGCGGGAGGAAGCTCGGCGATGGAGGCACCGGACACCAGCAGGTCGGCGTCGATGTCATCGAGCAGCCGGTGCTTGTCCGGCTCCGAAAACGAGGTCACGCTCACGCCGGGGAAGTAGCTGCGGCCCAGGGCATCGAAGTCGTCGGCGAGGTCCCGGAGAAAGTTGACCTTTTGGAACGCCGCCCCCAGCCGCTGGGCGCCTTCCTTCAGTTGCTTCAGCCGGTCGTCGCTGACGGAGGTGCCCTCGAGGAAGCACAGCAGGCACATCAGGCCTATCACCTCGGCGGACCCGTACACGTAGTCGTCGAAGGACTCCGGGGTGTGCTCGGTGCGCAGCAGGTCCGCGCGCATGGACCGGAAGAACGGAGTGGTCAGTTCCTCGGTGATGCCGGTGGCGCGGGCGGTCAGGGCGAAAGCATGGACCACCAGGTTGACGCTGTAGCCGGTGTGCAGGGCCTGCCGGGTGTCGGCCTCCAGGTCGTCCAGCATCCGGCCGACCTCGGCCGGCGGAAGATCCGCGGCGGCAGCCACGCCGTCGACGATTTCGTCGGCCAGCCGCACCAGCGCGTAGATGCCCTCGATCTGCCGCCGGGTCCGGGTCCGCAGCAGCCGTGAGGCGAGTCCGAAGGACGTCGAGTAGGAGCGGATCATCACCGACGCGGTTTCCACCGCCACCCTGTTGTAGAGCTCCAGGCCGGTTTCGCGGACCATCCCTAGCGTCCCCGGTTCACGGCGCCGGCAACGATGCGTTCCAGCACCAGGCGCAGCGGGGCGGGGATGGCCGGGGAGTCCAGATGGGTCCGGGCCCGGGCGGCAAACTCCTCCGCCAGGGACTGGGCGTAATCGCGGGCACCGCACCGGGTCAGGACCGCCCGGGCCCGGTCCGCGTCTTCGGGCGTGAGATCGGGGTTGCCGATCAGGTGCGAGAGCTCGCCCCAGCAGGGCCCCTGCGACGCGTGCGAGATGAGCACCGTCCGCTTGCCCTCGCGGAGATCGCTGAGGTTCGATTTGCCGGTGGCGCTCTCCTTGCCGAAGACTCCCAGCAGGTCGTCCACCAGCTGGTAGGCGATTCCCGTGTCCCGGCCGAAGTCGCCCAGGATGGCGACGACGTCGTCGTCCGCTCCGGCAAGCACCGCACCGGCCTGCAGGGGCGCCTCGAAGGAGTAGACGGCGGTTTTCAGCCGTTCCATGTCCAGGATCTCGCGCACCGGCGGAGCACCCGGAGAGAAGGAGAAGTCGACGTCGATCAGTTCCCCGGCCGCTGACGCGAACACCGCCTCGTCGAGGATTTCGGCCAGGCGCAGCCGGGTCCGCGAATCCGTGTCCACGGTGTCCAGCATCCGAAAGGCGCCGGTCAGGGCCAGGTCGCCGGCGATGATACCGGTCGACATGCCGCGGTGCCGGGCTGCCTCCCGCGTCTGTCCCGCCGTCTCCGCCAGGGACCGGTAGACCCCGGACACGTTGTCATGGCCGCGGCGGACAAAGTCCAGGTCGATGACGTCGTCGTGGATGATCAGCGCGGTGTGCAGCAATTCAAAAGCCGCGCCCACCCGTGCCGCGGCGCCGATGTCGGTGCCTCCCAGGTGGCGGTACGCCGTCATGAGAATGCCGGGGCGGACCCGTTTGCCGCCTGCCGTCGACTGCTCCAGCGTCTCCCAGAGGCTAAGGTAACTGGGACTGACTTTGGCGGCGCGAAGCTTCGCCCGCTCAAAAAATCCCTTCAGGACGCCCTCCACCTGCTCGTGTCCGGTTGCTGGGTCGAGCAGGGGGTTGGTCTCCATAGGTAAAGTAAACACGGAGAACATACGGAGGAGAAATGGTAAAGCACGCGGAACTGGTCGTTCTCGTGGATCCGGACGGCACGCCCGTCGGTACGCACGAAAAAGCTACGGTGCACACCACCGACACCCCTCTGCACCTGGCGTTCTCCACCCATGTCTTCAACCCTGCCGGTCAGCTGCTCGTCACCCGCCGGGCCCTGAGCAAGCTGACCTGGCCCGGCGTGTGGACCAATTCCTTCTGCGGGCACCCCGGCCCGGGCGAATCAACCGACGACGCCGTCCTGCGGCGCGCCGAGCGCGAACTGGGCCTGGCCCTGCAGCCCGAACAGCTGACGCTGAAGCTGCCCGATTTCAGGTACCGCGCGGTGGATGCCTCGGGCATCGTCGAGCACGAGATTTGCCCCGTCTACACAGCGGTCACCGAGGCGGACCCGGTTCCTGCACCGGACGAAGTCATGGACTGGAAGTGGGCCGATCCGGTGGCCCTGGCCGAATCCGTGCGTCTGGCACCCTGGGCGTTCAGCCCGTGGCTGGTGCTGCAGCTGCCCCTGCTCTACCCGGAGGCGTAGCGGCGCTTTACCCGGAGGCGTAGCGGCGCGGCCAGCGCACCCACGGCGCCTCCGCGGGCCAATGAGCCCACAGCGTATGGAAGGCGCGGCGGAAACGGCGGGCAAGGTTTGCGGTGCCGATGACCGCACGCGGCGCCATTCCCACCACGAGGGTCCGCTCAAAGCGGCATCGGTATTGCTGGCCCATATGCAGGCTGAGGCAGACGTCGTCGTGCATCTCCGGATCATCCCGGTGCACCGCGGGGCGGATCTGCTGCCACACGGATGTCCGCAGGGCCAGGTTCGATCCGAAGAGCGGCAGATGTCCCAGGGCCAAGCCCATGGCCAGGTAATAGGACCCGAGGTAGAGCACGCTGAGCACGGCGCCCACCGGGCGGGGAAAGCCGTAGAAGGAGCCCGGTCCGGACAGCGCTCCAAGGGACGGCTCGGCGGCGAAAGCTTCCGCTATCCGCTGAACCCAATCCGCGGGCAGGACACAGTCGGCGTCACACCGTGCAATGATCTGGCCGCGGGCGGCGTCGTAGCCCGCGGACGCAGCCGCCGGGATGCCCGGTGCCGGTTCATGCACCACGCGGGCACCGTACCGGCGGGCAACAGCGGCACTCGCATCGGTGCTGTTGTTGTCCACCACCACCGTTTCGAAGGGCGGCAGCGATTGCCGGGCCAGCGAGGACAGGCAGGCGTCGAGGGCTGCGGCGTCGTTCAGGCAGGGAATCACCACGCTGACGGAGGGCAGGTCGGCAGGCATGGGGGAAGTCTAACGGTCGGTGGACCACTGACTGTTCCCCGGCGGGCGGCCCAGGCGGGGCTGCCCTCCCGCGGCCGAACGGGCTGCGCTACCGTGAATTCATGATCGACGCCCTCCTCCGCCGCCCCTCCGGTGCCGGAGAGTTCTTTGCCGACGCGGTGCGGCTTCTCTGCCTGTTCAGCCTCACGGCGGCTCTTCTTTGGTACGGCCCGGTGGAAGTGTCCGTGTTCCTGCTGGTGCTGATGGGAACCCTGATCTCCCGGTGCCTGGACATCTCCCGGGCGTTCGACGGCCTCTACGGGCTGACCCTGCTGGCAGCGGCATGGAGCAGCGTCCTGAACCTGTACGCACGCGTTGGCTGGTGGGATCTGCCGGTGCACTTCGCGGCCACCGGTGTCATTGCGGCAACGGCCTATCTCCTGCTGGCCCGTCTGGGTGCGGTTCCGGCGCCAAGCCCCCATGCCGGCGCCGCGCTGCGGATCGCGGTTCCCGCCCTGGTTCTCGCCGTCGGCCTCGGGGTGAGCGTGCTCTGGGAACTGGGCGAGTGGTGGGGCTACACGTTCGTGGACGAGAGCATCAACGTCGGTTACCAGGACACCATGGGAGACCTCGCCGCCGGCGGGCTCGGCGCGCTGGTCGCGGGAGCCGTGCTCGGCCGGGCGGCAGGCCGGCCGGTCCGGCCCGCGGGCGCCGGTGCCGGCGTGTCCTTGGAGCACCGGCTCCGGCGCTGACCCGCCCGCGAAAAGGGCGCCGCCGGCATTGGTGCTTTGCCGGCGGCGCCCCAAGGGTGCTGCGTGTGCTGCGTGTCCTGGCTGTATTGCGTGTCCTGCCAGTACTGCGTGTACTGCCTGTATTGCTAGGACGTTGCTAGGACTTGATGTACTTCGCGTGCGCCTCGTGCGCCCGGGCCACCTCGGCCCTGATGGATTCGATGTCCTTGACCTTGTCGCGGTACTTCTTGTCCATCGTGGAGATCTGCTGCTCCTCCTCGCAGAGGGCCGTGTAGATGCGCTCGCGCTCTGCCTCGTCTGCCGTGTAGGAGAGGTCCAGGTAGCTGGTGGCGTGCCGGCGGGCGTTCTTCACGGCCGCGGTGGCCTTGCCTGCAGGGCTCACCAGGGAGGCGATGACGGTGACCACGAGGACGCCGATGATCACGGTCAGCGACAGCCCGGTGCTGATCTCGATGACCGAAACGTGCTGGCCGTCGTTGATGAACGGCAGGGTGTTCTCGTGCAGGGCGTGCAGCACGAGCTTCACGCCGATGAAGGCGAGGATGGCTGCCAGTCCGTAGGAGAGGTAGATCAGGCGGTCCAGCAGTCCGTCGATCAGGAAGTAGAGCTGGCGCAGGCCCATCAGCGAGAACGCGGTGGCCGTGAAGACGATGTAGGTGCTCTGGGTCAGGCCGAAGATCGCCGGAATGGAGTCCAGCGCGAAGAGGATGTCGGTTCCGCCGATGGCCACCATGACCAGCAGCATCGGGGTGAGGACCTTCTTGCCGTTTTCAACGGTGAAGAGCTTGTCGCCGTCGTAGTGGTCAGTGGTGGGAAGCACCCGCTTGGCCAGGCGGATGATGAAGTTGTCCGCCTCGTCGTTCTCGCCTTCGGGCTTCAGCAGGTTCCCGGCGGTGAGCAGCAGGATCAGGCCGAAGATGTAGAAGACCCAGGAGAAGGAGTTGATGAGTGCCGCGCCCAGGAAGATGAAGCCGGTGCGGGCAATCAGTGAGAAGACAATGCCGAACAGCAGGACCTTCTGCTGGTCTTCGCGGGGAACCCGGAAGCTGGCGATGATGATGAGGAAGACGAAGAGGTTGTCGACGGACAGCGCCTTCTCGGTCACATAGCCGGCGAAGTACTCAGCGCCGGCGGCGGATCCGCCGAAGACGAAGACCAGTACGCCGAACAGCAGGGCCAGGCCAACATAGATGCTGGACCAGATGCCGGCTTCCTTGAGGGTTGGCGTGTGCGCCTTCCGAATGTGGAAGAAATAGTCAAAGGCCAGCAGGCCCAGAATGACGGCTAGCGTCACTCCCCAGATCAGGGGGGAAACAGTCATGGAACTCCGCTTTCGTAGGGTACGTCAAAGAACCATAGGTCTCTCCGGCGTCCCTGTGAACGGGTGCCCGCTGTTTCCGGCTGGAGCGTCGGTGCCCAACGTGTTGACGGATCACAGCGTAGTGGATACTCCCCTACGAATGGCCCAGTCTATCGGTTCCTGAACCGCAGCTGCCACAAGGGGTCCGGTGCGGCTTCCAGCAGCGGCAGGTCAGCCGGGGCGTCCACGTCCCGGCCGTCGCCCAGGTCGGAACAGTCCACGACGTCGACTCTGCCCGGGTTGGCGGAGAGGAAGGCGCGGGCACCGGCGTCGCCCTCGGCGCCGCGGGCGGCTTCCAGGGCCAGCGCCGCGTCGAAAAGGACCGGATGCGCCCTGCGCAGGGAGTCCGCGCCAGGAGCGGATCCGGCCACCCGGTAGCCGGCGGCGGTGATCCGGCCAGGCCGGTGCTGGGCGATCAGCCCTGCAACGGCGGCCGCGGTGAGGCCGGGTTGATCTGCCAGGGCCACCAGGATCGGCACTTCAGGGCAGTCGGCGGCCGCTGCCTGCACTCCGCAGCGGAACGAGGAACCCATGCCGGACTCCCAGTCCGGATTGGTGACGGCGGCGGCCGGACCGAGCCGGATTTTAGCCAGAACCTGCTCGGCTTCGAAGCCCAGCACCACGGTGAGCCGGGTGCAGCCGCCGTCGTGCAGTTGGGCAATGATGGTTTCGATCAGGGGCCGGCCGCAGAAGGGCAGCAGTGCCTTGTTTCCCAGCCCCAGGCGGGTGCCCGCCCCGGCCGCCAGCACGACGGCGGCCACCGGGGAAGGCAAGGTGATCAGCCTTCGCAGTCCGAGCAGTATTTCTGCCCGTTCTTTTCCAGGGCCACCTGGGAGCGGTGGCGGACCAGGAAGCAGGAGGCACAGGTGAATTCGTCGTCCTGGGCCGGGACCACCCGGACCAGCAGTTCTTCGCCGGAGAGGTCGGCGCCGGGAAGCTCAAAGTTTTCCGCAGCGTCGGTTTCGTCGACGTCCACTGCCGTGGCGGACGGTGTCACACTGCGCTGGGCCTGCAGTTCCTCCAGTGAGGCGGTGGAAGCTCCATCGTCCTCAGTCTTGCGCGGTGCGTCGTAATCTGTTGCCATCTGCGTTAACTCACACTCCATTTTCAACTAGTACTTCGGGATCCGGCCTCGATCGTAACGGATGCACGCCATGCCCTCTGCTTCGCAGGGCAAAATTGGGGACATATTCGCCGCAGGCCGAACATCGCGTGTACACAGGGCCCGGGCGGTCCACTTGCCGGTCAGGTTGCAGGGCCGAATCCGGGCGTGGTCCGGGCCGGATCCGGGCGCGGTCTGGGCGGGGTCTGCGGGGCGGGATGCGGGCTGCGCGCCGGGCTGTGAAAAGTGAAGAATCGGGGCTCTGCATCTTTTAGGCCCACAATATTAAGACAAACCTGCACGACAGGCAAGAAGCTCCCGCCAGGACGCGGCGTTCGCAGAGAGTGGGAACCCGCGCTGGTGATCCTGGTGATCCGCCCCTGGCATTCACCGGTGCCTCCCCGCCCGGCGAAGGGAAACGGGAGAAACGCCGGAGGGGGCGTTCCGTGGAACGCCCCCTCCGGGACTGCTGTCGTGCTGAAGCGTTGGGCCGGCGCTACGGCTTCGGCTCGGGCTCAGCGGGCTTCATGGTGTGCTGTCCGCCGGAGGTGAAGGAACCGTTTGAGGTGGACCCCGTCGAGGGCGTGCTGCTCGCACCCGTTGAGGAACCGGACGGAGCGGTGGAGGTGCCCGACTCTGACGCGGGCTTGCCCGACGTGCTGGAGTGCGAGACCTTGTCCTTCGCGGTCGAAGCGACCTCGGTCACCTTCTCCTGCAGGCCCGGGGCCTTCTCCTTCGCCCATTCGGTACCGTGGGAAACGGTCTCCTGAACCTTGGGGTCCTTCCAGAGCTCCATCAGCTTTTCGCGGCCACCCTTGGAGCCGACCAAATAGCCAACGCCCACTCCGGCGAGAAATACGAACTTCTTAACCATTGTTGTCCTCATTCCTGCCCCGGTGAGGGGCATCGCGAATATCGTTCACATGCACACTACCGCCGAAAGCGGAAGAATAAACAGCAACCTTACTATGCTCGGGCCGTGTTGTGCCCGCACTCCGTATTTTTACGGATTCCGGCCGGCACTGAACGGCTGGACGGCGATGGGCTCGCGTCAGACGTCCATCAGGCGGGAACGGATCAGGAACCGCTTGCCCTCCGGTGCTTCGACGGAAAAACCACTGCCCCGACCCGCGACGACATCCACGGTGAGGTGGGTGTGCTTCCAATATTCGAACTGTTCCAGCGACATCCAGAATTCCAGGGGCTCCCCCGGTACCAGTTCGAAGGTTCCCAGGAGCACGTCGGCCTCCGAAGTGATGAAGTCCCCCGCCGGAAAGCACATGGGCGAGGATCCGTCGCAGCAGCCCCCGGACTGATGGAACATCAGCGGGCCGTGTGTCTCGCGGAGCTGCTGCAGCAGCTCCTGCGCCTCCGGGGTGAGCGACACCCGGGAAAAACTCTCCCCGGGCATCGTCACGGCAGCGTCCAGGCCGGAATCCGACAGGGCACCCATCAGAACCCGATGACCACTCGGCCGTCGACCCGGCCCTCACGAAGCTCGTCCATCACGCTGTTGATCTCCTCCAAGTTGCGGGTGCTGATATTGGGATGGATGAGTCCACGGTCGTAGAAGTCGATGGCTTCCGCCAGATCCTGCCGGGTGCCCACGATCGACCCCCGAATCGTCAGGCCCTTGAGGACCACGTCGAAGATCGGCGTCGGGAAGTCTCCGGGCGGCAACCCGACGAAGACAATCGTTCCTCCGCGCCGGGCCATGCCGATGGCCTGGCCAAAGGCCTTTGGATGCACCGCGGTAACCAAGATGCCGTGGGCGCCGCCGACCTTGTTCTGGATGGCCTCGACGGGGTCTTCGGTATTCGCATTGACCAACACCTCGGCCCCGTATTTCCTGGCCAGCTCCAGCTTGTCATCGGCGATGTCCACAGCCGCGACGCGCAGCCCCATGGCCTTGGCATACTGCACGGCAATGTGTCCGAGCCCGCCGATTCCGGATATGACAACCCACTGCCCAGGCCGGGCCTCGCTGACCTTCAGACCCTTGTAAACGGTGACCCCGGCGCACAGGACGGGAGCGATGTCATGCGGGTCGGCGCCCTCGGGTATACGCGCCGCGAAGCGGGAATCCACGAGCATGTACTGGCCAAAGGACCCGTCCACCGAGTAGCCGCTGTTCTTCTGCAGCTCGCAGAGGGTTTCCCAGCCCGTCCTGCAGTACTCGCACGCACCGCAGGCATAGGCGAGCCAGGCGTTTCCCACCATGTCGCCGGGCTGCAGGTCGGTGACGCCCTCACCGACCTGCACCACCTCGCCGACGCCTTCATGACCGGGAATAAACGGCGGAGTTGGCTTTACGGGCCAGTCTCCGTCTGCCGCGTGCAGGTCCGTGTGGCACACGCCGGTCGCCACCAGTTTGACGAGCACCTGATTCGGACCGGGCTCGAGCACTGCCACTTCCTCGACGGAAAGTCCCCTGCCGAGTTCATTCACCACTGCTGCTTGCATGCTGGCCATTCTGTCCTCGATTCCTTGGACGAGCGGGGTTAAATCCAGCGTAGGCGGGTGCCGGCAGGCTTAGAAGAAGCCCTGCTTTGTTTCGGCGTAGCTGACCAGCAGGTTCTTGGTCTGCTGGTAGTGGTCCAGCATCATGGCGTGGTTTTCCCGCCCGATGCCCGAGGACTTGTAGCCGCCGAACGCCGAGTGCGCCGGATAGGCGTGGTAATTGTTCACCCAGACCCGCCCGGCCTGGATGTCCCGGCCCGCCCGGTAGGCGATGTTCCCGTTCCGGGACCAGACCCCGGCACCGAGGCCGTAGAGGGTGTCATTGGCAAGACTCATGGCTTCGCCGTAGTCGGAGAACCGGGCCACTGACACCACCGGACCGAAGATCTCCTCCTGGAAGATCCGCATGTTGTTGGTGCCCTCAAAGACCGTGGGCTTCACGTAGAAGCCGCCGGCCAGATCGCCGTCGAGCATCAGCCGCTCGCCGCCGGTGAGGACCTTGGCGCCTTCCTGGTGGGCGATGTCCATGTAGGAGAGGATCTTCTCCAGCTGGTCGTTGGAGGCCTGCGCGCCCACCATGGTGGTGGTGTCCAGCGGGTTGCCCTGGATGATCTGCGCGGTGCGGGCCAGCGCGTCGGACATGAAGCTGTCGTAGAAGGAGTCCTGGACCAGGGCGCGCGAGGGGCAGGTGCAGACTTCGCCCTGGTTCAGCGCGAACATGTTGAAGCCTTCCAGCGCCTTGTCGTAGAACGCGTCGTTTTCCTGCGCCACGTCGGCGAAGAAGATGTTCGGGCTCTTGCCGCCAAGTTCCAGGCTGACCGGAATCAGGTTCTGCGAGGCGTACTGCATGATCAGGCGCCCGGTGGTGGTTTCACCGGTGAACGCGATCTTGCGGATCCGGGGCGAGGACGCCAGCGGCTTGCCGGCCTCCACACCGAATCCGTTGACCACGTTCAGCACGCCCGCGGGCAGCAGGTCGGCGATGATTTCCATCAGCACCATGATCGAGGCCGGGGTCTGCTCGGCGGGCTTCAGGACGACGGCGTTGCCGGCTGCCAGCGCCGGCGCCAGCTTCCAGACGGCCATCAGGATGGGGAAGTTCCATGGAATGATCTGGCCCACGACGCCGAGCGGTTCATGGAAGTGGTAGGCGGTGGTGTTGTCATCGAGCTGGGACAGCGTGCCTTCCTGCGCGCGGATGGCTCCGGCGAAGTAGCGGAAGTGGTCGATGGCCAGCGGCAGGTCCGCGGCAAGGACCTCGCGGATGGGCTTGCCGTTGTCCCAGACCTCGGCGACGGCGAGCAGTTCGAGGTTCTCCTCGATGCGGTCGGCGATCCGGTTCAGGATCAGGGCCCGCTCCGCCACGGCGGTCTTGCCCCAGGCCGGCGAGGCCTTGTGGGCCGCGTCCAGGGCGAGGTCGATGTCTTCGGAGGTGCCGCGGGCAATCTCGCAGAAAACCTTCCCGGTGACCGGGGAGATGTTCTCGAAGTAGTTGCCCTTGACCGGGGCCACCCACTCTCCGCCGATCCAGTTCTCATACCGGGACTTGAAGGAAAACTTGGATCCCTCGGTGCCGGGCTGCGCATAAACGGTCATGTCTGCTCCTTGGAGGTGGCGACGTCGGTGTCTGACGTACCGAGGCTACGGACCCGGACGTTGCACCAAGGTTGCACGGGGAAATGGTTGCCCCAACGAATCACCGTGGAGCACAGTGAATCATATGCATCAGGAACCGGGCTCTCCAGCGGTCGGCCGATACCTTCGCTACCGCTGGTGGGGATTGGTCGCCATCAGCCTCGGCGTGGCAATGATCATCATGGACGCCACCATCGTTTCCGTTTCCATCCCCTCGATCGTGGCGGATTTGGGCATCTCCAGCGCCGAAATCCAATGGGTCCAGGAAATCTACACCCTGCTGTTCGCTGCCCTGCTGTTGACGTGGGGCCGGATTGCGGACCGGGCCGGCCGCCGGCGAATCATGCTGATCGGCGTCGGAATCTTTGCTGCTGCGAGTCTCCTTTGCGCCGTGGCGGAGTCCGGCGGCTTCCTGATAACCGGCCGGGCGCTCCAGGGGTTGGGCGGGTCGATGATCCTGCCCACCACCCTGGCCCTGCTTAACGCCAACTTCCAGGGACGCGAGCGCGGCATAGCCTTCGCCGTCTGGGGCTCCACCATCGGCGGCATGGCCGCAGTCGGCCCGCTGCTCGGAGGGTGGCTCACTGAGAACGCCAGCTGGCGGTGGGCCTTCGGCATCAACATTCCCCTCGGCGCACTGATAGCCGTTGGACTGCTTCTGTTCGTGGCGGAGTCTTCGGAACCGCTGACCGGCGCGCGGCAACGGCTGGACATCAATGGTGCGTTGCTGTCCATCCTCGGCTTCGGCGCCCTGGTGTTCGGCTTGATCGAGGGCCGCAGCTACGGCTGGTGGTACGCCGACGACGACGCCCCCTTCCGTCTCGGCGGCTTCTCCCCCGTGCCGGTGGCGTTTGCGGTTGCCGCCGTCGCGCTGACAGCCTTCGTGATGGAGGAACGCCGGCGGACCGAGGCCGGCAGGGGCGTCATCCTGGATCTTTCGCTGTTCCGCATCCCCTCCTTTGCCAACGGCAACATAACCGCGCTGATCGTCAGCTTCGGCGAGTTCGGCCTGATCCTGTCCCTGCCCCTCTGGTTCCAGAATGTCCTTGGCTACTCGGCTTTCCAGGCGGGCCTTGCCCTGGTGCCGCTGGCCGCCGGGTCCTTCCTGGCCAGCGGTGCGGTGGCAGCCCTCTCCCGCCGGTACTCCCCCATTCTGGTGGTGCGGGTCGGCCTGTGCCTGGAGATCCTCGCCATCGGGGCGCTGGCGCTGCTGATCCGTCCGGACAGCACGGCCTGGCTAACCTCGCCGATCCTGCTCGTCTACGGCCTGGGCGTGGGCCTGGCAACTGCCCAGCTCACGTCGGTGGTGCTGGCCGAGGTGCCGGTGGCCCGCAGCGGTCAGGGGTCGGCGACACAGAGCACCGCCCGCCAGACCGGTTCCGCACTGGGCATCGCCGTCCTGGGCACCGCCTTCTTCACGTCGCTGAAGGAGGGCACCGCATCACGGCTCTCCGACGACGTCGCCGCCAACCCGATGCTGGGGCCGCTGGTGGATTCGGTGAACGCCAGTTCCGGCGGCACCATCGGAGCCCTGAGCGCTGATCCGCAAACCGCGTACATCGCCGACGCCGCCCGTTCCGCAATGACCGACGGCGTAACCCTGGCGGGGTGGATCGCTGCCGGCGCGCTGCTGATCGGTCTCCTGACGAGCCTTCGGATCCGGCCCGTCAAACAGCCCGAAAAACCCCCGGCGGAGTGATGTGTGCCTGGGGTCCGGCGGCCTCCGCGCCGCGTTAGCCCAGTTCGTGTTCCAGCCGTTCCAGATGTGCCACCACGGCCGCCCGGCGGGGTGAGCGCAGCGGCATCAGCCGCAGAGCGAGGGACCAGGCCTCGACGTCGTGCCGGGCCTCCTCGAGTGACAGGTATCCGAGCAGCGTCTCGGGGCCGGCGTCGGAGAGCATCGCCTCACGCAGGACGGTGCTGACCTCGCTGCGCAGCGCCGTGATGGCCGGAGCCTGGGACCGCGGCAGCACCGGCCCGCGGTACAGGCCCAGGGCCAGCCGGTACGCTCCGCGCTCCAGATAGCCGAGCACCTGCCGGGCATCGATGACCAGCCCGTGCGGCAGCCGGTAGGGGCGGGACTGCGGCACCAGTGCGGGCCCCGGGACGCCGTCGCTGTGTTTTCCCAGCAGGTTGCGCAGCCGCAGCATCTCGGCCCGGACGGTGCTCACTGATGCGCTTTCCGGATAGACCATGACGGAGAGCTGGTCGGCGCTCAGCCCTTCGGGATGAAGCGCGAGGAGTGTGAGGAGCTCGGAATGCCGGATGCTCAGGGATGCGGCCCGGCCCCCGACGTTCACCACCGCCAGGTCCCGGCCAAGAATCTGCAGGCTGTCCTGCCGGAGGGCCGGCCTGGCGGCGGATCTCGGGGCAGACCTCAGGGCAGACCTGTGGGCTGTCCGGTGGACTGTTCCGGACGATGCACCGGCGGCGTTCTGCAGCCGCTCCACCCGCAGGTGGCTTTCGGCGGCAGCGACGGTTGCCTCGACCAGTGCCAGGGTGTGCTCGGCCACGGCTTCGTCCCGGCCGGTGATGTCCACGACGCCCAGGACCACTCCGGTGTCCGGATCCCGGACCGGCACCGCGGTGCAGCTCCAGGAATGGACCTGCCTGCTGAAATGCTCGGCGCCGGCAATCTGGATGCTGCGCCCCGAGGCCAGGGCCGTTCCGGGCGCGCTGGTTCCAATGGATTGTTCGGACCAGTCGGTGCCGGGCACGAAGAGCATGCCCTCCGCGGTGCGGCGCAGTTCGTCGTCGCCCTCCACCCAGAGCAACCGTCCCAGCCCGTCGCCCACGGCCACCAGGAGCCCGCTGTCCAGGCCCGGGCGCACCAGCAGCTGCCGGATGACAGGCATCACGGCGGCCAGGGGATGCGCACGGCGATACTCCTCGAGGTCCGAACCGGAAAACACCAGCTGCGGAACGGCCTTGTCCGGATCGGTGTGATGGCCCAGCGACCGCTGCCAGGATTCCCGGACCGGGGGCCGGAGCCAGCGCAGGTAACCGTCGTGTGAGTCCAGCCCTTCGTGCGCCCGGGAGGCATCACGCTGCAGACCGTCAGCGGAACGCCGCGGCGGAGTAAGAAAGTCCTGATTGTGCACTGCCCCGACCTATCCGCGCTGATAAGGAGACCGCTGACACCGTGTTTTGTGGTTCCTGCTGTGGTGTGCGACACAGTCTACTCATACGACGCCCCCGCTTCCACGGGGAAGCGGGGGCGTCGTGAAGCCGGGAGGGGAAAGGGCGCTACTGCCCGCGGGCGACGCGGATCATTTCCTCGCGGTCCACTACCTTCACGCGTTCGCGCACCAGTTCGCCGGTGGCCGGATCCGGATGGATGTAGGAGGCGCCCAGGCTCTTTTCGTAGGCGTCCAGCTTCAGCCAGCCTTCCCAGGTGACGTACTCGACGCCGCGGTCTTCGAGCAGCTTGATGATGGAGTCCTCCTCGGGTTCCTCGGCGGCCGGCAGGTTCAGCCGGTCCTCCAGCAGGAAGCCGATGGTTTCCAGCGCATCGCCCTTGGTGTGGCCGATCAGGCCCACCGGACCGCGCTTGATCCAGCCGGTGGTGTAGATCCCGGGCACCGGGGCGCCGGTTTCGTCAATGACGCGGCCGCCCTCGTTGGGGATGACGCCGCGGCGTGAGTCGAAGCCGACCTCCGGCAGCTCCGAGCCGAAGTAGCCGATGGCCCGGTACACGGCCTGCACCGGGTAGTCGACAATCTCGCCGGTGCCGCGCGCGTTGCCGGTGCCGTCGAGTTCATTGCGTTCGAACTTCATGCCCGCAACCTTGCCGGGATTGGCGGGATCCTCGTAGATCTCCACCGGGCTGTGCAGGAAGTGCAGGTGCAGGCGGCGGGAGGCACCGGAATCCTGCTCTTCGACCAGCCAGTTGGTCAGCGTGTTGACCATGGTCTTGGTCTGGTTGTTGCTGCGGATCTGCTCGTCCGAGCCTTCGTCGAATTCGAAGTCCTCCGGGTAGAGCACGATGTCGACGTCGCGGGAGTGCGAAAGTTCGCGCAGCTCCAGTGGCGTGAACTTCACCTGTGCCGGTCCGCGGCGGCCGAAGATGTGGACGTCGGTGACGGGCGACTTCTTCAGGCCCTCGTAGACGTTGTCCGGAATTTCGGTGGTCAGCAGGTCATCGGCGTGCTTGGAGAGGATGCGCGCGACGTCGAGCGCAACGTTGCCGTTGCCGATGACGGCAACTTCCTTGGCATCCAGCGGCCATTCGCGCGGGACATCGGGGTGTCCGTCATACCAGGACACGAAGTCGGCGCCGCCGAAGGAACCTTCCAGCTCAACGCCGGGGATGCTCATGTCAGCGTCCTTGATGGCGCCGGTGGCGAAGATGATGGCGTCGTAGAAGTGCCGGAAGTCGGTGAGGGTCAGGTCCTTGCCGTAGTGCACGTTGCCCAGGAAGCGGATGTCACCGCGGTCCATGACCTTGTGCAGGGCGTTGACGATGCCCTTGATCCGCGGGTGGTCCGGGGCCACGCCGTACCGGATCAGGCCGTACGGGGCGGGGTACTTGTCGAAGAGGTCGATGCTGACCTCGAAGTCCCGGTCAGCTTTGGTAAGGATATCTGCGGCATACACACCGGCGGGGCCAGCGCCGATAATGGCGACTCGCATGGGGCGCTGCGACCGGTCCGCGGCTGAATTAGACACTGATAGTCCTTCGTCTCGGGGAGGAAACCTCGTGCGGAATAACGCACAGTTTCCTATTCTAAATGCAGGTGCGCGACGGCGTCTAAACGGTTCGGTGCGGAAGTCACGGCGGATGGCTGCGGGTCCCCTTCCGTGGGCCGCGGGAATACCCGGACGCCCGTTGATGTTGAGCATCACGTGTCTGCATCCGACGGAATAGGCGCTTCGCGCTCCGCCACCTCCCCCGAGTCCATCCGTTCTCCCGCCCGAGCGGCGGCCGGCGGATCCGCCGGCACCTCCGGCACGACGCCCGCCGGCGGCAAGGCCGCTCCCGGCACCCGGGGCGAGAATACCCCCGGGCTTCTCTTCGGCGTCGGCGCCTACCTGCTGTGGGGCCTGCTGCCCCTTTACTTCATGGTGCTGGTTCCGGCAGGAGCCATCGAGATAGTTGCCGCGCGCATCGTGTTCTCACTGGTGTTCTGCGTCGCCCTGCTCACCGTGATGCGCTCCTGGAGGACGCTGGCGGCCGCGGCGCGGAACCTCCGGCTGGTGGGCACCCTGGGCGGTGCGGCCGTCCTGATCGCGGTCAACTGGACCACGTACGCCTGGGCGGTGCTGAATGAACATGCAGTGGAAGCGGCGCTGGGCTACTTCATCAATCCGCTGGTGTCCGTCCTGCTGGGCGTCATCGTGCTCAAGGAAAAACTGCGGCCGCTGCAGTGGGTTGCCATGGGCGTCGGCTTTGTCGCCGTCCTGGTCCTGGGCCTGGCCTACGGCACCGTCCCGTGGATCGCCCTCATCCTTGCCTTCAGCTTCGGCACGTACGGACTGGTCAAGAAGGGCGTGGGCGGCAGGGTGGACGCCATCTCCAGCCTCACCATTGAAACCGCCGTCCTTACGCCCGTGGCCATCGCCGTCCTGGTATGGATGTCGGTCAACGGCACGGCAACCATCCTGTCCAACGGTCCCGCGCATTTCTGGCTCCTGGCGGCCTCGGGCGTTCTGACGGCCGTTCCGCTGATCTTCTTCGGTGCCGCCGCCCGTCGCCTGCCGCTGTCCACCGTGGGAATGCTGCAGTATCTGGCTCCCACGCTGCAGTTCATCATCGCTCTGGCCGTGTTCAAGGAAGTCATGCCGCCGGAGCGCTGGGCCGGGTTCGGCCTGGTCTGGCTCGCGCTGGTGATCCTGACGGTGGACATGATGGGCGGACCGCGGCGGAACCGGATTCTCCGCGCCGCAGCGGCCTAAGACATTCTCCGCGCGGCAGCAGCGGCCTGGACGCAAAGAAGCCCCGCTCACCGGTAACGGTGGGCGGGGCTTTTTCGAATCCCGGTGAAGTTATCCGCGGAGGTTAGCGCGCCGAGATGCTGCGCTGGCGCTGCAGGGCGACCAGGGCGACGGCTCCGGTCAGTGCCATCAAGGCACCGATTCCGCCGATTGAAAGCTGCGCGGCGTTCAGGCCGGTTGCCGCCAGTTCGGTGGTTCCGTCGGCAGCTGCGGGAACGGGCTGCGCGGCCAGGACCGTGACTGCCTGCTCCACGGTGAAGGTTGTCCAGCCGGAGAGGACTCCGTCCTTGAACAGCGCAACCTTGTGCTCACCGGCCGCAAGGTCGGCGGGAACGGCAATGGCCAGTGAACCGTTGGCGTCGGCATCCATGGCGCCCAGGTTCACTCCGGCGGAGGGAAGGACCACTTCATAGGTGCCGGCCGCGGCCAGGCCGGAGAGGCGCAGCTGGCTTCCCGAGGCAGCAGCGGTGACGGTTCCCCGTGCGGCGGCGGTGAGGAGCGTTTCGTTTCCGAGCGACACCTGTTCCTTGGCTGCTGCGGCGGCCGCTTGTGCCTTGCGCTCTGCTGACTGACGTGCGGCGGCCTGGTCAGCGGCGGCCTGCGCGGCCTCCGCGGCCTCCTCAGCGGAAGCCTTCTTGGCGGCTTCCCGCTTAGCGGCTTCCTCTGCTGCGGCCTGCTCGGCAGCCTTGTTCGCAGCTTCCGTGGCCACGGCCAGTTCGGCGGCGGCCGCCTGCTCGGCAGCGATGTTTGCTGCAGCTGCCTGCTCGGCAGCTCCGGCGTCCTCAGCCGCGGCCTGCTCGGCGGCAGCCTTTTCAGCCGCAGCCTTCTTCTCGGCTTCAATCTCGGCGGCAGCCTTTTCAGCCGCAGCCTTCTTCTCGGCTTCAATCTCGGCGGCAGCCTTTTCAGCCGCAGCCTTCTTCTCGGCTTCAATCTTGGCGGCAGCCTTCTCAGCCGCAGCCTTCTTCTCGGCTTCAATCTCGGCGGCAACCTTTTCAGCGGCGGCCTTCTTCTCGGCTTCGACCTTGGCGGCTTCGGCGGCCTTGGCTGCCGCTGCCTCCTCGGCTGCCTTCTGCGCGGCTGCTTCAGCGGCCTCCTGCGCCGCCTTGTCCTGCTCGGCCTGAGTGTCATCCGGCGTCACAGCGGGAGCTTCCTTCACGGGCGCCTTGGCGGCGGCTTCCTCAGCAGCCTTCGCGGCGGCATCAGCAGCGGCCTTGGCAGCAGCGTCAGCGGCGGCCTTGGCTGCAGCGTCGGCGGCTGCCTTCTCAGCGGCGGCCTGAGCGGCGGCCTCTTCAGCCGCTGCGCGGGCGGCGGCCTCCTCGGCAGCGGCCTGTGCGGCGGCCTCTTCAGCCGCTGCGCGGGCAGCGGCTTCTGCTGCTGCCTTCTCTGCCGCGGCGCGGGCGGCTTCGTCCCGGGCTGCGGCTTCCTCGTCCGGAGACACGGCGTACTGGCCGAACCTCGCCGTGGCCAGGTAGGCGCCGCTGTTCGGTCCTGCGGTCAGCTGGACGGCACCGAGTCCGATGTCGGTATCGGCTGCCCGGAGCATGTTCTCGCGGTGCGGAGGCGAGTTGACCCACCAGGAGAAGGCCTCGTCAGCGCTCATGTTCCAGACGATGTTCTCCGGAAATGCGTAGGATCCGGGGCTGTGCTGAAAGACCCCGGCGCCGTGAATATTGGCCTGGTCAGCAGACTGCTGGGTCCAGGACTGCGAGTCTGCGGACATCTGAGCATTCCAGCGCAGCGCCGGCAGCGCGTGCTGCGCCCGGTAGTCGTTGATCAGGACGTACAGGCGGCTGGCGAACTGCCCGTCCGCGGAACTTGCCGCGGCGGACGGAATCGAGATCACCGCCGTCATCAGTACGATGGCGAGCGTCGAGAAAACGCTCACAAGTTTCTTTAACCGCATGTCTATCCTTATGCCTCGAGACGCAGTGATAACACCGCAGCCACATGCACAGTCTCCCCAGAGAACTGCGGTGCCCGGCAAAAGCGTCACGGGGCAACGATGTGAACTTACCGTAGGTCACTCCAATAGACAATGACCCCTCCAATATCACCAGTAACTGGAATAACAAATTGGACACGCAGTAATCTGCAGCACAGACACAAAGAGCGGCCGTGGGGGGGGGGGGGGGGGGCCCCCCCCCCGACCGCTCCGCCGCAGAGCCGTGCAGTTCACGCCCCACGGCTCTGCGGGCAAAAAACGCGGTTAGCTGAGCGGGTTTAGCTGAGCGGGTTGCCTGCGCCGGGTTAGGCGTGCGCCCTGACAGCTGCTTCCAGCACGTCCAAGGCATCGGCCAGCAGCTCGTCGCTGATGACCAGCGGCGGCAGCAAACGCACCACGTTGCCGTAGGTGCCGCAGGTAAGGATGATGACGCCCTCGGCCAGGCAGGCGGCAGCAATGGCCTTGGTGATGTCCGCGTCCGGCGTCTTGGTGCCGGGCTTCACGAATTCCAGCGCCAGCATGGCACCGCGGCCGCGGACCTCGCCGATTACGCCGGTCTCCTCCGCCAGCTGCTGCAGGCGGGGAACGGTCACATCCTCGATCCGGCGGGCGCGGCCGGCCAGATCCTGGGTTTCCATGGTGCCGATCGCGGCCAGCGCGGCGGCACAGGCCACCGGATTGCCGCCGTAGGTGCCGCCCAGGCCGCCCGGATGGACGGCGTCGAGCAGTTCCGCGCGGCCGGTGACCGCGGAAAGCGGCATGCCGCCGGCGATGCCCTTCGCCATGGTCAGGAGGTCCGGCACCACGCCCTCGTGCTGCACGGCGAACCACTCGCCGGTGCGGCAGAAGCCGGACTGGACCTCATCGGCAATGAACACGACGCCCTTGTCCTTGGCCCATTCGGCCAGCCGCGGCAGGAAGCCCTCGGCGGGCACAATGAAGCCGCCCTCGCCCTGGATCGGTTCGATCAGGATGGCGGCGGTCTGGTCCGCGCCGATCTGCTTTTCGATGGCCAGGATGACCCGGTCCGCCGCTTCGGTTCCGGTGATCTCCGGGTTTTCCTCGCGGTACGGGTAGCTCATCGGCATCCGGTAGATCTCGGAGGCGAACGGGCCGAAGCCGGTCTTGTACGGCATCGCCTTGGCGGTCAGGCCCATCGTGAGGTTGGTGCGGCCGTGGTAGGCGTGGTCAAAGGCGACGACGGCGTCGCGGCCGGTGGCGGAGCGGGCAATCTTGATCGCGTTTTCCACGGCCTCGGCGCCGGAGTTGAACAGCACCGTGCGCTTCTCGTGGTCCCCGGGGGTGACCTCGTGCAGCTTTTCGGCCAGCGCAATGTAGCCCTCGTAGGGGGTGACCATGAAGCAGGTATGCGTGAAGTGCGCGACCTGCTCCTGCACGGCGCCGACAACGGCGGGGTCGGAGGCGCCGACCGATGTCACGGCAATGCCCGAGCCAAGATCAATGAAGGAGTTGCCGTCGACGTCGAGGACGATGCCACCGTCGGCGTCGGCCACGTACACCGGAACGGAGGAGGCCACACCCTTGGCCACCACGGCTGCCCGGCGGGTGTTGAGCGCGGCGGACTTCGGACCGGGGAAGGTGCCGGTGATGCTGCGCTTTTGTTCCAGCCGGTAGGAGGGCTGCAGGGCTTGGGTGCTCATGGTGATGCCTTTCGAACGGTGCTGCGTTTTCTGCGGTGGGGTGTGGTGTCCGGCGTTCCGCCGGTGCTGGGCCGGCGCTCCGGCCGGCGCTGGTGTCAGGCGTCCAGAGCGGTCATGACGTGCTTGATCCGGGTGTAGTCCTCCACGCCGTACATCGAGAGGTCCTTGCCGTAGCCGGAGCTCTTGAAGCCGCCGTGCGGCATTTCGGCCGTCAGCATGATGTGCGTGTTGATCCAGACGGCGCCGAAGTCCAGGTCGCGGGCCAGGCGCATGGCCCGGCCGTGGTTGGAGGTCCAGACGCTGGAGGCCAGCGCGTACTCGACGTCGTTGGCCATTTCCACTGCCTCGTCCTCGGTGCTGAAGGACTGCACGGTGATGACCGGACCGAATGTCTCCTTCTGCACGACGTCGTCGTCCTGCCGGGCCCCGGTGATCACGGTGGGTTCGAAGAAGAACCCCTTGGTGCCGGCGCGCTTGCCGCCGGTGGCAATGCTGCAGTGCGCTGGCAGGGAGTCGATGACGGCGTTGACGGCATTGAAGTGGTTGATGTTGTTTAGCGGACCGAAGTAGTTGGCTTCGTCGTTCTCGTGTCCGGTCTCCAGCGTCTTGGTGTGTTCCACCAGTGCGGCCACGAACTCGTCCTGGGCGGAGTCCTCCACCAGGACGCGGGTGATGGCGGTGCAGTCCTGCCCGGCGTTGAAGAAGGCGAACTCGGCGACGGCCTGGGCGGTTTTCTGCAGGTCGGCGTCGGCGAAGACCACTGCCGGCGCCTTGCCGCCAAGCTCAAGGTGCGCCCGCTTGAGCGTCTTCGCGGCGCCGGAGGCCACGGCGATGCCGGCGCGGACGGAGCCGGTGATGGAGACCAGGCCCGGCACGGGGTGTTCCACCATGGCGGCGCCGGTCGCGCCGGTACCCAGAATGACGTTCAGGACGCCGGCCGGGAAGATCTCGCCGGCCAGCCGGGCCAGGACCAGGGTGGATTCGGGCGTGGTGTCGGAGGGCTTGAGCACCACTGTGTTGCCGGCTGCGAGGGCGGGGCCGATCTTCCAGATCGCCATCAGCAGCGGATAGTTCCAGGGGGCGACCTGCGCGACGACGCCGATCGGCTCGCGGCGGATGAAGGAGGTGTGCCCTTCCATGTACTCTCCGGCGGCCTTGCCCTCCAGGAGCCGGGCGGCGCCGGCGAAGAAGCGCAGCTGGTCGGCGCCGACCGCCACTTCCTCGGCGGCAATGACCGAGCGGACCTGCCCGGTGTTGCGGTGCTGGGCCTCGACCAGCTCCTCGGAGTTCGCCTCCAGCGCGTCGGCGAGCTTGAGCAGCATCAGCTGGCGTTCGGACGGCGTGGTCCGCTTCCAAGTCTTGAAGGCCGCGGCGGCGGCGTCCATGGCGGCGTCGACGTCCGCCTGGACGGACACCGGAGACGACGCGACCACTTCGCCGTTGGCGGGATTGATGATCTCCAGCTGCTCGGTTCCCCGGGCCGGGACAAAATCTCCGTTGATGTAGTTCTGCAGCGTCTGGGCCATCGCACTGTCCTTTCGGGAGGATGCCCGAACGCCGACGCCCGGGGCTTTCCTCCAAACCTAAGCGGTGCACCGCGCGTTCCAAAGGGGCAACCCGACAAGAGGTGACGGCTCCAACTGTGCAGGCGACCAAACCGGAGCCCCTATAGTTGCTGCATGCCGATCTACCTTTCCGATCTCCTCGCCGCTCCCGGGCTCGACCTGCGCCGGCACGGCACCGCCCCGGTTGCCCCGGCCCCGCTGCAGTGGGTGGCGGTCACCGAGCTTGAGGATCCCTTTCCCTTCCTCGGCGGCGGCGAGGTGGTGCTGACCACCGGCCTGCGGCAGCGCACCGGCGCCGTCCAGCGCAGCTTCGTGGAGAGCGTGCACCGGGCCGGCGCGCTGGCGATCGGGTTCGGCACCGGCCTGAGCCACGCAAAGGTGCCGGCGGCGTTGATCGAAGCCGCGGATGCCCGCGGCCTGCCGGTGTTCGAGGTGCCGTATGACACGCCGTTCGTGGCGCTCGGCAAGATGGTCGCCGACGCCCTGTCCGCCGACCACGTCACCCAGCTGCGGGACCTGCTGGCCGCCCATCAATCCCTGGCCGGGGCGCTGCTGGGCGGCAACGGCCTGCCGGGGCTGCTGCAGGAACTGGCCGGGCTGCTGGGCAACCATGTGGCGCTGCACCAGTACGGGGCACGGATTTTCGACACGGGCTCCGAGGCCGGGGAGGATTCCGGGGCCGCATCCCGGCACCGCGTTCCCATCGCAACCGGACTTCGGGACCGCTGCACGCTGGCGATCACCGAGCCCTACCGGCGTCCGGACATTGTCGCTTACGCCCAGAGCCTGATCAGCGTGGAATTGAGCAACCAGGCCCGGCGCCGTGCCCGCGACCGCGCCGTCACCGGGCAGCTGCTGACCGACGTCGTGGCCGGACGCCTGACCGGCGGCGATGCGTCGCTGCGCTTGCTGGGCGCCGGGATTTCCACTGCCCGGCGGCAGCTGACCTTCCTGGTGGAGGTCGCGTCCGGGCAGGTCCGGGCGCTGCCCACCCTGCCGCTGCCGGCGGAATTCGACGGCACCGGCACCGCCGTCGTCGACGGTCGGCTTGTCATCGTGGTGGCCGAGGGCAACGGTCCCGAACTGGCGCGGATCCTCGGCGCTTATCTGTACGGCAGCGGGCTGACCGCCAGGATCGGATTCGGCGGCTCGTACGCCGAACCTGCCGGGCTGCGCTGGAGCTATTTCGAGGCGAAGGAATCCCTGCAGCGCGGCCAGCACATCAACGAACCCGAGCGGCTGAGCCTCACCTCGCTGCTGATGTCCGGCGCCGATGTGCCGCTGGCCGATCTTGCCGCCGAGGCGCTGGATCCCCTGACGGACTTCGATGCCGCCCATGATGCGAGCCTGCTGGACACACTGGAGCAGTATCTGGGCCTGAACGGTTCGGTGGCTGCGGTGGCCGATGCGCTCGGCCTGCACCGGAACACCGTCCGCTACCGGCTGGGGCAGATCACCGAGCTGACCGGCTACGATCCGGCCATCACTGCGGACCGCGTCCACCTGTTTCTGGCACTGAATGTGCGCCGGCTCGGGGTCGGCCGGGGCTGAGGTCTTAGGGTCTGGGGGTGGGGCCTTGGGGTTTGGTGGGGGTTGGTGCCCGGGGGCGGGGGCAGCCGTGATCCCGCCGCGAGAGTGCAGCTCTGGCGGGTTCCCCGCCCCGAGAGTGCAGCTCTGGCGGGTTGCGCTGCCGCTTGGTCGGTAGATCTGCGCTCTCGGCGAGAGAGTGCCCGCCGGATGTCGCCATAAGTGCACACTCGGCGGAGGGGGAAGATCCTTCGTGCAGATAAGGGCCTCAGCGGAAATCTATCGTGCAGATCAGGGCCTCTAACCGTCGAACTCCGCCGTTGAGAGTGCATTGTCTGCACGAAGGATCCTCGTCGGGGCCGGCAGAGCGCATTATCTGCACGAGAGATTTCCCCGGGGAGGCGCCGCCACCGGGCCGCAAGAGTCCTTGCACCCCCGCGCCGAGAGGCGAGAAAACGCACGAATTCTGCGCTGAAAACGGCGTGAGCTCGGACAACGGGCGCTTAACAGGCGTCAGCTCGGACAACGGGCGCTCGACAAAGGGCACTGGAAACCGGCACGACCTGCACACTCGACGACCGGGCAGGGCTCGATCACATCACTCGACGCCCACCGATGCCCCCGAAATCCGCCGTTGCCGCCCGCGGCACGGGAACCATAGGGTGTAGGGATGGATAACAGCGTGCAGCCCGCCCGAATCTTCCGCTGGCAGGGCGTGGACAACCCTGCACGCCGTGAAACCGCAGCTGTATCCTTCCGAGCCCGTGAGCTCGCAGCCGGCGGCACCTCGGTGACCGAGGACTACACCGCTTCATGGACCCTCTCCACCTCCACCGGCTGGGTCACCCGCCGGTTCAGCATCCAGGTCGTGGCGCCGGACTGGTCGCGGTCCCTCGAGCTCAGCCGGTCCCAGGACGGGAAATGGAGCGCGGAAACCGAAGTGACCGGCGACGCCGGACTGCCCGCCCCGGGAATCACCGACCCGCGCGCCCTGGACAACGCCCAGGATGTGGACCTGGCCCTGTGCCCCATGACCAACACGATGCCCATCCTCCGCCTGGACCTGCTGACCGGCTCGGCCCCCGACGACGACACGAAACTCACCATGGCGTGGGTGGAAATGCCCAGTCTGCGGGTACTGCCCAGCAGCCAGGTCTATTCGCAGGTTTCGGCCTACGACGCGGACCGCGGATACGCCGTCGTGCTCTACAGTTCAGCCACCCGCGACTTCACCGCCGAGCTGGCAGTGGATGCCGACGGCGCCGTGATCGACTATCCCCGGCTGGCCGTTCGCGTGCGCTGAGCGCGGTCCGCACCCGGCTAGGATTGAAGTACACCACCCGCAATTTTGGAGACCCCTATTGAGTGAAATGTTCCTGGACAAATTCAAAGCCCTGGTCCCCAAGTATCTGGAGGATGACTGGCGCGAAGAGGAAGACGGCATACCCGCCGACATCCTCAACCAGATGCTGGACGCCCATGACTTCAGCATTCCCCTGGTGCTGCGCGAGTTCTACCTGGCACTGGGCAACTGCGAAGACCTCATGGAGGCGTTCCACTTCTTCTGGGATCCGGATGAGCTGGAGATCGAAGACGGCTACCTGCTCTTCCTCGAAGACGAGGACGAGAAGTTTGCCTGGGGCTTCCGCGTGGACCAGCTCGACGTTCCGGATCCGATCGTCTGGCGCCGCAACAACGCGCGCGGCGACTGGCAGAGCGAAGAAGGAACGTTCAGCGAATACGTCTTTGACATGTTCGAGTGGGTCTTCGAGGAAGACCCGAACTAAGGAGCCCTGAATGCAGCAGCCCGGCACCGTTGGCGGCGCACCGCGGAACGCGGTGTGGCCCAGCCACGCACCGGAGAATTACCAGTGCCCGTTCTGCGACATGGCTTCCGGGGAGTACCGGTTTCCGGGCAACCTGTGCGAGCCCGGGGACCTGGTCTATTCCGATGACCTGGTCCTCGCGTTCATCGCCTCGCACGGCTTCGATCCGGAGCCCGGCCACGTCCTGGTGACCCCGCGCGAGCATTTCGAGCTGCTGTATGAACTGCCCGACGACGTCGCCGCCCGCCTCATGATCGTCACCCGGGACATTGCGGTGGCCATCAAGACGGCCTGGCGGCCCGACGGCGTCACCACGCGCCAGCACAACGAGCCGGCCGGCAGCCAGCACGTCTGGCACTACCACCAGCATGTGCTGCCCCGCTGGGACAACGACGGACTCTACTTCACGCCCAAGCGCCCGATCGTTGATCCGGCCGTCCGCGCCCGGAAGGCCGCCGAGCTGCGCGCGGTCCTCACGGTCTCGGAGTACGGGCTCTAGACGTCCCGCTCCACCACGGCCCGGGCGAAGCTGGCCAGCGCCTGCTTGACCACCGAATCGGGCAGCGGCTCGAGCACCGCCACCGCCTCATCGGACCACTGCCGGGCCACTGCCCAAGCTTCGGCGGTGGCCGGGTTTTCCCGCAGCGCCTCGACGGCGGCCTCCAGCGCCGCGTCCGAGCTCAAGTCCCCGTCCACCAGTTCTAGCACGGCTGCGGCCTCGGCATCGCCCGCGGCGGCCTTGCGGCGCAGCAGCAGCACCGGAAGGGTGGGCACTCCTTCGCGCAGGTCGGTGCCCGGCGTCTTGCCGGACTTGGCCTCGCGGCCGGTGACGTCAATGACGTCGTCGGCCAGCTGGAAGGCGGTGCCGACCTTCTCGCCGTATTCCACCATGATGTCGATTGCCTGCCGGGTGGCACCGGAGAACAGCGCACCCATCTGGCCCGACGCCGCGATCAGCGACGCGGTCTTGCCGGAAATCACCGACAGGTAGTGCTCCAGCGGGTCCTGGCCGTCGTGCGGGCCGACGGTTTCGTGCAGCTGGCCCAGGCAGAGCCGCTCAAAGGTCCGGGCCTGGATGCCCAGGGCTTCCCCGCCGAGTTCGGACACCAGGGACGAGGCGCGGGCAAAAATCAGGTCGCCGGTCAGCACCGCCACCGAGTTGCCCCAAACCTCGTGCGCCGTGGGGGCGCCGCGGCGCAGCGGCGCGGAGTCCATCACGTCGTCGTGATAGAGGGTGGCCAGGTGCGTCAGTTCGACGACGACGGCGGACTGGACCACCTTGGCGTTGTTCGGTTCCGGACCCAGATGCGAGGCCAGCAGTACCAGCAGCGGACGGATCCGCTTGCCGCCGGCCTGCGCCAGGTGGCGCGAGGTGGCGTTGGCAAAGGGATCCGACTGGGAGATCGCGCCCAGAAGCTGGACTTCGACCTGCTCCAGGGTCGCAGCGATCGAGGGACCCAGCTGCGGGTCTTCGGCGATCAGTGCGAATCCGGCCGGCAGCGCGCGCACGGCATCGTCAGCGGCAGTATCCGGGCTGGTGTTCGAGGATTCAGTCACGGTTTTAGACTAACTTTTCGTCGGAGCGGGTTGGACAGCGGGACGGGGCCTGCATCTTGGTTCGAGGCGGCCGGAACAAGAGCTTCCAGCACGGCGATAACTCTATCCTCCAAACCCTTGCTGCTGTGGTCAGTGAGGTTAGCCAGCATCCGGACCACAAACCGCATCAGCACCGGGATCGGCATGCCGGTGCGCAGGGCCAGCTTCATGATGGCTGGTTTGCCGATCAGGCCGGCGAAGATCCGGCCAAGCGTGAAGTGGCTGCCCCATTCGGACCGGATGTGGTCGGCATAGCCGGCGAGCCGGGAGTCGAAGGCCGCCGAGGCGGACAGCAGGCCCGGAGTGCGTGCCTCGGCCTGCGCGGCCACGATGAAGTCTGCGGCGAACCGGGCGGACTCCATGGCGTAGGAGATGCCCTCGCCGTTGAACGGTGAGACCATGCCGCCGGCGTCGCCGAGCAGGAGCAGCCCCGGCGAGTAGTGCGGGGTCCGGTTGAAGCCCATCGGCAGGGCCGCACCGCGGATCTCCCCCACCTGGTTCTCCGCGGTGAAACCCCATTCGGCGGGCATCCCGGCGGTCCAGTCGCGCAGGACCTTGCGGTAGTCCAGCTTGCCGAATTCCTTGGAGGTGTTCAGGATGCCGAGGCCCACGTTCGAGGTGCCGTCGCCCACCCCGAAAATCCAGCCGTAGCCGGGCAGGGGTTTTCCGGCGGCGTCGGGAAGCTCCAGCCAGCCTTCCATCCAGTCGTCGTTGGTGCGCGGGCTTTCAAAGTAGGTGCGCACGGCCACGCCGAGCGGCCGGTCGTCGCGCTTTTCAATGCCCAGGCTCAGCGCGGTGCGGCTGGAGTTGCCGTCGGCGGCCAGCACGACGTCGGCGAAGAACTCGCGGGTTTCCCCGGTGCGCCTGCCGTCGTCGTCGAGCACGTTGGCCGCCACGCCGGTGACCCGGCCGGCATCGTCGCGCAGTGCCGAGGTGACCGAGTGGCGTTCCAGGATGCGGGCGCCCGCCGCCTGCGCGTGCCGGGCCAGCGCCTCGTCAAAGCCCAGCCGGGTGCGGATCAGCCCGTAGTTCGGGAAGTCCGAGAGCACCGGCCAGGGCAGTTCCACGGTGCGGCCCGCCGCGATCAGGCGCAGTCCCTTGTTCCGCCGCCAGCCGTCGGCTTCGTCATGCGGCAGGTCCAGGAGTTGGATCTCCCGGACGGCACGCGGGGTGAGCCCGTCGCCGCAGACCTTCTCCCGCGGGAAGGAGGTCTTTTCCAGGACGGTGACTTCCACTCCCGCCCGGGCAAGGTAGTAAGCGGCAGTGGAACCGGCGGGGCCGGCTCCAACGATGAGGACGTTCACTTAGATGGCTGTCCTCCCCGGCTTTACAGCGCGGTGCACAGCCACGATGCCGCCGGTGAGGTTTCGGTAGGCCACGTTTTCCCAGCCGGATTCGGTGATCCAGCCGGCCAGCTGGTCCTGGTTCGGCCAGGCACGGATGGATTCGGCCAAGTAGACGTAGGCGTCGGGGTTGGAAGCAACCACGCGGGCGATGGGCGGCAGCGCACGCATCAGGTATTCGGTGTAAATGGTCCGCCATGCCGGCTGGGTGGGCGAGGAGAACTCGGCGATGACCAGACGGCCGCCGGGCTTGGTGACGCGCAGCATCTCGGCGAGCGCCTTTTTCGGTTCGTTCACGTTGCGCAGGCCGAAGGAGATGGTGGATGCGTCAAAGGAGTTGTCCTCGAACGGCAGGTTGGTGGCGTCGCCGGCCACAAAGTCGATGTCCGGGCGGCGGCGCTTGCCGACCTTGAGCATGCCGAGGGAGAAG
The DNA here is from genome assembly GCF_030125545.1 of Arthrobacter sp. zg-Y1219. Classification (NCBI taxonomy): domain Bacteria; kingdom Bacillati; phylum Actinomycetota; class Actinomycetes; order Micrococcales; family Micrococcaceae; genus Arthrobacter; species Arthrobacter sp. zg-Y1219. Next base: position 300,091 of record NZ_JASKLY010000009.1, read on the forward strand.
TCGCAGGCCACCACGTTGATGCCGGCGTCGGCGTAGGGCTCGCTGGAGGTGCCCGTTCCGGCGGCCAGGTCCAGGACCCGCTGGCCGGGAGCGGCGCCCACGGCGTCCACCACGATGCGGCGCCAACGGCGCGTCTGTCCCAGGGACAGCACGTCGTTCACAATGTCGTAGTTCGGCGCCACGTCATCAAACATGGCAGCGACTTCATCCGGGCGTTTATCCAACGATGCGCGATTCACTCGATCATTGTCTCAAAGAATGTGCACGGGACCGAACGCCGGGCGGCTGTGTCTGGTTCCTCACCGGCGGGGCGGCGGGCAGCCGCGGCGGTGAGGCAGGTAATCCATTGCACATCCGTGCGGGGAGTAGGCTGGAGTCATTATGACCACCCTGCGTTCCCTGACCGTGCCCATTGGTGAGCTGTCCGCCACAATCGGGCTCCTGGAGTACCTGGTCCTCAATGACCAGCTTGCTTGGATCCGCAGCGGTGAGGGGCTGGTGGGCTTCGGTGAAAGCGCACGGTTCACCGCCAGCGGCCCGGAGCGGTTCGCCGACGCTCAGCAGTGGTGGCTGAAGCTCGCCTCCGACGCCGACGTCGAGAATCCGCTGGTCGTTCCCGGCAGCGGACTGGCCGCTTTCGGCTCCTTCGGCTTTTCGAAGCGCTCCCCCTTTGAATCCCGGCTGGTGGTTCCGGAGATCATTGTCGGCAGCCGCGACGGCGTCGCCTGGATCACCCAGACGACGGCGGACCCCGACGCCGAGCTGAGCCTGGCCACCGCGCAGGCGGCCCTGGCCCATTACCTGGACGAGGTGCCGGTGGCCCGGGAACCGGATCCCGAAGACAAAATTCTGCCCGGCAACCTCAGCGAGGCCGAGTGGAAGAACGCCGTCGCCCGCTCGGTGGCGCACATCAACGCCGGAGACCTGAGCAAGATCGTCCTGGCCCGCGACATCGTGGCCTCGCTGGGATCCCCGGTTTCCGCGGCGCAGGTGCTGCGCGAGCTGGCCCTGCGCTACCGCAGCTGCTGGACCTACTCGGTGGACGGGCTGATCGGCTCCACGCCGGAGATGCTGATCAAGGTGGAAAACGGCGTCGCCCGCGCCCGCGTCCTGGCCGGAACCCTGGACCGGGCCACCGCGCCGGCGGATGATCCGGAATATGCGCAGCGGATGCTGGCCGGCTCGGACAAGCAGCGGCACGAGCACCAGATCGCCATCGATTCGCTGACCCGCCAGCTGGAACCGTTCACCTCGTCGATGACTTCGCACACCGAGCCCTTCGTGCTGGAACTGCCCAATGTGTGGCATCTGGCGTCCGACGTCGCCGCGGATCTGGCTCCCGGCGCCGACGGCGGGATTCCCACCTCGCTGGCACTGGTGGAGGCACTGCATCCCACGGCTGCCGTCTGCGGTTTTCCGACCAGCGTTGCCGGCGAGCTGATCAGCGAACTTGAGCACATGGACCGCGGGCCGTATGCCGGGCCGGTCGGCTGGATGGATGCCGAAGGCAACGGCGAATGGGGCATCGCCCTGCGCGGTGCCGTCATCGAGGGTCCCCGCGCCGTGCGCCTGTATGCCGGCTGCGGCATTGTGGCCGGGTCGAACCCGGCGGCGGAACTGGCGGAGACCTGGAGCAAGTTTCGGCCCATGCTCGAAGCGCTGGACCTGGACCGGGCCGTGGGTGCGGTGCAGGGGTCCTAGCGGAATCCGCCCCTTGACGGTGTGACCAACGACGTGTAGAAGGACCTCCCGGGAGTGCGTACAATTGAGGGAGCCTGCATATTTATGCAGGCCTGATGTGCTCCGGTTCGCCGGAACTGGTCCCGTCTTTTTCCGATCTGAGGTTGTTTTCCCATGCTGAACAAAGCACGCACCGCACTTGCAGCCGTCCTGGCTCTCGGCGCCCTGACCGCAACTGCCTGCAGCGGCGGCGATACGGCGGAAACGGAGTCCGGAATCCCTCTGGTCAACGAGGGTGCGCTGACCGTCTGCTCCAACGTTCCGTTTCAGCCCTTTGAATACGTGGGCGACGACGGCGAATACACCGGCTTCGACATGGACCTGACCCGGGAAATCGCCGCCGGCATGGGCCTCGAGCTGGAAGTGCAGAACGCCAGCTTTGACGGCCTGCAGAGCGGCACCGTCCTCGCCGCCAACCAGTGCGACCTGATTGCCGCGGCAGTCTCCATCACCCCGGAACGCGAGAAGAACCTGGCGTTCTCCGACCCCTACTACGACTCGCTGCAGTCGCTGCTGGTGCCGGCTGATTCCACGGCCAAGTCCCTGGCGGACATGGCCGGCAAGAAGATCGGCATCCAGCAGGGCACCACCGGTGAAAGCTACGCCCGCGACAACGCGCCCTCCGACACCGAAATCATCTCCTACCAGACTGACGCCGAACTCTTCCAGGCGCTGCAGGCAGGCAACATTGCGGGCGTCCTGCAGGATCTGCCCGTAAACCTTGCCCACACGGACGGTGATTCCTTCAGGATCGTTGCCACTTACCCCACCGGTGAGGCGTACGGCCTGGCCATGAAGAAGGAAGGCAGTGAGAAGCTGGTTGAAGAGGTCAACAAGCAGCTCGCCGCCATGCGTGAAAATGGAAAGTACACCGAGCTTTACGACAAGTACTTCACGGAATAGGCGCATCTGCGCCAACCGCCTGCCCGACGGACGGACGGATTTCCGCCGTCAATGCGTCCGCTGAAATCAGACCTGCGTAGAATCTAGATTGCTTTCATCTGTTTTTGAAGGGGCAATCGCCACTGGCTCCGTCCACGAAAAGGTTATAGATCCATGCTGACAAAAGCACGCAGAACCGCCCTTGCCGCAGTGACTCTGGGCGCCCTGGCGCTGACCGCCTGCGGTGGAGATGATTCCTCCAGCGAGTCCGGTGCCAACTCCGGACTCGGACTGGTTTCCGAGGGCACCCTGACCGTTTGCTCCGAGATCCCCTACGTACCGTTCGAGTATGTGGAGGACGGGGAATACACCGGTTTTGATATCGACCTGATCCGGGAGGTCGCCACCGGGATGGGCCTGGAAATGGAAATCCAGCAGCAGGGCTTTGAAGCCATCCAGGGCGGGACTGCCGTCACCGCGGGGATGTGCGACCTGAGCGCCAGCGCCGTCACCATCACGCCCGAGCGTGCCGACAAGCTGCTGTTCAGCGACCCGTACTACGACTCCCTGCAGACCCTGATGGTTCCTAAGGGATCGGATATCCAGGGCATTGAGGATCTCGCCGGCAAGCGGGTTGGCGTGCAGCAGTCCACCACCGGTGCCGCCTACGCGCAGGAGAACGCCCAGGACGCCGAGATTGTTGAATACCCCGGTGACGGCGAGCTGTTCCAGGCCATTCAGGGCGGAAGCATCGACGCCATCCTGCAGGACATCGCAGTAAATACGTCCCACACAAAGGACGGCGACTTCGACATTGTCGAAGAGTACGAGACGGACGAGTCCTACGGCTTCGCCACCAAGAAGGACAACACCGCCCTGATCGAAGAGGTCAACACCCAGCTGGCCGAACTTCGGAACAATGGCAAGTACACCGAAATTTACGACAAATACTTTGCTGAATAAGCACTGACAAGCACTGAACGTTCCGCCGTCCCGGGTTGTGATCCAATCCGGGACGGCGCCACACATATCTTCCGCGGAAGGCTCCACCTTGAAACCCTCCACCCGCAGACGCCTCTTCCGGGGCAGCCTGTATGCCATCTTTATTCTGGTCGTCGTGGCCATAGTCCTGCTTGCTGACTGGAAAGCCATCGGGGTGAACTTCTTTGACGTCGAAGTGGCGAAGGAAGCTTTCCCGACCATCATCACAGTGGCCGCGAAGAACACCATCATCTACACGGCGATCGCCTTCACCGGCGGCCTGATCCTGGGCCTCATCCTGGCCCTGATGAAGCTCTCCCCGGTTGCACCCTACCGCTGGGCCGCCACTGCCTACATTGAGACCTTCCGCGGTCTGCCGGCCCTGCTGGTCATCTTTGCCTTTGCCTTTGCCGTTCCGATCGCTTTCTCCTGGCAATGGCCCGGTGGGAACGCCGGCGGCGGTCTGATCGCCCTGATCGTGGTGTCCGCCGCCTACATTGCCGAGACCATCCGCGCCGGGATCCAGGCGGTTCCGGCCGGCCAGATTGAAGCGGCCCGTTCCCTGGGCATGGGCCCGGCCTGGACCATGATTTCCGTGACCCTGCCGCAGGCCTTCCGCATCATCACCCCGCCGCTGACCAACGAGCTGGTCATCCTGATCAAGGACACCTCGCTGCTGTTCATTGCGGGCATGGCGCTGGCGGACCGCGAACTCACCACGTTTGCCCGCGACGCCGTCTCACAGAACGCCAACCCCACTCCGCTGGTGCTGGCTGCCCTGATGTACCTCATCATCACCCTGCCGCTGACGCAGCTGGTGGCCAAGCTTGAACGTCACAACCAGAGAGGCCGGTGACTGCCATGAGCACTGCAGCATCCAGCTCCCCCGCCGCCGCCAACACCGCCGTACCCGCCATCCAGGTGCGGGACCTGCACAAGAGCTTCGGCTCCAACGAGGTCCTCAAGGGCATCGACTTCCACGTGGACCAGGGTGAAGTGGTCTGCGTGATCGGCCCGTCCGGTTCCGGCAAGTCCACCCTGCTGCGCTGCGTCAACCGCTTGGAGGAGCCCACCAGCGGCACCATCTTGGTGGAGGGCGTCGACATCACCGATCCCGAGACGGATTTGGACAAGGTCCGCACCCGAATCGGTATCGTTTTCCAGCAGTTCAACCTCTTCCCGCACCTGAACGTGCTGAAGAACCTCACGCTGGCCCAGCGCCGCGCCAAGAAGCGCGGCAAGGCCGAGGCCGAGGAGGTTGCCCGGAAGAACCTGGCCAAGGTTGGCCTGGGCGACCGTGGCGACGCGTTCCCCGCCCAGCTTTCCGGCGGCCAGCAGCAGCGCGTGGCCATTGCCCGGGCGCTGTCCATGGATCCGGACATGATGCTCTTCGATGAGCCCACCTCCGCCCTGGACCCCGAACTGGTGGGCGACGTGCTCGCGGTCATGCGCAATCTGGCCGAGGAAGGCATGACCATGATGGTGGTGACCCACGAGATCGGCTTTGCCCGCGAGGTCGGTGACCGCGTGGTCTTCATGGACGGCGGCGTCGTCGTCGAGCAGGGGCGTCCGAGCGACGTGCTGGACAACCCGCAGCACCCCCGCACCCGCGAGTTCCTCTCCAAGGTGCTCTAGGACTTCACGCCTGGACGCAGCAGCCCTCCCGCACATGGCGTGCGGGAGGGCTGCTTTTGTTTTGGCCGGGACGGCGGCGGAGATGTACGAGGGAAAGGCACCTAGAACGGCGGTGGGTTTCCGCCGTAGTCATCCGGGACATCGCTCTCCGGCACGTTCGGGATCGGGAAATACGGCTGGGCCCGATGTGGAGGTCCGGGAGGTTTCTCGGCGTCGGAGGCATCGGATGCAAGGGAGAAGTGCGGTTCGGTCCGGTAGGTCCGGCCGGCTGGTGACGTCCACTCGATGATGCCGGGCTCGGGTTGTCGGGCCTTCCAGAAGCCCTCGGTTTTGAACATGTGGTGCCGCCGGCAGAGATGCTCGAGGTTGTCGTGATCCGTTGCCCCACCCTGCGCCCAGGGTTTGGTGTGGTCGATCTCGGAAATCACCGCGTTCGATCGGCACCCCGGAAACCGGCAGGTCCCATCCCGCGCCCGCAGCCAACGCTTCAACCCGGAGGGGACTTTCCGTCTTCGACCCACCCTCAGGATTTCCTCGGTGTCCGGATCCCGCTCCACCGGGGTCCATTTCGCGGCCTCGCGGGCCATCCGACGTGCGGTCTGCGGACTGATCGGGCCGTACCCGTGCAGTTCGGCGGGCTGGTCGTCGGCACCGCAGAGGGTTTCGGCGGTGATCAGCACCAGGATTTCGGCCCGGGCCTTGGCTCCGCCGCCGGTGCAGGTGGTGCTGGAATCGTTGGCGCTGGAATCCTTCGTGGCGCGGGAGCCCTTGGCGCTGGCAATGTTCGACCCGGCTGCTTTATCGGCTTTCCCTGCGCTCACAGTGCCGCAGGTGTGGCCGCCGCGGTTGAGCAGCAGATCCTGCAGAATGTCCGCGCGCAGCTGATCCACCGTCCGTGGGTCCCCGGCGGCCTGCTCACCCCGGGCGGCCTGACACAGCTGGGTGAAGATTACTTGCGCCTTCTCCGCAGGCAGCAACGCTGAGAGCCATGACATGCCGTCCTGAGCCGGTTCCAGACACACTTTCCGCTGCTCAAACGCAGTGAGTTGCCGCTCCACGATGGTCTCGGGGTACTCCTTTTCCCGCAACCGCCGGGCCCGGACACCAAACTGGGGCTGAGTCTGTCCGGCCGCCAGTTCCAGCAGCTTCGCCTCGAAGTCCGGCAGTGCCGGGCGCGGCACACCGACCGATTGTTCCAGCACTGTCTGGACATGTCCGTAGCTGATGCCGCCGTCCTGCAGCTTCGTCAGGGTAGCGGTATGGGTCTGGCATAGGGTTCCAGCTTGGACCATGAGCCGTTTCCCGGTGTTGTACGGCAGCTGCAGGATGGTCGCCGCTTCCGAGGCGGCGAGGCTGAAGGCCAGCTGGGGGTCGATGGTTCCGGTCGCGGACCGAATGTCCTCCCGGTAAACAGTTTCGATGCGGTGCAGGACCTTGGCCTGCTGCGCCTGCGCCCACCGGATCACATGATCCAGCCGTGTGAGGACGGCGCTGGCTTCTTCATCGTCCAGAACCTCGACACCCTGCAGGGCCAGCGACCCGGTGAACCCGTCCCGGTATCCCGGTGCGGAGGCTGATTCGGCATCCGTGGGGCCGTCGGCGAAGGGAAACGAACCGTCGGCGGAGACAGTGCCAGGGACCAGCTCAGCCTCATAGACCGCCAGACTGCGGGGTTCCGCAGCCTGTTCGGGTCCGGCATCCGTGCCGGGATTTCTCCTGTGCTGATCCATGCCTTCAGGCTTTCACCCGCCTCTGACATTTCCGCTTCGAAAAAGCCCAAAACCGGCCAAACTGGACCCTTTTCGACCCCTCCAAATACCCGTCTTTTGAGTGGCATCACCTGGTTGGATTGCCCTCATACTCATTTGGCTAGGCGAGCACTTCCTGCACCGCACGCTTGACCTTCGCGTGCAGCTCCCGCAGCGAGGCCCGCTGCACCGGCACCTCCAGGATGGAGCGGCCGGAGACCGGGGCGTCCAGGGCGGCGTCGAGCTCGTCGACGCTGCGAACCAGCCGGTGCGGCACGCCGTAGGCGGCGGCCAGCGCTGACACATCCACGGTGTGCGGGGTGCCGAAGAAGCGCTCGACGACGGCGGTGTACTCCGTCTGCTCCTCCCCCAGCGCGCCGTGCTCCAGGGTGGCGAAGATGCCGCCGCCGCCGTCGTTCAGCACCACAATCTGCAGGTCCGGCTCCGGTTCCCCGGTGCCGAGCAGGAGGGCCCCGGCGTCGTGCAGGAAAGTCAGGTCGCCCAGCAGCAGCCGGGTGGGGATGCCGTTGGCCAGCGCGATACCCGACGCCGTGGCGATGGTGCCGTCAATGCCGGCCAGCCCGCGGTTGGCGTAGACGTCCAGCGGATGCCAGTCCGGGGCGGCCATCAGGTCCAGGTCGCGGATCGGGTTGGAGGAGCCGAGTACCAAGTTGCCGTCGGTGTGGTCCCAGACGAGGTCGGCGACGTGCAGGCCGTTCAGCTCGCTCCGGCCCTCGAGCAGGGAGGACAGCGCCGCCGACGCCGCGGCGGAGGCGGCCTGCCAGCGTTCCAGCCAGCCGGGGGTGCCTTCGCCGGCGAAGTCGAAGAGTCCGGCCAGGTCGGTGATGATGGTTTCGGGCCGGCGGCCGGCGGTGAACCAGTTGACCGGGCGCGGCACATAGATCGCCTTCTCCACGTCGCGGCGGGCCAGCAACGCGGCGACCGGACGGGACAGTGTGGGCCGGCCAAAGACCACCACCCGCTCGATCTCCGGGCCCAGCTCCTCGAGCAGCAGCCGGTAGGCGCCGATCGCATTGGGGCCAAAGCGGGCGTTCGAGGACGGTTCGGCCAGCAGCGGCAGTCCGGCGCGGCGGGCAAACAGGGCCGCGATCTCGCCGGCGCCGTCGCCGGCGATGACCACGGCCCGGTGCGTTCCGGGCTGGTTGGCCAGTACAGCGGCGTCCCGGGCGGTGGCGACGGGTTCTGCCGGCAGTTTCGCGTCCGTTGTTTCGGCGTCGGGGACTGCCAGTTCGGCGGTGTCGCCGTCCTGCGGAATCAGCGGGTCACGGAACTGCAGGTTGATGTGGATCGGCCCCACCGGGCTGCCGGCGCTTACCGCGTCGAAGGCTGCACCGATGGCTCCGGCGGGGTCATCTCCGGCGCGCACGTTCGCGGTGGAGGCGGGAAACTCGGCGAAGATCCCGGGCTGGACGGTGGTCTGGTTGGCGCCGGTCCCGTGCAGCTCCGCGGGCCGGTCGGCGGAGAGCACCACCAGCGGCACACCGGCGTGGTGGGCTTCCATTACCGCGGGCATCAATTCGCCCACCGCGGTGCCGGAGGTGGTGACGACGGCGGCCGGCCGGTGTCCGCCGCGGGCCAGGCCCAGCGCGGTGAACCCGGCGACGCGTTCGTCGATCCGCACGTGCACCTTCACCCGTCCCTGTACCTCGGCCTCCGCCAGCGCGTAGGCCAGCGGGGCGCTGCGCGATCCCGGGGCAATGACGACGTCGGTCACCCCTGCCGCGGTCAGTGCGGCCACCGCGGAGCGGGCGGCCTGCAGCGAACTGAGGTTGCTTCCCGCCTTCGGCTCGGAGGATGCGGCGGAGGCGGACGGGCTGGGAGATTTCGAGGTTCCGGTCACCTCTCCATCCTAGGGTTCGAGGGCGACGGGTGAAGCTGCCGGCCTCGTTTGGGCGTCGGCACGAGCCTCACGGGCACTCAGCAGGCCCCTGATCCTCCCTCCCCCGGAGCGCCTCGCGTAGCGTGGAAGCGATAACCCCCAGCGACGACGGGCGGAAGTTGCTGACCTCCCAGCGTGCACGAAGCCCTCGGGGGCGCCCTGATAAGGAGCAGCAATGAACCACCATTCCTTCACAGTGCTGATCATCGGTGCCACCGGAAGCGTCGGCCGCCACGCCGTCGCCGAGGCCTTGCGCCAGGGCCACAGCGTCCGCGCGCTCGTGCGCGACCACGCCCGGGCCGTCCGCATCCTCCCCGGCGAGGTGGACGTCGTGGTCGGGGACCTCACCCGGCCCGATTCCCTCGGCCCGGCCGTTGCCGGCGTCGACGCGATTGTGTTCACCCACGGATCCACCACGAGTGAGCGCGATGTCCGGGACAACGACTACGCCGGCGTCGCCAACGTCCTCAAGACGCTCGACGGCAGGCGGGTCCGCATCGCGCTCATGACTGCCATCGGCGTCACCCGCCCCGGCGTCGCCTACGGCGAATGGAAGCTGCGGAGCGAGCGGCTCGTCCACGCCAGCGGCAATCCCTACACCATCGTGCGGCCCGGATGGTTCGACTACAACGAACCGGACCAGCGGAAGATCGTTCTGCTCCAGGGCGACAAGCGGCAGTCGGGAACACCGGCCGACGGCGTCATCGCCCGGGACGAAATCGCCCGCGTGCTCATCGGCAGCCTCGAACTTGATGCGGCCGTCCGCAAAACCTGCGAACTTGTTGCCGACCAGGGGCCGAACAGGAGGACCTTGCCGCCCTATTCGCGCCCCTTGCGGCGGACCCTCCCGCGGCCCTCGACGGGGCTGCAGACACCGCGGCGCTTCCGCTTGACCGTGAGCCCGAGGTGTTTCATCAAGATCTGGCCGCCGTAAAGAACGCGCCACCTCCCGTGCCCGGGGGCTAACGACGGCGGCCGGCGCCGTCGTCGCCCCTTCCTCAGTAGGCCCGAACCCGCTGCTCCACAACAAGGTGGATGAGCGCGAAGGTCTTGTCCTCATCGATGGCCCGGAGCGCAGCTTCAACAGCGGCGGGCACGTCCGCGTCGCGCTCCACCTTGATGCCGAAGCCGCCAAAGGCCTGGGCCATCAGTGCGAACTCGGGGTTTTTCAGCTGGGTGCCGGAGACCCGGTCCGGATAGTGGCGTTCCTGGTGGGTGCGGATGGTGCCGTATTCCTGGTTGTCCATCACGATCACCAGCGGGGTGGCCCCGTACTGGGCGGCGGTCGCCAGCTCCTGGCCGTTCATCAGGAACTCGCCGTCGCCGGCAATCGTCACCACGCGCCGGCCCGGATAGGTCAGGGAGGCCGCGACCGCCGACGGCACGGAGTAGCCCATGGACCCGTTGCGGGCGCTGAGCATGGAGGCGTACCGCTTGGTCGGGAAGTAGCGGTGGGCCCAGTTGGTGTGCTCGCCCGCACCCAGGGTGACCACGGCGTCGTCGGGCAGGGTGGGCACCAGGTGCGCCATCAGCGTGTCCATCCGCGCCCGCCCGGTGCCGGGGGCTGCCGGCGGCAGGGCGGCGAAGGCCTCCTGTTCGCCGCGCATGCGGGCGGTCCAGGCCTTCCACTCCTCCTTGACCGGCAGGTCCATCAGCACCAGGTCACGGATAAAGACGTCCGGCTTGGCGACGATCTGATAGGAGACGGGGCCGGACCGGCCGCGCAGCGAGGGATCGATCGAGACCAGGAAGTTCTTCTTCGCCCAGTCCTGCCGGACCACAAAACCGTCGGTGAGCACGTCGCCGGGCACGGTGCCGACGAAGATCAGCAGGTCGGTCTCCTCGAGCAGGTCGTAGGTGGGCTTCGGCCGGCCGTAGCCGATCGGCCCCACGTAGGAGGGCGAGTCGAAGGACACGGTGCCCTCGCAGCGCCACTCCGCGGCGGCGGGCAGGTGGTGTTCCTCCAGCCACCCGGTCAGGGCATCCGCCCCTTCCTGCGTCCAGTCATTGCCGCCGGTCACGAACAGCGGCTTCTCCGCGTCCTTCAGCGCTGCCTTCAGCGCCTTCCAGTCCGTCACGGTCATGCCGCCGGGGGCGACGGGAATCGGCGGATGCAGGACGGCGCTGATTTCCTGCCGGATGATGTCCTCGGGAAGGCCGACGACGACGGGGCCCGGCCGGCCGCTCATCGCGGCGAAGATCGCTTCGGCCACAATTTCGGACGCCCGCTCGGGGTGGTCCAGCACCATGACGCGCTTGGCTCCGGTATCGAACCAGGCCTTGATGTCGAACTCCTGGAACGCCTCGCGGTCCCGGTGCTCAAACGGAATCAGTCCGACAAAGAGCACCATCGGTGTGGAGTCCTGCCAGGCCGTGTGCAGGCCAACGTGCGCATTGGCGGCGCCCGGTCCACGGGTGACCATGGCGATCCCCGGCAGCTGCTGCATCTTGCCGGCGGCCTCTGCCATGTAGGCGGCCCCGCCCTCGTGCCGGCACACGATGGTTTCAATCGGCGAGTCGGCCAGGCCGTCCAGCACGTCCAAGAAGCTCTCGCCGGGCACCACATAGGTCCGCTCCACCCCATGGGCGGCCAGCGAATCGACAATCACGTGGCCCGCCGACTTTGTTGCCGGGGCATCGGTTGCTCCCGCCGTGGAGGGAGCTGGCACGCGGGAAATGGAGGATGCCTGAGGCAGCCCTGACGTCGTTGTCATCAATTCACTTTCGTTGCTCGGATACATCGGTTTTTAGCCGTCATGCTGTCAACGACTGGTCTGAATCCCCCAGCGAAGCGCTTGCTTGGTCCTGAGGTGGGATCATAATACCCGCACTTGGGAAGTGTTACGACGGCCGAGTCCGCGCGCTATACGCCCTCGGTTGCTTCCAAGCGGCCCGATCCGACGGCAGCGGCGAAATCCTGGTAGTCCCGGTCGTTCTGATCGGCGTAGCGCTCGGAGAAATCGGTGATTGAAAGGTCGAACTTGTCGCTCTTGCCGAGGTAGGCGGCAATCGCAACCGGGTCGCCCGATCGGGCGTGCGCCCGCGCCAGGGTCCAGCCGCAGGCCTGGGCATAAAAGGTCAGGCCGGCCGGACGCATCGCTTCCACAACGGCGGACCCCTTCATGTCCCGCAGCTGACGCCAGTACAGGAACCGGTTGTCCTGCACGCCCTTGGTCCATCCCAGGAAGATGTCGCTGGCCGCCTGCATCATCCGCTGCCCCTGCACAACGCGCTCGCCTGGCTGCCTGTACCTGCTCTTGGGTAAGTGATCCTCGAGCACTGATCTCCTGGCCTCCTTGATCTGGAGGAACAGGGGATCTTGTTGATCGCGGCCCTGGAGCAACACGATGAACGCCCGGGTTCCGACGCTGCCGACACCCACGACCTTGCGGGCGGCGTCGATGACTTCGAAGCGCTCGAGCAGGTCACGCCGATCAGCCTGCAATGTGGTCCGGTAGGACCGGAACTGTTCACGAAGCGCTTGCTGAACCTCATCACCGGACATGCCGTACGCGTCTTCCAGATCCCGGAGGGGAATGACGATAGGCGGCTGGCTGACGATCCGGTATTTCCCGTCCACCCGCTCGGCGAGCTTGGAGAGTGCCTGCAGGCTGTCCCGGGTGCGGGCCTTAGCGGCAGCCTTCCGCACCGCCTTTTCAATGCTCCGGGATTTCTTCGAGTCCTTGCCCTTCTGGGAGGACATGCCCGTCTGCAGAGTTTCCAGCAACTCCTCGGACAGCCGGGCGTACCAGATGTCCAGGGTGCGCATCTGCGAGAATTCGGTCATCGCTTCGCGGTAGGCCCTAACCGCCGTGAGAGTCGCCTCCCGCGTTTCCTTTTCGGTGAACTCGTTGTTCCGGGCCGCGATCGTGAAGCTTGCCGACATCCGCTTGACGTCATACTCGAACGGCCCCGGAAGGGTTTCGTCGAAATCGTTCAGGCCGAACAGCAGGTTTCGCTCCGGCGAGGCAAACAGTCCGAAGTTGGACAGGTGGGCGTCTCCGCACAACTGGACGCGCAGGCCGGCCCGGGGTGTGTCCTTCAGGTCTGCGGCCATGATCTTGGCCGCGCCCCGGTAGAACGTGAACGGGGAGGCCAGCATCCGGCCGTGCCGCACCGGTACGAGATCCTGATCCCGGGTGAGGTTCTGTTCCTCCAGGAGCGCGACCGGATCGGGCCGGTCGGGGGCGGGCTTCCAACCGGCGTGGCTGGAGCGGGGAGTCTTTTCCCGGCTTCCCCTGCCCTTTGCAACCCGTTCCTCCACGGTGGGGTGCTCGATTTTCTTCTCGGCCATGATCGGCGATCTCCCCTTATTGTCAGGAACCCGTCCGATTGGACAGTGCGATTGTGGTCTCGCCACGGCCAGCGGTCAACGTCCCGCCCGGAATTAGCCCGTCCCGCCGCGGAGATGGCCGGCATAGTCCGGCATCCCCCGCAGGTGGGTCCCGCCGTCGACCAGGAGATCGGTGCAGGTAATCCAGCCGGCGTAATCGGAGGCCTGAAAGACCACCGCCTTGGCGATGTCGGACGGTTCACCCATCCGGTTGATCGCAAAGCTGCGGTGAAATGCCTCGGTCAGGGCGCCTCTCACGGAAACATACCGAATTAAGTTGGCAAACTCTCAGCGGATAATGATTAAGCAACAAACGGGCAGCAGCCTTCTCAGCCCGTTCCGACTTGACCGCAAGGAAGCTTCATTGAATTACACGGACAACTCCCCTCCAGCGCCCCCGCAGGAATTGACGATGACTCAGCCGGAGGTTCCGCGCAAATCCGGTAAAAGGACAGCTGCCGCTAAATTCGGAGCCGTCGCACTTGTTGCGTTGGTGGCAGGCGCGGCAATCGGCTACGGTGGCACGCCTGAACCTGAGATTGTGACGCGCACAGTTACCGAAACCGTTCAGGCGATGCCCGCACCCTGCCAGAACGCTTACCTCGCTGCCGAAGAGGCATTCCTTAGCTACGACGCGGAAGGACCTATAACCCAGGAGGCTCTCCAAGCGGCAGTAATGCGCAACGTTACAGAAATTGAATTATTGACAACGAAGATTTCCCTCGCCAAAGGCAAAACCCAGGAGGACCTGACGACCTATCTCACTGCGAAGATGCGGTGTGAGGAGCAAACGGGACTGAGTCTGCCGGCTGCCACCCCCTAGCCATGTTTGCAGAATGGGAAACACGGTCCTTCCCACGTCGTAGGCGTCGGCACTAGAACACCCTGCTAACAGCCTTGGCGTTATCCAGTAGACGGGCTGGTAGCGTCATGGTTCACCAGCCAAAAAGTGAAAACGGAGCTTGAATGAGCACTTACACCGCCCCGCTTCTCGACGGGCCAACCCTGATGAGCACGTACGAGGGACAGGTGTGGGAGGCACTCAACAAGCACTGGCAGCGTCGCAACAACCGCCGCGGCCTGCCAAACTGGGCGAGCACCGCTCTCAACCGCAGCGGTGAGATAGCGGGCAACGCCGCGAACCGAGTTTCGGACGCCGTGCCAGAGGCAGTCATGAACCCTATCCGTCGCGCAGGCGAAGCCGTCGCCATCAAGTCCGTGCGACCGGCGGTTGAAGGGGCTACAGCGCTTCTGGAACTGGTGAACGACTGGGCCCTTGAGCTTAACGACCCGAAGAGCGTCGAGAAGCTCGCTCGCAAGCGGGGCCTCAACATCGGGATATTCAGCGAACTGCAACAGCAAGACCTCAAGGTTTGCGATCGACTGCTGACCTTGAACGCCCTTAGGTGGCGAACCGCTGGCGCGTTCGAGGGCGGCATCATGGGCCTGCTCGCTATGGTCCCAGTCGCCGGGATACCCGTGGCGATGACGGCGGACATCCTCGTCATCCAGGTTCTGAGCTCGTCGATCGCATCGCGCATCGCGTACTCCTACGGCTACGACGCGAAGGACCCTGCTGAGCAGATCTTCATTCAGCGCCTGGTAAACCGATCCTTCATGGCGCAGGCGGCTAAAGCCGAGCCGCTGCGTCATGCTGCACGGGCTGCGGACGCGGTCAAGGGACGCGTCAAATGGTCGCAGAAACTCCGCCAGGACCACCGTCTTTTGGCCGCCCTCGAGAAATTAATACAGCAGCTGGGGCCGGCCGGTGCCAGAGTGCCAGTTCAGAACGTCGCCAAAGTTGTCCCGCTCGTCGGCGTCCTCATCGGCGCTGGTATGAATTCTGCGATCCTCGGCAACGTGGCTTCCGACGCCCAACGGTATTGCCAGACCAGATTCCTGTGCGACAA
This sequence comes from Arthrobacter sp. zg-Y1219, assembly GCF_030125545.1. Taxonomy (NCBI): domain Bacteria; kingdom Bacillati; phylum Actinomycetota; class Actinomycetes; order Micrococcales; family Micrococcaceae; genus Arthrobacter; species Arthrobacter sp. zg-Y1219. The sequence goes on from NZ_JASKLY010000009.1 coordinate 315,220, forward strand.
ATATGGGTTGCCGTTGCCGGCGGCGCTGGCGATCGATCCGGAGGACGAAATCCAAACTGATGCTTTGTAAGTAACGGCTTTCGATCAGCCTCTGAGCTTCTCCACTTGCACGCGACCTGCCCTCCGGCGAACATATGCGCCCGAAACCGCGACCTGCGATCAGCTGACGAAGAGACCTGGTGCCAACATTTTGTTATCCGGTCTGGCTCAGGACGCTGGCGCCGATCCGCTCCGCGAGAGCAGCCGTCTGGTCGCGGTCCGCTACGGCGAAGGTGACATGCCAGTGCGGCTGGTCGTTGGGGGCGGCATCCACGTACCAGGCGATCGCGTCCTCAAATCCGGGAGGGACAAAGATCTCCGCTTGCCGCGCCCGGATGCCGGGATCGACCGTCGCCTCAAGATGGTCGCCGTAGCCGGGCCGGCGGATCAGCCACCCGTAACCGAGGTCGTCGGCCTGCCAGTCGAACGCTTCCCGGTAAAACCCACTGGCCGCACCGATGTCGGCAGTATGCAGATCGCTGAAATTCCACGCCCCGGGCACGTTCACCGCTTGGGCCCCCAACCGGCGTCGGGCCTGCCAGAGGCGGAACTCGGCGCCCTCCGGATCCGCCAGCACGGCGGCACGGCCGCCCTCCCCCGCATCGGCCGGCCCGGATGTCACCGTGGCGCCCGCGGACTCCAGCCGCCCCGCTGCGGCATCGGCGTCGTCGACGGCAACATAGGTGTTCCACACGGCGGCAGGTTCATCGCTGCCGGCCAGCCCGCCGACATCCGCGCCATCGAGCTTGGCTATCAGGTAACGGCCCTGCGCATCCGGCGGCATGGCGTCCTCGAATTCCCAGCCGAAGAGTTCGCCGTAGAAGTCAGCGGCTGCGTCGACGTCGGGCTGCTCGGTGTCGATCCAACTCGGCACGCCCTCGGGATAGGTCCTCTGCATCGGTGGCTCCCTTCCACCGCTACAGGCTAGTAGCGGCAGCCACCGACGGGTACCCCGGGGCGTCCTGTCACGGCCGGCGGAGCGTTTTCCGCGCGGGTTGCGGACCGGTGAGCTGATCACGCAGTTCCTGGAGCGCCGCGACGCGTAGGGCGAGGTCGGCCGGTCCCGCCTCCACCCACTCCTCGAGCCCGGCTCGTTGGTCGATCACAGCAAGCGCTGAAGCCTTCACCGCGTCGTCCAGCCGGCCCACCTGGCACTGCGCCGCGGCCAGCGCTATCCACAGCTCCGCCGGACTGTCCTCCCGGAGGTAGGCAAACGACTCGATGACACGACGGGTCGCTTCCGCATCCGGAACCTGGTCCTCAAGAAGTTCGCGGTATTCCCCGCGAATGTCAGCAGCAGTATCGTTGGCAAAAATTCCGTGTCCCCATGCACCCATCCGGCGAGTATTTCAGACGCAGGAGAGTTATTCCCTGACCGGCGCACGGCTGCTTAAACAGCGGAAGCGGGAACCCGAGGGTTCCCGCTTCCGCTTTCAGTTAGAAAAGAGCGCTAGTCGACGGCGCCGACCTTCGCCTTGTCCGAGTGCTCCTCCTCCGGACCCTCCACGACGTCCGGGTCCTGGACGTTGTCCGTGTACCAGTCGGTGAGGGCGGGGTCGTCGCTCTCAAAGTCGGCGCCGGCGCCTTCGGCCTCCGGCACGTGCGAGGTACCGAACACGAAGTCGTCACCGTGCTCGTCGATGCCGCGGCGCACGCCGCCGCTGATGGCCTCCATCGCGTACCGGCGGCGGATCATCAGTGGGTCGTTGCGCAGGTCCTTGGCCCAGGACACCATCACGCCGACGAGGATGATGGTGAACGGCAGGGCACAGGTCACCATGATGGCCTGGAGTCCCGAGAGGGCGTTGTGGCCCCCCGCCAGCAGCAGGAACATGGCGATCAGCCCGAGTGCCACCGACCAGATGATGGTCACCGATTTCGAGGGCACGGGCCGGCCCGACTGGGACATCGAGCCCATGACGTTGGCGGCCGAGTCCGCGGCGGTGACGAAGAAGACCATAATCGCGAGCATGCACACGATGGGCGTCAGGGAGCTGAGCGGCAGGTTGGCCAGCAGATCGAACATGACGTTCTCGCCGTTGTCCTTCACGGTCAGGTCCACCCCGTTCTGGTTCATCCAGATGGCGGTGCCGCCGAAGACCGTGTACCAGGCGATGGAGATTGCCGAGGGAACGAAGACGACGACGGTGACGAACTGGCGCAGGGTGCGGCCCTTGGAGATCTTGGCGATGAACATTCCCACAAACGGCGACCAGGAGATCCACCAGGCCCAGTACAGGGTGGTCCAGCCGGTCAGGAAGTCCTCCTGCTCGGCACCCTGGCCGGCGAAGACGGTCAGCATGTCCGGCATGTTGCCGACAAACGCGATGAGCGAGGCCGGCAGCAGATCGAGCAGGAAGAACGTCGGCCCGGTCAGAAGGACAAAGAGCGTCAGCAGAATGACCAGGGTCATGTTGAGGTTGGAGAGCAGCCGGATGCCCTTCTTGATGCCGGCGACGGCGGAGATCGTGAAGACAACCGTCAGGAGGCTGATGGCGACGACGACGAAGCCGTTGCCCAGCTCCTGGCCCGTGATGATCGAGACTCCGGTGCGGATCTGGAGCGCGCCGATGCCCAGCGAGGTCGCGGTGCCGAAAAGTGTCACCAGCACGGCGGAAACGTCAATGATCTTTCCCAGCACCCGGTTGTTGCCGTCGGGGAAGACCGGTTCGAACAGCGACGAAATCAGCGGCAGCCGGCCGCGCCGGAAAGAGGCGTAGGCCAGGGCGCCGCCCACCAGGGCGTAGATGATCCAGGCGAGACTGGCCTGGTGCAGGAAGGTGGTCGACATAGCCGGCAGGATGGCGGCGGAGCTGCCAGCCTCGGCATCGGTCGAGGGCGGCGGGGAAAGGAAATGGCTGAGCGGTTCCATCGGCCCGTAGAAGATCAGCGCGATGCCCAGACCAGCTGCGAACAGCATGGAGACCCAGGACGTGGTGGAGTACTCCGGCGTGCTGTCGTCGGCCCCCAGCCGGATCTTGCCGGTCGGCCCGAAGCCTACCACCAGCATGAAGATCGCGGCGGCAACCATGGTGGCGTTAAACAGCCAGCCGAAATGCACAACCACCCAGCCCTGTATGCCGGTGCCCACGGAACTGAGGTTGCTGGGCGCAAAAATCGCCCACGCCAGAACGGCGAGAGAGATGGCCATGGCAAAAATGAACACACCGCGCCGGGTCGGATAGTTGACCCCAGTGTCCTCAACGCTGATGCCCGGGACCAGCCCGGGATGGAGGCTGAGCGCTGGGGCGGAAGCAGCAGTGCGCAGCGCTTTTTTCACACGTTCAACGGGGCGCCCGGGGTGTCTGCTCTCCGGAGAGCCGGAAACGGTTGCCCCGTCGGTGCTGCCTGCCGCTTGGCTGGGACGTAAAGGGTCAGAATTCATAACGTCCAACCTTAGCCCAAAAGACATAAACGGCTGCTATCACGACAATGGGATGTGCACCCTGCTTTCTGCCTCTATTACCATGATATAATTCGTGGCTTTTATCTGTTTCTTGGCACCGGCCGCACTCCACACCGAACCGTCATGCAGCGCAGCAGCCCATGCTTCCAGCCCGGATCCCCCCAATCCCGCCGGCGCTGCAACCCCGCGTGCCGGCCGGCAAATATCACGACGGAGATTCCACTCGACAATGCAGCTGACTTTACCCCAGGGCATTCTTGATGTGCTTTCAGTCACCATTCTTCGACAATTTGGACTTCCCGAAAGGCATGCCCTCTGGATGTCGAAATAACCGCACCGGCAAGGTGATGAACTTCTGCAGCGGCTTATGGCGACCGCGGCACTGTGACTTATCGTCCTTCCTGTCATCCTGAAGCCCACCGTTGACTCGCAACAAACCCCTCCCTAGGCTGACGGCAAGCCGGAGCAGCACCGCAGATTCCGATTCGCGCTCTCCCGCCGCTGCCGAAAGGGAACGCCATGCCGCTCTACGCGTACCGCTGCCCGGACTGCTCCGACCACCCAGCCGGTTCAGACTTCGAGGCCTCCCTGGCCATGGGCGAAGCACCCGGCTCCCTCCCCTGCCCCGTCTGCGGAGCACCAGCGCCGCGGCGGTTCACGGCACCTCATCTTTCCCGCGCCTATTCCAGCGCCTACCGGCTGATCGAGAGCACGCAGCGCTCGGCGGCAGAGCCCGCCGTCGTCCGTTCCCCCGCCGACGGGCCCCGTCCAGCAGGACCGCGCCCCGGCGGCCGCCGCGGCAATATCACCACCAACCCGCTCCACCGGAAGCTGCCCCGCCCCGACTAACCCGCCAGAATCCGCCCCCAGCTAAGGAGTTGCCATGCCCAAGGTCGTCTTTCCCCTTGATTCGTCGAAGAAGTTCGAAGACCAGGAACAGCTGGGCCACAACCGGTGGCATCCGGAGATTCCGCCGGTGGCGGTGCTCAAGCCCGGTGAGTCCTTCCGGGTGGACTGCAGGGAATGGTTCGACGGCGCCATCGTCAACGACGACTCGGCCGAGGACATCCTCAACGCTCCGCTGCTGACCGTGCATAAGCTCAGCGGCCCGTTCGCGGTGGAGGGCGCCCGGCCCGGCGACCTGCTGGTGGTGGACATCCTCGACGTCGGGCCCATTCCACAGGAGGACACCGGCCCGCTGGCGGGCCAGGGCTGGGGCTACACCGGGATCTTTGCGCGCGAGAACGGCGGCGGTTTCCTGACCGAGCAGTTCCCCGACGCATACAAGGCCATCTGGGATTTCACGGGCCAGAGAGCCACCTCCCGGCACGTACCGGGTGTCTCCTTCACCGGGCTGATCCATCCAGGCCTGATGGGGACCGCGCCGTCGGCCGCTCTGCTCGCGAAGTGGAACAAGCGCGAGGGCGACCTGATCGCCACCGACCCGCACCGGGTGCCCCCGCTGGCGCTGCCGCCCGAGGCGGAACACGCAGTGCTTGGCGGCCTGCCGCCCGACGAGTGGGGACGGGTCGGCGCCGAAGCCGCCCGCACCGCTCCCCCGCGGGAAAACGGCGGCAACCAGGACATCAAAAACCTCTCCAAGGGCAGCCGGATTTTCTATCCGGTGTTTGTGGACGGCGCGAACCTCTCCGTCGGCGACCTGCACTTTTCCCAGGGCGACGGCGAAATCACCTTTTGCGGCGCCATCGAGATGGGCGGCTTCATCGACCTGCGGGTGGACATCATCAAGGGCGGCATGGACACCTACGGGGTGCAGGAAAACGCGGTCTTCATGCCCGGAACCACGGATCCGCAGTTCAGCGAGTGGATTGCGTTCTCCGGCACCTCCGTGACGCTCGACGGCGAGCAGCGCTACCTTGACTCGCACCTGTCCTATCAGCGGGCCTGCCTGCACGCCATCGACTACCTCACGAAGTTCGGCTACAGCCCGGAGCAGGCCTACCTGCTGCTCGGCGCCGCACCGATCGAGGGCCGGCTCTCCGGGGTGGTGGACATACCGAACTCCTGCTCCACGGTCTATCTTCCGACGGCGATCTTCGATTTCGACGTGCGGCCCTCCGCGTCCGGGCCGTTCCAGATCGATCCCGGCATCGGGGCGCCGCGGGCCAGCAACCGGTGAAACGGTCCCGGCCGCCACGATCCGGGGGGGGCGATCAACGTTCTAACCCTCTGCCGCTGAGGCCCGGCGCTCGGCGTCGCTGCGCAGGATGCAGAATTCGTTGCCCTCAGGATCGGCGAGCACCACCCAGCCCGTTCCGTCCGGGAGGCGCCTGTCGTCAACCTCACGGGCGCCCAGCCGCAGCAGCCGCTGAAGTTCCTGGTCCCGGGTGCCCTCGGCGGGCTGCAGGTCCAGGTGCACACGGTTTTTGATCTGCTTGGTGTCCGGAACGTTAATAAACAGCAGCCGCTGGGTGCCGTCCGGGGAGGAGATCATGCACTCGTCGTCGTCGGGCGCGTTCGGATCCTCAGGGTCGTCGTGGAAACCGAGCACGTTGGCCCAGAACTCTGACTGGGCGAAGGCATCGAGGCTGTCGAATGACGTGTGGGAGATCAAGGCTGTCATGGCGCTCAGCCTAGGGTGCCGCGGGGGGCCCGGGGCCCCCCCGACGGCGGCGGGCCCCGCCCCCCGCGGCCGGCCAACGGGGCGG